>JBBQFW010000158.1:0-9049 GCA_038322445.1 Gemmatimonadales bacterium
GGCACCCACACCTGGGCGACGCGATCCTGCACGCGTGCGGTGGCGTCGAACCCACGCTCGGTAAATGCCGACGGACCCGTTCGCGTTGTGTACGGGTGCCAGGAGCTGAGCGACATGCGCTCCACACCGTTACGAATGCCCACGCCTCCGACCACCGCGGAGTCGAGTGTCAGGCGGAGCAGGGTGGCGTTATCTCCGCTCGACAGCGCCATGAGCACCGAGTCGGCAACCGCCATCGCCGCTCGCTCGTCCGCTCCCACGCTCTGCGCGCGAGCGGGCTGCGCAAGCACGGAGCAAACGAGAGCGGTGACCAGCACGCGTGGCATGGATCGCATGCAAACCTCGCTGTGAGGAATATCAAGGCTCATTCGGGGACGGACGCGCAATGTGCGCCGCGCTCAGGTATGCGGCAACCGCGCACGCAACCAGCGGATCTGCCCACGATGATTGACCTCATCCTCGGCGACATGAAACCAGGCGAAGTGCGCGTTCATGGCCGCCGCGGCGACGAGCGGTCTGGCGAGCCACGCATCATCGCGTGCGGCGAGCTGCTCCAGCGTGATCCGTCGAGCGTCGGAGAGCTCGCCGAGTAATTCGTCGAGCGGACGGCCGCGCAGCACTCGGCGCCCCTCGTCGCCAAGGGTGAGCGCGGCCTGCCACGCTGCCATCTCGTTCGCGTTGGGCGTGCGGTTCTGGAACGTGAGGCGCTGGTAACTGCGCTCGACCGCATCGAAGTGCGCGAGCAGTGCGCCGATCGAGTTGCTCGCGTCATCATGCAGGTGGTCGAGTTGAGCAACCGTGAGTCCCGCGACGGCGGCGATGGTGGTGTCCCGCGCATAGGTGAGCATGCCCACGAGCATGCCAATCACGGGGGAGTAGCCCGGCAAGGGCTCGATACGGTACGTGTAGGAACTCACGATGCGGTTGAGGAAGTTCGGAAGACGTCAGGCGCGTGGCAGCGTAAACACGATCTGTCCGTGGTGAAACGCAGGAGGCGAGTTCCGGCTCAGCAGCACGTTGATGCAGTGCCCCCTGCGGAATACGTTATCGCATCCCCTGGAAGGAAGCACACAATGACGACCATACCGATCGTCGACGGCGGCCGACTGCGCCCGGCAGGAGCGTGCCGACTCGGCACTCGACGTCGTGCGCCACTTCGCGCACTGGCTGGAAGACGATGGATCATCCTCGCGACCATAATCGCAAGTGCGCACCTCGGGGCGGCGCGTTCGGCGTGCGCGCAGGCCGCTCCGCCACCCACGCGCTGGAAGTCGAACGAGATGAACCGCCCGCGCCCAACGGAAATCACTCCGCCGGCGCAGGCGCTTCCCGTTCCCGCACCATCCGACGCCATTGTGCTCTTCGATGGCCGCGACCTCTCGCAATGGGAGCTCGTCCGCGGTGGTGCCGCTGACTGGAAGGTGGAGCGCGGGTACATGGAGGTCGTGAATGGTCCCGGGGCCATCGACCCGAAGTGGCCGGGCACGGGATCCATTCGTACGAAGGAGTCGTTCGGCGACATGCAACTCCACGTCGAGTGGGCGTCGCCCAATCCGCCGCGCGGCGTGGCTCAGGATCGGGGCAACAGTGGTGTGTACCTCATGGGCCGCTTCGAAGTGCAGGTGCTCGACTCGTATCAACGCGCAGACACCTACGCTGACGGGCAGGCCGGCGCCATCTACGGACAGTATCCGCCGCTCGCGAATCCCACGCGTCCCCCGGGTGAGTGGCAGGCCTACGACATCTTCTTTCGCGCGCCCCGTTACACCGCCGACGGAACGCTGACGGAATTGCCGCGCGTGACGGTGAGTCTCAACGGGATCGTCGTGCAGAACAACGAGGTGCTGCGCGGGGCCCGGTCCGCACAGAATGGCGCGCCGCCCGTCACGCAGGGTCCGTTGCAGCTGCAGGAGCACCATCACCCGGTGCGCTACCGCAACATCTGGGTGCGTCGCATTCCAGAGCGTCCGGAACCTGGGCCCGATTACGTGCCCTCGCCGTCGTAAGGCTCGGCGCGTTTGTCATTCCCGCGGTAGCGGCGTGCGTCATGCTCGCGAACGCGGGCATCCTTGTTAGCCGGGCCCAGAAATGGATTCCCGCTTTCGCGGGAATGACGAGTTCGGGACCGGAGCTGCCAGCTGAGCTACTCGGCCCTGATCTGACGGTGCCGCTCGTTGTCGATCACCTCGAAGAGGTAGCCATTGACCGGCTCACGAAAAAACACCCGCTCGAATGGCGTCGCGCGGAGTGCGTCGACGATCTCGCCACCCTCGGCCACGACGCGCTCGCGCAACGCCGGCAAATCCGTGCGCGGATGGAAGAGCGCGACATGCCGCCCGAACTCCGCCTCGTACGGCGACACCACGAACCCGTCGACGAAAAAGACGTGAAGCTCCTGGCCGTGCCCCATGTCGAGCCAGCAGACGTCGACCGGTGAGTTGGCCGGCACACTCTTGCGCGCGTAGCCGAGCACGTGCTCGAGGAAGCGTGTCGTTGCCTCGACATGCTGGGTCGGCAGCGTCAGGTGCGCGAACACGCCCGTCTCAAGCGGCGCCCTTCGCCACCCACTTCGACCAGTAGAAGGTCATGGGCGTGCTGCCGGTGTTGGTGATGCCGTGCGAGACATTCGAGGCGCAATACATGATGGCCCCCGGTCCGACGGCCGTCGTCACGCCGTCGACGACGATCTCGCCCGTCCCGACTGCCACGATCATGAACTCTTCTTCGGGATGCTGGTGCGGCGGATGTGGCGAGGCGCCAGACTCGAGCAGGCACATGCCGGTGCACATCGTGGTGAGCTGATCGGTCGGCCCGTTGTAGTGGACGTACGCCGCCGCGCCCGGCGCGTCGCCCTCTGCCGCGAGACTCTCGTACGCGATCACGCCATTCGGCAGCGCCGGTGCGGTGGTGGATGGTACGACGTAGGTGATGCCGTCGGTCATTGCCTCATTCCTGTCTGTCGGTATGGTCAACGTGTACGCGAATTATGCAATGCCATCCTGACGCCGGTCATGCCCACGAACGCAGCATCCCTCAGTCACTAATCACATGGATTCCCGCCTGCGCGGAAACGACGAACTGGCGTCAAGGTGATGCCCATCTGGAGCCCGTCATTCCCGCTTACGCGAATCCGTCTGGATCCTGAGAACATGGATTCTGGATTCCCGTTTGGCCTGGAATAACGAACGAATGGCAAACGCAATGCCCATCCTGAGTCTCATCGCGCGAGAATGACGAACGAATGGCAAAAGGAATGCACATCTGATGCTCGTCATTCCCGCTCGCGCGTGACCGAGGAAAGTCTCAGGATGGACACAAGACATAGAATTGGTCCAATTACAGCGTTTCGGCAAGCGCTCCGCGAAACAACCCGACCACCACGGCCCATGAACGCTCATCCCCGGATGCGCCCGCCCTCCACGCGACACCTGCCCTTCAATGGCCGCGATCTCGATGGCTGGCACATCAGCCGCACGACACACCATGGCACGACCGGTGATTTCCGCGTCGAGGACGGCATCATTGCGCTGCGCCAGCGTCCCTATGGCCAGGGTGGCCTGCTGCTGAGCGATCGGAAGTACCACAACTTCGAGCTGTACCTCGAGACGAAGCCCGACTGGGGCACGAACGGTGGTATCTTCTTCCGCTCGTCCGAGGGCGGGTCAGCCTACCAGATCGAGCTCGTCGGCGGAGGCAGCGGCGGCACCGGCAACCTCCTCGGCGAAGTGCAGCGCGTCACGACGGACGCACGCGCGACCGGCATCGAGAAGGTGTGGAAGCAGGACGACTGGAATGCGTTCCGCCTGCGCGTTGAGGGCGACGTGCCACGTGTTGCGCGGTGGCAGCTTCGTGTCGGACGTCAAGAACACGACGTGGTTCACGCACGCCGGTGGGCCCGGTAGCGGCTTCGACGTGGGCTTTCGTGTCGTTCGAGACGTGCCCTGAACATCGTACGAGACGCTGCCGCCCTCGAGGCGCGCCTCGTTGGGACCGAATGGCGGCACCCATTTAGTTTAGCATGACCATGTCGTCACTCTCACGCGCATTCCTTGCGCTCGCCCTCGTGGCTGGTGCACGGTCAACCGATGCGCAGGCGCCGCTCGACATCAGGGCGTTGGGTGCTCCCTCATTCGAGAGTTTTTCCGCGCGCGACGGGTTGCCCGAGGGCGTGCTCGTCGGCATCGCCGTTGACGCCGAGGGTGTCGCGTGGGCGGCGTCGCCGAAGGGGCTTTACCGGTTTCTCGGACACCGGTGGGAGCGCCAGGTCGATCCGACCCATGGTACCGTGTACCATCGCATGCTCCTCGACCACGCCGGTACGCTGTGGGCCGCATCGAATGACAAGGATGTCTCACTGCACGACACCACCGGCTGGCACTTCCTTGGCAGGACCGGCGGTATTCCGGCCGAAGTCTACGGAGCCGCCGAAGTACTCGACACGATGGGACAACCACACACGTGGCTACTCACCGGAGCAAGCGGGATCGTAGAGCGTCGCGGGGATCGCTGGGTGCCGGACCCCGGCAATGCCTCGATTCCCCGTGCCGCATTCCTGACCTCCGCCAGGGCTACGCGACACCTGTTCGGCGAGCCGAGACAGTGGATCGGGAGCGGCGACGCCGGCCTGCTGTATCGCCGCGAAGGAGACACGACGTGGCGCCGGTTTCAGCTCGCCGGTTTCGTGGTCGGGCAGGTCGAAGACATCAGGACGAGTGTCGACGAACATGGCGAAGCGCTCTGGGTCTCATCATTCGGCCAGGGCATCTATCGCATCGATAGCCGCGGCGTGCGGCGATGGAGCATTGCAAGCAAGGAGCTGCTGTCGAACGAGGTGTATTCGATCGCGATCAGCACGGGCGGCGGTCGTGGCGTCACCGCGTGGGTGGGTTCACGCCGCGGTCTCATTCGCATCCATGGCGATGTCGCCGAGACGTTCGATCGCCGCTATGGGCTGCCGTCGGATCAGGTGCGCGACGTATATCTCTGGCGCAGTCCCAGCGGCGAGGAGGTGCTCTGGCTCGCCACGGAGAACGGTGCCGCGCGCGCGGTCTTCACCGACGAGCGCTGGCAAACGGCGAGCCTGATGGGGAATACGTCCGTCGGTGTCTTCGGCGTCCTGGTCGAGAATGGACCGCACGGCGAGCGACTCTGGCTTGGTTCGTATCGCGACGGCATCGGCCTGTATGAGGATGGCAAGTGGCGCCGGTTCACGACCGCGACGCACGACATTCCGTCCAACGACGTCCGGATGATCAAGCGTGCGCCCGACCTGCACGGCGAGAATGCGCTGTGGGCCGGCATGGAGCCCGGCTACCTCGTGCGCATTGACGAAGGGCCGCACTTCCGCCGCATCGAGACGCCGTGGGCACGCGGTCCCGGCCAGGTCGTGCTGGACATACTCGGCCGGGTGCAGGATGGGGTGCGCGAACTCTGGATCGCCACGCGCAAAACGGGCATCTATCGATGGCGCAACGATGGGTGGAAGAACTTCACCGCGGATGGCGTCGAGGGTGACTGGCGCGTGTTCTCGATCATCGAACAGATCGATCACGCCGGGCGATCGTGGCTGTGGGCAGGCACGAATCAGGGCCTCGCACGCTTCGACGGGACCAGCTGGCAATTGCTGCACAACGTGGCCGGACTCGGCGCCAGGAGCTACCTCGGCGTGAGTTTTCCGGTCGCCGATCCGAAGCGGCAGGTGCTCTGGCTCGGGACGGATCTTCACGGGCTCGTGCGGTTGGACGTGACCAACCCAATCGCGCCCGTCGCGCTTCCGACTGCCGGCGTGCCCGCCGCGATGGACGCCACGGTCTACAGCGCGACCGGCGACTCGAAGGGCCGCGTTTACCTGTGCACGAACATCGGGGTGCAGCAGCTCACGCCCGATTCGACCGGATGGCGGAGCAGGTACTTTGGCCGCCAGGAGGGAATGGTGCATGAGGAGTGCAACCTCAACGGCCAGTTCGTGGACGCGCACGACCGTTTCTGGACGGGCACCCTCGGTGGCCTGACGGTGTTCGATCCGGGCTCGGCGCGAGCGGGAACTCCCCGGAAGCTGGCAGTCGTCGAGGTACGCATCGATGACCAGTTGGTTCCTGAGGACTCGGTGCGGCTTCAACCCGACGCGCGCGAACTGCGTGTCGAGTATTCGCTGCGATCGGGGCAGCGTGAAGCCGAGACGCGCTATCGGACCGAGTTGATCGGGTTCGACAAGGGACCGGGTGCGTGGACCCCAGCGCCCGCGCGAATCATGTCGTCGTTGCCGCCGGGACACTACCGGCTGAAGATCGAGGCGCGCGATTACGCGGGAACTCCGTCAGCGCCTGCGTATGTGTCCTTCGACGTCTTGCCTGCGTGGTGGCAGCGTCGAACAGGCCAGTTCGCCTTCGCGATGGCCATCATCCTCCTGATCACTGGTGGCGCGCTCCGGTGGACGCGCCGACTTCGTGCGCAGCAGCATCATCTCGAAAGCGTGGTCGCGACGCGTACGCAGCAACTCAACGTGGCGAATGAACGGCTCGTGGAGCTTTCATATACGGATGCACTGACCGGTCTCGCGAACCGCCGGATGTTCCAGAAGCAGTTGCAGGATCAGTTCGCATCGCACGGGGACACGCAATCCACGAGTCTCGTGTTCATCGACGTCGATCATTTCAAGGGCATCAACGACCGCCTCGGGCATCCCGCTGGCGACGAGGTGCTCCGTAGCATTGCGACGACGCTGCAGGCATGCACGCCCGCGACTGTCCTGATCACGAGATACGGCGGTGAGGAGTTCGCGTGTCTCCTGCCTGGCGTTCCGCTCGAAAACGCGCTGGTGATTGCGGAGCGGATGCGAGCGGAGGTCGAGGCTCGCCCCATTCCGGTTCCGGGCTGGCCAGAGGACGTGCATGCAACGATCAGCGCGGGCATTGCGGCCGTGGCGCTGCAATCGGAGGACGACATGCACCAACTGCTGCGCGTCGCGGATCTCGCGTTGTACAGGGCAAAGGACGAAGGGCGGAATCGCGTGCGCACGTAGCGCCACTGGGCCGTCTTCATACCCGCTGTGTGGTTGCCGACGCTCGGCGGGTGCAGCGTTCGTCAGCTGGCGCGGACGAGAATCCGGACCTCCTTCTCGAGTTTGACGCCAAGCACGTCGCGTTGTGTTTCGAGATCGAAACGCGCTTGCAGATTGAGCCAGAATCGCTCCGTGGTGCCGAAGTAGCGCGCGAGCCGCAGCGACGTATCAGCCGCAATTGCGCGCAGCCCATGCACGATCTCGTTGATCCGTCGCGGCGGCACCGAGATGTCGTGTGCGAGGCGGTACTGGGAGAGGCCGAGCGGCTCCGGGAAGTCGAAGAGGAGCACCTCGCCCGGATGAATCGGGGCCAGCTTGGTGGGACTACGCTTCGCCATGACGCACCTCAGCGATAGTCGACAATTGGAACGTCATACGCATCTCCGTCCTTCCATGCAAACAGCAGCACGACGCTAAGCGCCGCGACCCACGCATGGCGCGCCCCGAGGTCATCGCCGTTTCTTCTTCAACCTGACCATGAACTCGTAGCCCGATTCGAGGAGGTCGCGCAGCTCGGCGTCGGACATGAGGTCCACGTGCGCGAGGACAGCAGCATAGTCTCGGTAGTGTGGCGTGAAGAAGTAGAGGTTCGGCTCGCGCTCGATGAGATACTCGCGCTCCATGATGCTCATTCGCACGGCGAGCGTACCGGTCGGTACTTCCTTGTTCTCCGGAAACCAGGCGAAGGTCTTGCCGCGCACCTTGAAGGCAGGACAGCCATACGACGTTCCTGGCTCGACGTCGGCGAAAGCGGATACGATCGCACGGACTCTCGCCATTCCCTTGTCTCTCACGCCCTCACCGTCCACCGCGCGGCGCGGCGGTATAGAGTGTATGCATAGGGCCCGTCGTCTCGTGCGCGCGGACGCGCTCCATCGCCACCGTGAGCCCCGCGCCGCGCAGCGCACGCTCGAACTTCGGGTCGTCGCCCACGGACCAGTAGACGACCGACCCTCCCGGGCGCAGCGCCGCGATCGTCGTCCCGATGCCGTACCGCGAATAGAGGCTCGCGTTCTCGGACATCAACATCCCGTCGGGACCATTGTCGGTGTCGAGCATGATGGCGTCGAATCCGCCGGGATTCTGGCGCAACACGTTGGTCACGTCCTCCTGCGCCACGACCACGCGCGGATCAGCCATCGCGTCAACCGAGATGCCGAGCGCAGGATCGGCGTTCCACGCCACGACCTCCGGCACGAGCTCGGCCACGACGACCTCGGCGTCATCACGCATCGCACGCAACGCAGCGCGCAACGTGAAGCCGAGCCCGAGCCCGCCAATCAGGACGCGCGCCGAGGTCCGCTCGCGGATCGGCCCGCACGCGACCTCCGCGAGACGATCCTCGGACAGGTGGCGTCGCGTCGACATCAACTCCACGCCATCGGCGCGGATGAGGAACGCGCCGTCGTGCCGGTAGAGCGATAGCACCGTCCCGTAGGGTGTGCGCGCCTCACCGAGTCGTTCGTAGGGCTTCACTGTCGCGATCCGTTCACGAGAAAGATTGCTGTCGCGAGGAAATCTAGGTGGCCGAGAGACGAGAGCCGAGCATGCGTGGAGGCGTTGCGGTGTGAGTCTCAAGGTGTCGCTCGCCAATGTTCGCTGGAATGGATCCCGACGGTCGGTCGACCAATCCCGCGCGTCTTACGCCGGAACGGATCTCCCGCGCCCGCTCGCCGGCAGTGCCAGCTCGACAACCACCGGCCGGTGATCGCTGCGCCAATGCTGCTCCGCAAATCCGCGCACGTGCACCGTGCGGATGGCTGGCCGCCACGCGGACGGCACGAAGCAGTAATCGATATGAAACGGATTGTGCTCGCGCCATCGCCAGAAATGCGTCGGATGCTCGGCCGCCTGGGCATCACGGTCCGGCGCAGCGTGATACGCGCTCACCAGGCCGAAGTCGTCGGCCAGCCGCCGCGCGAGTTCCACGTGTCGCTTCGTCGGAGCATGACCGTGCCACTGCGTAAAGCAATTGAAGTCGCCCACCAC
>JBBQFW010000159.1:0-9019 GCA_038322445.1 Gemmatimonadales bacterium
GGCGCGATGCGCACCAGCGCGAAGTGCCTGAAGTACCCGTCCTGCGGAACCCACGCGCCCTTGAGCGTCCCGTCCTCGTAGTCGACGACGAAGGTCGACGTCTTCGTCACCTTGCCGGTGGCGTCCAGCTCCGCGTAATCGTACGTGCCCAGGTACGGACGCGCCTCGCCCTCGGCCAGCGTGGTAACGAGGGAAGGACTGACGTCGACGTTCGCGCTGATGACGGTCCTGGCCCAGTGCATCGCGAGGGTGCCGCCCTCCATCCGCAGATCAGGCATGGTCCACGTGAGCACGTCGGCGAAGGGCGCCTCGCGCGGATGCACGATGAAGCGGATCTGGGCGGCGGTCGAGTCGGGTGGATCCATGTGATACCGATGCGATCGCGGATCGAGCACGAACGACCAGTCACCGGATTTCCGGATGACGAACCACACCGAGTACTTGCCCTTCGGGACGGCGTGGCCGTCGAGCGTGATGTCTCGGTCGACCTCGAACGTGGTGGCCCAGTTGGCGCCCGCCGTCCACACCTCGTCCCAGTTCGCGACGCGCGTGCCGAACACGGGGTCGCGGCCGCGGATCCGCGGGCGCGAGTACACCATGGTGATGTGGGTGCCGTCGATGGTCTGGGCCATGGTCGAGAGCTCGCTGGCACGGACCTGCGCACTGGCGGGCAACGCGATGGCTGTGGCCGAGAGCGCGACGGCCATGAGCAGGCGGATGGACGATGTCATGCGGTGGCGGTACGGGTGGAACTTTCGTTGAACGTCTTGCGGCGCTTGTCAGCCGAACTTGGCGTCGACCGCCGCACGAATCTCCTCGAGCGATTTTCCAGCCTTGTGGAGCCGCACCGTGAGACGACCCTGCCCCTGGCAGACGGGGCAATCGCGCGCCATCGCGGCCTTGCCTTCGTAGCACGTCAGCAATGAATAGAAACCCTCGGTGTGGGAGCATCCGCAGTTGCAGCGGATGCCATCGACCACCTCGGGAATGGCGCGCACGCCATCGAACAGCTCGACGAGCTGTGGCTTGTCGGCGAGCTGGTCGTGCGTCGTGACCCTTGCGCCCGTGATGCCGGCGCGCGGGGTGGGGTGCGGATCGCCGTGGCCACGCCCGCGAGGGTGCGCGGCCATCGCCTGTGCCGGCACAGCCAGGGTGGCCAGCACCGCACCGCAGGCGGCAATGAATTCGCGTCGAGTCCGGGGGTGCGTCATCTCGTGGTCACCGCGTGGCTGGTGCCGGAAGCTCATCGTACCACCGCGTCCTGTCCAGAGCCGTCACCCCTCCAGCTCCTCGACCGTTTTCGGCCAGTCCTGCTTCAGCAGCCGCGACAGTGCGCGATCCGCAAGCAGCCGTCCCTCGGTCTGGCAGGTGGGACAATAGTTCGTCTCGTTGTCGCGATAGCGGATACGCTGCACCGGCGTGCCGCAGTCGGGACACGGCTCGCGATACCGGCCGTGCACGGCCAAGCCATCCCGGAACGCCGTCACCTTCTCGGGGAATCCCGCGCCGCGCTCCTCGCGCATCCGCTGGGTCCAGTCGAGCAGTGTGTCTCTCGTCGCCGCGAGCAGCGCCCTGGTTTCGTCTGGCTCGAGCTTGCGCGTCAGCTTCAGGGGCGACAGGCGCGCGCGGTGCAGGATCTCGTCGGAGTAGGCGTTGCCGATCCCGCTGAACAGCCGAGGGTCGGTGAGCGACCGCTTCAACGTATGATTCTCGCGCGACAGTCGCTCGGCGAATTCATCGAGGGGTGCGGTCAGCACCTCGAGACCACCGCGATCGAACTGCGCCAGCCCGGCACGACCCTGGACGACGTGCAGCGACGCCCGCCGCTTGGTACCTGCTTCCGTGAGCACGAGCGTGCCCGTGGGAAACTCCAGCTCCACGAGCGCGATGCGCCCTGGGACTTTCACGCGCGTGCCGGAGGCGAACCAGCGGAACCGGCCAGCGATCATCAGGTGGATGACGATGAAACGATCGCCCTCGAACTCCACCACGATGCGCTTCCCGAGGCGTGCGACGCTGCGCACCTCGGACCCGACCAAGGCATCGAGTGGCGGCTCGACGGTGCGCAGCACGAACGGGCTGAGGATGGCGTACGCCGACAGCGGCTGGCCGACGATGCGTTCCTCGAGCGCTTCGACATAGACGGTGACATCGGGAAGTTCAGGCATCGATCGGGGTTCTATTGTCCAGCACGTGTTCATCATTCCCGCGAAGCGGGTATGAATACGCGTGGTTCGTCATTCCCGCGAAAGCGGGAATCCATGTTGAACCAGGCCTTGAAATGGATCCCCGCATTCGCGGGGATGACGACCAGTAGGGCAATTCGCTTTCGTGGGGAGCACGAGCGCTCGCAACGCGCCTTACCGCGCGGCGGGAGCGGTCCTAATTTCAGGATCTTACCGTGACCTCAGGAGTCCCCCTCATGCGCATCTCCTTCGTCATGCGCGGCTTGATCGCGCTGGGCGCCCTCATTGCCGCGTCTGCTTCGGCCCTCGGCGCGCAGGCGACGGCGCACTCGAAAGCGATCGATCCCGCCAATATGGACACGACGTGCGGTGCGTGCACCGACTTCTTCCGCTTCGCGAACGGCGGATGGTTGTCTCGCACGAAAATCCCGGCGGCCTACGCCTCCTATGGCTCCTTCTACGAGCTCAATGATCGCAACGTCGACGTCCTGCACGACATCGCGCAAACGGACGCTGCGGCCGTGCGCGCGGGCAAGGCGCCGAAGGGCAGTGCCGCGTACAAGGTTGGTGCGTTCTACGGCTCGTGCATGGATACGGCCGCGATCGACCGTCGGGGCGCCTCGCCACTGAAGCCCGAGCTGGACATGATCGGCGCGATACGCACGCGTACCGACCTGATTCGCGCGCTCGGCGCGCTCGAACTGCGGGCAGGCCTCGCACCCTGGGGTGATGGTGCCGTCCAGGACTCGAAGGACGCGGCGCGCACCATCGCGGGGCTGTACCAGGGCGGCCTCACGCTGCCCACGAAGGAGTACTACACCAAGACGGACTCGTTGTCGGCGGGCATCCGCGTGAAGTTCACGGCGCACGTCACGCGCATCTTCCAGCTGCTCGGCGACTCGCCTGATCGCGCCGCGGCGGAAGCGCGCACGGTCCTCGACGTGGAGTCGAAGTTGGCCCGCGCGTCGAAGAGTCCCGTCGAGCTTCGCGATCCGGTGGCGAACTATCATCCGATGACGCTCGTCCAACTCGACTCCCTCACCCCGCACTTCGAGTGGGGGCGGTTCTACTCGGCCATCGGCGTACCGAAGGTCGCGCGCGTCGACGTGGGGCAGCCCGAATTCTTCCAGTCGTTCGACACCCTCCTCATCACACTGCCCGTGGAGGATTGGAAGAGCTTCCTGCGCTGGCGCGCGGCGCACGCCGCCGCGCCTTCGCTCTCGACGCCGTTCGTGCAGGAGAATTTCCGGTTCAACCAGATATCCTCTGGCGCCACCGAGCTGCTGCCGAGATGGAAGCGATGCGTCGCCAACACGGACGACAAGCTCGGAGAACTGCTCGGCCAGGAATTCGTGAAGCGTATGTTCCCACCGCAAGCCAAGGTGCGAGCCGTCAGGATCGTCGACAACCTCGTGACGGAGTTCCGCCTTCGCATCGACGGCGCCGACTGGATGACCGCGCCGACGAAGAAGGAAGCGCTGGTGAAGCTCGATGCGTTCGCGCGGAAGATCGGGTATCCGGACACGTGGCTCGACTACTCGAAGGTCACCATCGTTCCCGACTCCTACTTCTCGAACCTCCGGGCGGCAGACGTCTGGTCGTCGAAGCGTAACTGGGCAAAGATCGGCAAGCCGACGAACCGTACCGAGTGGGGCATGACGCCGCCGACGGTAAACGCGTACACGAATCCGCTGCTCAATGAGATCGTCTTTCCGGCGGGCATTCTCCAACCGCCCTTCTACGATCCCAAGGCGGACGATGCGGTGAACTACGGCGCGATGGGCGCGGTGATTGGACACGAGATGTCGCACGAATTCGATGACCAGGGGCGCCAGTACGACAAGAGCGGCAACCTGCGCGACTGGTGGGCGAAGTCGGACGCCGACCGGTTCGTCACCGAGGCAACGAAGATCGAAAAGCAGTTTGACGGGTACACGGTGATCGACAGCGCCACCCATGTGAATGGCAAGCTCACGCTCGGCGAGAATCTCGGCGACTTCGGCGGACTGACCATTGCCTACTCCGCCATGGAGCACGCGCTCGGCAACCGGCCGCGCACGATGATCGATGGATTCACGCCGGCGCAGCGCTTCTTCCTGGGCTGGGCGCAGGTCTGGCGCGAGGTATCGCGTCCCGAGTCGTTGCGCCAGCAGCTCAACTCCAATGCACACGCGCCGGGTGAGTGGCGCGTGAACGGACCACTCAGCAACATGCCGGAGTTCCGTGCGGCCTGGGGCTGCAAGGCGGGCGATCCGATGGTGCGTGCCGACTCGCTGCGCCCACGTATCTGGTAGGAACACCGAACGGGCGCCGCCCGTCGCAGTGAAGCGTTACGCCATTCCATTCCGAAAGAGAGTCCGCATGTCCGTCTTGATTGGTCGTCACTCCGCGGTCGTTCTGCTCACGACCGCCGTTGTTTCCGCTGCAGCGTCAGCGCAACGCGTCGTTACGGCGGCGGATTATGCCCGCGCCGAGCGGACGCTGGCGCCGTGGACGTCGCTGCTGGTGTTCGGCACGCCCGTACGCCCGACATGGATGGAGAATGATCGCTTCTGGTATCGGACGACGACGCCGGCCGGATCGGAGTTCATCCTCGTCGATCCGGCCAGGGGAACGCGCGGCGTGGCCTTCGACCAGGCGAAGCTCGCGTCCGGCCTGTCAGCAGCAGCGGGCGCGATCTACAATGGCAACGCGCTGCCGTTCAACGCGTTCCAGTACCTGCCAAATGGGTCCATTCGCGTTCGCGTCGCGGCGCGCGCATTCGACTGCAACGCCGAGACAGGTCGTTGCGGCGCCGCGATGGACGATCGCGAGGCGGCCATTTCAGCGCCCGCGGGCCGGCGTCGGGCTGGCGGCGCGCCCGAGTCCCGCTCGCCGGACGGCAAGCGTGCCGTCTACATCAAGGACTACAACCTCTGGGTGAAGGACGTCTCCGGCGGCAAGGAGCGGCAACTCACGACCGATGGCGTGAAGAGCTTCGGCTATGCCACGGACAACGCCGGATGGACGCACTCGGATCGCCCGATCGTATCCTGGAGTCCCGACTCGAAGAAGATCGCCACGTTCCAGCAGGACGAGCGCGGCGTGGAGATGATGCACATGGTGTCGACCAACACCACGCATCCCGTGCTCTCGTCGTGGGCGTACCCGTTGCCTGGTGACAGCATCATCACGACGATCCAGCGCGTGGTGATCGACGTCGACGGAGCGAAGGTGACGCGCCTCAAGATGCCCGCCGACCAGCATCGTACGACGCTCTGCGACGACATCGCCTGCAACCCCGGCGAGTTCACGGACGTCGAGTGGTATCCCGATGGTTCGCACATCGCGTTCGTTTCGTCGTCGCGCGATCACAAGGTGGCCACCTTCCGCGTGGCGGACGTCGCCACGGGCGCTGTGCGCGACGTGTTCAACGAGACGGTGCGCACGCAGTACGAGTCCGGCACGGGCTCGGTGAACTGGCGTGTGCTGCCAGCATCGAACGAGGTGATCTGGTTCTCGGAGCGTGACGACTGGGGCAACCTCTATCTCCACGACCTCACGACGGGCCGGCTGAAGAGCCAGATCACGAACGGCCCCGGCAACGTCTCGCAGGTGCTGCGTGTGGACGACAAGACGCGCACCCTCTGGTATCTCTGTGTCGGCAAGGTGGCGGGCGTGGACCCGTACTTCCGCATGCTCTGCCGAGTGGGCATGGACGGACGGCGCTTCGCCGTGCTCACCCCGGAGGTCGGCGATCACGACATCACGTTCTCACCCACCGGCAACTACGTCGTCGACTCGTATTCGCAGCCGAATGTCGCGCCGGTCACGGTGCTGCGCGACGCGAACGGGAAGGTCATCACCACGCTGGAGCGCACCGACATCTCGCGTCTCGTGGCCAGTGGCTGGAAGCCGCCCACGCCAATCACGGTGAAGGCGCGCGATGGTGTCACGGACCTGTACGGCCTGATGTACACCCCGTCGTCGCTGGACTCCATGAAGAAGTATCCGATTGTCAACTACATCTATCCGGGCCCACAGACGGGCAGCGTGGGCAGCCGCAGCTTCAGCGCCGCACGCGGCGACAACCAGGCGCTCGCGGAGCTCGGCTTCATCGTCGTGCAGATCGACGGCATGGGCACGCCGTGGCGCTCCAAGTCGTTCCACGACGCCTACTACGGCAAGATGGGCGACAACACGCTGCCCGATCAGGTCGCCGGCATGAAGGAGCTCGCGTCGCGCTACCCGTACATCGACATGGACAAGATCGGCATCTGGGGACATTCCGGCGGTGGCTTCGCGACGGCGGACGCGATGTTCCGCTATCCCGACTTCTTCAAGGTCGGCATCGCCGAGTCGGGCAATCACGACAATCGCGTCTATGAGGACGACTGGGGCGAGCGGTACCAGGGCCTGCTCGAGCGCACTGGTGCGACGGACAACTACGCCGCCGAGGCCAACCAGACGTACGCGAAGAACCTGAAGGGCAAGCTCCTGCTCGCACACGGCACGCTCGACGACAACGTGCCGCCCAACAACACGACGCTCGTGGTCGAAGCGCTCATCAAGGCCAACAAGGATTTCGACCTCATCATGCTGCCGAACCAGGCGCACGGGTACGGCAGCATGGCGCCGTACATGATGCGCCGCCGCTGGGACTACTTCGTGAAGAACCTGCTCGGCGCCGAGCCACCGAAGGAATTCGAGATCAAGCCGCCGGCTCCGGCACGGGTGACACCATGATCGGCCGCGCGATGAACGCGGTGCTCGTCGCGATCGCGGTACCGTCGATCGCGGCCGCGCAGATCCCATCGTCGGAATTCGCTGCGCGCCGCGACTCGCTCGCACTGCGCATTCGGGATGGCGTCGTCGTTGGATTCGGCGGACGAACGCCCGTCAGCGACTTCAGCGCATTCCATCAGCTCCCGGCGTTTCACTACCTCACCAACTTCGACGAGCCTGACGCCGCGATGGTGATGGTCGTGCGCGGCGGCCACGCGGCGACGACACTCTACCTCACGCCGATCGAGCCGCGCTCGGCGTTCTACAACGGCCGGCGACCGGACTCCGCAACCGTCGTCCGTACGATGGGCGTGAATGCGCGGCAGTTCGCCGCGCTGGGAAGCGTGGTCGATTCCCTCGCCGCGACCGGCCTTCCGTTCTTCTCGGTGGGTGATCACGAGGGTTCGGACTTCGTGGCGGAGGACTCGCTCACGCGCGGGCGACAGTTCATGCGCTCCGTCGCCGCTCGCCACCCGTCGCTCACCACGAGGGATGCCACCCCGATTGTCAACGAGCTGCGCGCGCGCAAGAGCGCCGGTGAGATTGCGCTGCTGAAGAAGGCGGCCGAGATCAGCTCCGAGGGACACCGTGCGGCGATGACGATGGCGCAGCCGAGCAAGGAATACGAAATCCAGGCGGCGCTCGAGTATGCGTTCATGCGGCTCGGTGGCGCACGGCCGTCGTATGGGTCGATCGTGGGCGGTGGTGTGCACGGCACGCAGTTGCACTACATGCGCGATCGCGACGACGTGAAGCCGGGTGATGTGGTCGTCATGGATGCGGCGACCGAGTACGAGGGATACGCGGCGGATGTCACGCGGACCATCCCGGTGAGCGGCACCTACACGGCCGCGCAGCGCGACATCTACCAGCTCGTGCTGGACGCGCAGCTCGCCGCGGAACGGAACTCGAAACCCGGCATGCTTGCCGCCGCGGCCTCGGACTCGTCGGTCGAGATTCGCGCGCGGGGCCTCGCGAAGCTCGGCCTCATCGAAAGCGTCGACGCGCAGATCGACATGCCCTGGGCCACCAACTGCACGCAGAGCCCGAGGTCGTGCCGGCAATCGGTGCTCTGGACCATTCATGGCATCTCGCACGGCCTTGGCCTCGAGGTCCATGATCCCGCGCAGTTCTACACGGGCGATCACCGCTACAAGGAGGGTGATGCCTTCACCATCGAGCCTGGCATCTACATCAGTACCTCGGCGCTCGACGCGCTGCCGGACACGCCGCGGAACCGGCAGTTCATCGCGAAGGTGAAGGCGACGGTGCAGCAGTACGAGAACACCGGCGTGCGCATAGAGGACGACTACGTCATCACGGCCAGTGGACTGGAGCGCATCAGCACCGCGCCACGCGAGATGGCGGAGATCGAGGCCCTAATGCGGACGCGCCCCCCGCGAATCGTCCCGTGACGGATGATGCGTGGTGGCAGGGATTGGGTGGCAAGGGCCTTCCGGGCGCGCTGGGCATCGAGATCCTCGAGCTGAATGACGATCGCGTCGTGGCAACGATGCCGGTCGATGCCCGCACGCATCAGCCATTCGGCATCCTCCACGGCGGGGCGTCCGTCGCGCTGGCGGAGACCGTTGCATCGCTCGGCGCCACCGGCCGCATCGATCGCGCGGCGTTCATGGCCGTGGGGCAGGAGATCAACGCGAACCACCTTCGCGCGAAAGCAGAAGGCATCGTGACGGCGACGGCCACGCCGGTGCATGTGGGCCGGTCGTCGCAGGTATGGTCGATCGAGATTCAGGACGAAGCAGGAAAGCTCGTCTGCATCTCGCGGTGCACCGTGGCCATTGTTCCGCGACGCCAACCGGAATAGCCGCGCACGGTAAGAAATTTTTCCGACGTCAACGGGACGTTCTCGCAACGGGCCCATACTTGCCTGGCACGCTGGCGATCCGGGATGAGCGAACGGCGGAACGTCGGCGCGCGGCATCCCAGTAAATCCGATCGTTTCCGCACGGCGTAATAGTCCCGACACGCCGGTTCGCTGAGCGACGACGTGGTCAGCGAAAACCCGCTGACACCGCCAGAACACCAAAGAGAAGAGAGGAAAACAT
>JBBQFW010000160.1:0-8900 GCA_038322445.1 Gemmatimonadales bacterium
AAGACTCGGCGCCCGTCGCCGGACCAGCGCGCGTTTTCGGTGCCTTGGCAGCCGGGCGCGGTCACGGCATGCGTGGCGCCGGTGGCGTCGATGCGGTTCTGGGAGACGACCTTCCCCTCGGCTCTGGCCGATACGTCGACGGCGTCAGCCTCAGAGGTTGGCGTGACGCAGACAATACGGGGGACGTCGGGTCCTGTCTCTCGCAATCGCGCCGCTGGTGAGGCGGACCAGCATCCCAGCCAACCCTGCCATCGTGGTCCTACGATGGGCTGTTGTGCCTGGCTGCTCGCGGGGAGGGCAACGAGGGCGGCGGCGAGCGCGAGGTTCTTCATAAGTGGGTCATGGCTGGGTGACGCTTGGAGTCTACTGTATACAATGGTGGTACGCAATGGTATACAAATTCGTTCCAGCGGGGCTCTAACGGCCTCGGGCGGGCTCCTCAGACATCGAGGCTACGCGGATGACGCGGATTGGGCGGATCTTCGCGGATTGCTCCGTTGCAACTCGAAATAGGGTGCACCAGTGCTTCGTGATTTTGATGGTGCTTTGCCACCGCCTTCGCGCCAGGATACGGCATGACTCGGGGATGGCTGGTTGAAGAGAAGCTCAGAACTTCATGACTCCGCGGCTTGCCAACTCCGCAACTACTTGCGAGCAACGAGTCTCGAAGTGGGGATACTCCTGCACTTCGGCCCCCGAACCGAAATTCTTCAGGCTCGTGAATCAAAAAAATCCGCGCGCATCCGCTGAATCCGCGTCATCCGCGTAGCCCCAATGTCTGAGGAGCCCGCCCGAGGCAGTTCCGGAATCAGGAAAGGATCGTTGAGAGCTTGTCCAGAATCCCACCCAGATCCGGCGCTTCAGTGAGCACCGGCAGGATATGATCACCTCCCAACATCGTCATACGCTGTAAAGCAGTCCTGATCGTATAGTCACGCGGATCCAGCGACGAATTCACTTCCTCCCAGAACAACGGCATCGACACCGTCGCCCCAGGCAGCGGACGCACACTGAACGGCGCGACGATCGTCTGCCCCGTGCGATTCTGGAGGTAGTCGAGATACACCTTGTCGCCGCGGCGAGTCACGTGGCGTGTGATTGTCCCGATGTCTCCCAGCTCGCGCAGTACCACGCGAGCCAGCAGCTCGCCGAGTGTCCGCGATTGCGCATACGTGATCTGCCGGCCCAGCGACAGGAGAATGTGCAGCCCCGTCTTGCCCGTCGTCTTCACGTAGTTCGGCAGGGCGATCGACTCACAGAGCGCATGCAGCACGCGCGCGATGCGGATCACATCCGAGAATGGCGCATCCTTCGGATCGAGGTCGATCACGCACCAGTCGGGCAATTCGAGCGCATCGACACTGCTCGCCCAGGTGTGCAGCGGAATGGAACCCAGGTTCGCGACATACAACAGCGACTCGATGTCGTCGCACACGATGTAGTCGATGACACGCTGCGTATCCTCGCTCCAGATCGGTGTCGTGCGGATCCACGATGGTGCGAATTCGGGCACGTCCTTCTGGTAGAACGACTTGCCGTCGATGCCGTCGGGGAATCGCGTCAGTACGAGCGGGCGGTTACGCAGGTAGGGCAGGATGAATGGCGCGACCTCGCGGTAGTAGTCGACGAGATCGCCCTTGGTGTAGCCGTCCTGAGGCCAGTAGATCTTCTTCAGGTTCGTGAAGGCGACGGCCTTCTCCTGCGTCGCACTCGTGGCGGGCGGCGGCGGCTCATCGGACGCAATCACCTCTTCCGCGCTCTCACCCTCACCAGGTGCCGACGACTCCTCCGTCGCCCAGCCCTGCCGCTCGCAATCGAGCGGCGCCTTGTCGGTACGCATGTGCAGGAACGCCGGATGTCGCAGGATCCCCTCGTGTGTCCACTCCCGAAACCGCACCTCGCACACGTGCACCGGGTCCACCCATGTCGTGGTCTTCGTCTCCGGAATCTTCTCCGACGGCAGCGCCGCGGCGCCAGGCACGATCACGGGGCCGAGGCAGGGTGGGTCGGCGCGGATGATCGGGTCGAGGAGCGACTTGATCTCCGCGAGCTTGTCGTCGTCGAAGCCGGTGCCCGCGCGCCCCGCATAGACGAGCTGGCCGTCGACCATGTCGGCGAGCTGCAGCGCGCCGATGTGGCTGCGGGTGCGCTTCGGCGCCGTGAAGCCGACGATGACGAAGTCGCCGGTGTTCTCGACCTTCATCTTCAGCCACTTGTCGCTCCGGCCAGGGCAATAAACGGAGTTGGCTTTCTTGGCGATGATGCCCTCGAGACCGAGCTTGCCGACCTGCTCGAGAAATCGCTCGCCCTCACGCGGGATGTGGTCGAGCGCGCGGATGATGCCGATCTTCGGCAGCGCTTCGAGAAGGAGCGCCTTGCGCTGCACGAGCGGCAGCGGCCGCAGGTCGAAGTCCTCGAAGGCGATGAGGTCGAACGCGAAGAACGTCGCAGAGAGCTCCACGGTGGCGCTCCGGATCTCGATCGGCGACTGCAGGCGTCCGCGTCGCTGCATCAGCGAAAAGCTCGGACGACCCTGGGGATCGAGCACCACGACCTCGCCGTCGATGATGCATTCGCTGAAGGGCAATGCCTTCATGGCGCGCGCGACCTCGGGGAAAACGGCGGTGTAGTCGTTGCCCTTGCGCGTGAGGAGCAACACGTTGTTGCCCTTCTTGCTGGCGAGCAGGCGATATCCGTCGAGCTTGAGCTCGAACACCCAGTCGTCGCGCGTAAAGGCGCCGTCGTGCGGCTCGGCGAGCATGACCTCGACCGCATTCGGGTCGACATGCGTGCGCGGCGCGGCGGAGCTCTCGAGCGCCGTACGCAGCGTCGCGGCGGGAGACCGGCCTTCCTTGATCTCTTCGACGGTCAACCCCGAGAGGACGGATGTCTCGGGGAAATCACCGCCAGGCGAGCGTACGTAGGCATCGCGCTCCTTGATCAACAGCCAGCCCTTGTCGTCCTTCTTGATCTTCACGAGGGTCCACTTGCCGTGCAGCTTGTGGCCGCGGAGCTCGAAGAGGAGCTTGCCCTTCACGAGCCCTTCGCGCCAATCCTCGAGCGGCACCCACTCGCCACGGTCCCAGACGATCATTCCGCCTGCACCGTAATTGCCCGACGGGATCACCCCCTCGAAATCGGCGTATTCAGTGGGATGGTCTTCGGTCTGCACGGCGAGGCGCTTGTCGGCCATGTCGTATGACGGACCCTTCGGCACGGCCCACGACTTGAGGACGCCGTCCATCTCGAGGCGCAGGTCGTAGTGGGTGGTGCGGGCGCCGTGCTTCTGGACGACAAACAAATGTCCGCCCGCGCTCGGCACACCGCCCATAGGCTCAGGTGTGGCGTCGGCCGAGCGTTTGGCGCGGTAATGGCTCAGGCTGTCGTCGCTACTTGCTGTCATCGGCGTCGGGAATCACTCTAGTGGCTCTGCTCAGGGGCTTACGACCACAACTGCCGGTACTGCTCAGATATCCACGCGAATCGCTCCATGCGCATGGACATTGGCATGTCTTCACGTGCGCCTCGATGGACCCCTACCGGTTTCAGCAGGGTTTTTTCTTGATGCTGCGGTGAAAGAGTTCGGAGCACGGCCGCACCGGCTTGGTATGGAAGGTCAAAAGGAAGCAATTCCCAGAAACCGATCGTAGCTCATATTGGTGCACCAAGATCCAGGAGCTGTACCGCCACACGGAGCGATTCGCGTGGATATCTGAGCAGTACCCTTGCTGTTGCAGTTGCTGTAGAGACTGCGCTCGACGATTGAGCCAAACCCGCACACTTCCCACAATGCCAGCCCGCACCATCGGCACCGCCACCATCTCCTTCGGCCTCGTCTCCGTCCCCGTGAACCTGTTCTCCGCCTCGGAGTCCAAGGCAAGCGTCTCCTTCAACATGCTCCACAAGACGTGCGGCGGCCGCCTCAAGCAGCAGTACATCTGTCCGAGGGACAACAACGAAGTCGTCGAGCGGACCGACACCGTCAAGGGGTACGAGTTCGCCAAGGACCAGTACGTCGTCCTCTCGACGGAAGAGCTCAAGGCCATCGAGGAGAAGGCCACCGGCATGATCGACGTGATCGAATTCGTGCCGCTCGCCAAGGTCGACCGCGAGTACCTCGACAAGGTCTACTACCTCGCGCCAGACAAAGGCGCTGACCGCGCATACCGGCTTCTCGTCGCCGCGCTCGTCGAAACCGGCAAGGCCGCACTCGGCCAATACGCCGCGCGCGGACGCCAGCACCTCGTCCTCCTGCGCCCCTTGAACGGCGTGCTCGTCATGGAGCAGCTCCACTACTCCGACGAGGTACGACCCACCACCGAGGTCACCATTCCGCAAGGGGAAGTGAAGCCGATGGAGCTCACGCTCGCCAAGCAGCTCATCGAACAGACGAGCAACGAGAACTTCGAGCCCGAGAAGTACAAGGACACTGTGCGCGAACGTGTGCTCGAGTCCATCCAGCGCAAGGTGGAAGGGCAGGACATCACCACCGACATCGCCCCGGAGAGTGGCAGCAAGATCATCGACCTGATGGATGCGCTCAAGGCCAGCCTCGCCGCGTCCGCGAAGGCCGACGCCGACGGCGAGGAGAAGGCCGAAAGGAAAAAGGGGCGGAAGGCGTCGTGAGGCTGCTTGCCGGCACGAGCGGCTACGCCTTCAAGGAGTGGAAGGGCTCGTTTTATCCGAGCGACTGCAGGGACGACGCGATGCTCGGCCTCTATTCCGCGCAGTTCGGCGCCGTGGAGATCAACAACACGTTCTACCGCTTGCCGAAGGAGCAGGTATTGCTCGACTGGGCCGCGCAGGTGCCGGAGCCGTTCACCTTCGCGATCAAGGCCAGTCAGCGGATCACGCATCACGCCCGGCTCAAGCCCGAGTCGCTGAGCGCGGTGGAATTCCTGATGAAGAACACCGCCTCGCTCGGCGGCCGCCTCGGTCCGATCCTCTTTCAGCTTCCACCGAATCTCAAGAGGGACTTCGATCGCCTCCGCGTCTTCCTCGACACGCTGCCGCTCGACCGGCGCTTCACCATCGAGTTTCGCCACGAGAGCTGGTTCGGCGACGACGTCTTCGACGCCCTGCGTGCCCGCGACATCGCGCTGTGCATTACGGAGCAAGCCGAGTTCGCGTCGCCCGTCGTGAGCACGGCGTCATGGGGTTATGCGCGTCTCCACAAGCTCGATTACGACGATGCCTCGCTCGCCGCTTGGGCGAAGAACATCGCGGCGCAGCCGTGGAACGACGCATACGTCTTCTTCAAGCACGACGAAGGCCTCGGCTCCGGACCGCCCGCGGTCGATAATTTCACGCGCGCGTTCGGCGCGTGATCGTCCACCTCATCGACGGCACCTACGAGCTCTTTCGCCACTTCTACGGGCTCCGGCGATTCAACAAGGGCGAGGATGCGCCGTACGGAGCCGTGATCGGCGTACTGAACACCGTGCTGCAGATGGCAGAGACGGGAGCGACCCACATTGGCGTCGCCACCGATCACGTCATCGAGTCGTTCCGGAACGACCTCTATCCCGCATACAAGACCGGCGAAGGGATGGATCGCGCGCTGGTGCGGCAGTTTCATCCGCTCGAGGAGGCACTCGCCGCTATGGGCGTCGCCGTGTGGCCGATGGTGGAGCTCGAAGCCGACGACGGACTCGCGTCGGCCGCACACATCGCCGACGCCGATCCCGCGGTGCAGAAGGTCTGCATCTGGACGCCGGACAAGGACCTCGCGCAGTGCGTGCGCGGCGATCGCGTCGTGCAAGTCGACCGAAAGTCCGGCAAGATTCGCGATGCCGCGGGTGTGCGCGAGAAGTTCGGCGTCGACCCGCCGCACATACCCGACTACCTCGCGCTGGTCGGCGATGCGGCGGATGGCTATCCGGGTATCGCCGGCATTGGCGCCGTCACCGCCGCACGACTCATCAACCGATACGGCACGATCGAACAGTTTCCCGACGACGTCCTCGGCGAAAATCGTTCGCTGGCGCTGCTATTCAGGGATCTGGCGACGCTTCGTACGAATGCGCCGCTGTTCACGAGCGTTGACGAGCTGCGCTGGAAAGGTCCGACGAAAGAATTCGCGGTACTGGCCGAGCGCATGGGTGACACGAAGCTCATGGCGCGCTGCGAAAAGGCTCTCGCCTGATTCTTTAGCGCTCAGCTCCGCACGAAGGCGAGCAGGGGGGAGAAGTCGCCATGATCTGCGGCTCTCAGCGCGGTGAGATAGTCCACGCGCGCGTTTGCTGGGCGGTCGAGGTCACCTCCACCCCAGGAAAAGCGTACGCGTCCCTCGGCATGCAGGAGGAGATCAGCCATCAGCCGCGCCCAGCTCGCGCTGCTCGCGCCGGACGACGCCCGAGGGTGCACCGCCGAGCCGCGTGGCGATGTGCCGGACCGTCATGCCCAAGGCCGCGCGAAGAGTGGCAATCCAGCCATCTCGTGGCCGGGGCGTTCCGGACACGTCCGCGTATCGAGCGAGAGTGTGAGAAAGCTGGCGCCTGGCCAAGCGCTGGAATGTGGCATCGGTCACATTTGTTGACGTACCGCCCGAAGCGGCACAGCAGGCCATGCTCGGCAGCGGCATTCCGCCGGCATGCGTGGAGGCACTACCCGACCTGCTCGCGGCCATGAAGGCGGGTTACACGGGTGCTGTCACAGACACCGTGCACGAATTGCTCGGGCGTCCGGCGGCGACATTCGAGTCCTGGGCGACACGTAACGCGGGAGCATTCCAGAGCTGATCCATGTCTTCGCGCGACCCGATCGAATTTCCTGTTCCCGAGATCCGCAAGGCGACGTTCGTCGCCCGATAGCCATGGCATCGACACCCTCGCTGAAACGAGTGCAGTCGTGCAGGTTCAGAGCGTTCCCAAGCATCACGCACGCGTCTGTCACCGATCAACCCGGTTCTCACCGTCGGCACGTCCCCGGGTTGTAAGCCCGCCTCAAGGCCACGGCATGTTATCCTCGCTCGTAGCGGCACTCTTCCTCTGGCTCCCCGCGGCCATCGCGCCGGCGGGGGTGCCCGATGGCTATCCGCGGCAACCGGTGGATGTAGAGCACTATCGATTTGCACTGACGCTCTCGGACAGCAGCGACTCGATCGAGGGAGTTGCCACCGCGCGCATGCGATTGCTCGCCGCCGGCATGCGTACCGTCGCCCTCGACCTCGCGGACGCCACGCCGGCCCGTGAGGGACGGGGGATGCATGTGAGCGCAGTGCTCGCGGCCGGCAAGTCACTTGCCTTCGCGCACGCGGCCGATCGTCTCACCATCACACTCGATCGGCCTTCGGCGGCCGGGCAGGTGGTGGAGTTCGAGGTGCACTATGCCGGCATCCCCGCCGGGGGACTTCTGATCAAGCCGACCAGATATGGCGACCGCACGTTCTTCTCCGATGATTGGCCGGACAAGGCGCGGAACTGGCTGCCGACCATCGATCACATCGCCGACAAGGCGACGATGGAAATGGACGTCACTGCACCCGCGCACTATCAGGTGGTTTCCAACGGCCTGCGTATCGAGGAGACTGACCTGCCCGGCGCACTCCGGCGCACGGTGTGGCGCGAGTCGGTCCCGATTTCCCCCTGGCTGTATGTGCTCGGTGTCGCCAGGTTCGCGGTCCAGCACGTTGGCGACTACCGGGGCATTCCTCTGGAAACCTGGGTCTTTGCGAAGGACCGCGATGCGGGCTTCCACGACTTCGCTGTGCCGGTCAAGGATGTCATGGCCTTTTACAGCGAGTGGATCGGGCCGTATTCGTACGAGAAGCTGGCCAACATCCAGTCCAACTCGGTGAACGGGGGAATGGAGGCGGCATCGGCCATCCTCTACTCCGCCGGAAGCGTCACCGGCACGCGCAGTGTGCGATGGCGCACTGTGGTGATTCACGAAATCGCGCATCAATGGTTCGGCGACGCCGTGACCGAGAGCGACTGGAATGACGTCTGGCTGAGCGAAGGGTTCGCCACGTACTTCACGCTGTTGTTCGTCGAGCACGCGTATGGGCGCGACGAATTCGCGGCTGGATTGACCGCCTCGCGCAAGACGGTGGTGGACTTCACGGCGAAGAACCCCGCGTACCGCGTCGTGCATGAGCACCTGACCGACATGGCCCAGGTGACGTCGGCGATGACGTACCAGAAGGGAAGCTGGGTGCTGCACATGCTGCGGCAGCGCATGGGCGACGACCGCTTCTGGACGGGCATCCGCGACTACTACGCGCGCTACCGCGACGGGAACGCCTCGACCACAAACTTTCGCGAAGCGATGGAGCGCGCATCCGGCGAAGATCTCACGGCGTACTTCGACCAATGGCTCTACCGGGGCGGCATTCCAGTGATCGAGGGCAACTGGCGCTGGGACTCAGCCGCCAGGCAGGTGCGGATCGAGCTGCGGCAGGCACAGTCCGGCGCGGCGTTCCAGTTTCCGCTCGATGTGGGCATTCAGGTTCCCGGCGCCGAACAGCGCATCGAGCGTGTGATGGTCACCGGCACGACGGCCGTGTTCACTGTTGCCGCGGATCAGGCGCCGACGTCCGTGACGCTCGATCCGAATGTTCGCTTGCTCTTCGACGGCAAACTCACCCGTGCAGCGGGGACGGACAAGTAGATCGTGCCATTCCGCACGATGTCCACGACTCGGGCTCGGGCACGCCTTGGCGATCCGCCCGCGCCTGTTATTTCCCACTCTTTCGTGCCACCCGATGGTCGGCCATCGCGGCGTGGTACACGTACGACGCCATGATCGTGGCGTTCTTCCGCCGCGGCTTCGCGCCCACGGCCTTGAGGATGCGCAGTGCCTCCATCGCCACCGCAACGTCCGATGTGTTGT
Source organism: Gemmatimonadales bacterium (assembly GCA_038322445.1). Classification (GTDB taxonomy): domain Bacteria; phylum Gemmatimonadota; class Gemmatimonadetes; order Gemmatimonadales; family Gemmatimonadaceae; genus AG11. The sequence goes on from JBBQFW010000160.1 coordinate 8,833, forward strand.
CGCTCGCGTTCGGGCTGGCGTGCCACGTGTCGAGGTGTGCGCCGAGCATCGCGACTTTGTCGGCGAGA
>JBBQFW010000161.1:0-8896 GCA_038322445.1 Gemmatimonadales bacterium
AATTGCTTATAGATCTGCGGCGACTGCGGCAGCGCGTAGAACTCGCCGACGTGCACGCGGCTCGGCACCAGGTAGTCGCGGGCGCCCTCAGGGGTTGGCTTCGTGAGGATCGGTGTCTCGATCTCGAGGAACCCGCCCTCCGTGAGGAACCGGCGCGTGCGCTGGAGGAGGCGGTGCCTCAGCTCGAGGTTGCGCTGGAGGTCATCGCGCCGAAGGTCGAGGTGTCGGTGCCGAAGGCGCAGCTCCTCGGCGGCGAGGGGCTCGTTCTTTCCACGCGCCACCGGAATCGCCGGCGTTGTCGCGGGGCCAACAATGCGCACTCTGGTGGCGCGCACCTCCACGTCACCCGTGGCGATGTCCGCGTTGCGCATGGCCGCTGGTCGCTCGGTGACCGTTCCCTCGATCAAGACGACCGTCTCCGAGCCGAGGCTGGCCGCGATGGCGGATGCGTCCGCGCCCGCGGTGGCCGGGTCGAAGCACACCTGCACGAGGCCGGCCCGATCGCGAAGGTCGACGAAGATCAGGCCCCCAAGATCACGGCAGCGGTGTACCCATCCGGCAATCCTTACGACCTGCCCGACGTGCTCTGGGCGCAGGGCGCCGCAGGGGTGCGTGCGAAGGCTCGTGGCGAGCGACGGTGCGGACATTTATGAGCGAAAGAGGCAGGAACTGCGCGGCCGCGAGTCGGCCGGCACGCGCGGCGGCGTGCTGCGGCTGGACGGCACCTCGCGCAACACCGCGCGTGGCGACCGTCCCCGAGCGAGGAGGAACGGCCGGGATCGGGAGGACATCAACGCGTGTGCAGGGTGCGCATTCAACCGGTGAAGTTAGCCTCGTTCGAGGCGGGCCGGTACTTGGCCCGAGCGCTCGAGGGACGCGGTTCCGGCGGTCGCGTCCGCTCTTGCCGGGACGTCCGGGGCGGTGCATCCGGAATAGCGAGAGAGAGCAAGCGCTTCCGGGGTCCGCTAACTTCATCGTGGGACGGCGACCACCGCGCGCCGTGCGGCGCTCCCATCGATTGCAAGTTGAACTGCACCAAGCGAGTAGACAGTGCCCGAGCGGTTGAATCTTCTGAACCTCACACCGGCTGACGCCGACGCCGCGCTCACTGCGGCGATGACGGAGCTTGCGCAACCCGGCTACCGCGTGGGACAGGTACTGCGTCGGCTGTGGCAGGCGCCGGTGGCGACGTTCGCGGACATGACCGAGCTACCCGTCGGCCTGCGCACGGCGCTCGACGAACGCTTCACGCTGCCGAGACTGGAACTCGCCGAGCGGCAGGCGTCGACCGATGGCACGGAGAAGTTCCTCTTCCGGCTTCACGATGGCGAGGCCATCGAGAGCGTCGCAATCCCCGATGGCAACCGCGTAACGCTCTGCATCTCGTCGCAAGCAGGCTGCGCGCTGCGCTGCGCCTTCTGCGCCACCGGGGCAATGGGGTTCAGCCGCAATCTCGAAGTCTACGAGATCGCGGGACAGGTCCGCGAGATGCGGCTTCTCGACCCGCCCATCGAGATCACCAATATCGTGTTCATGGGCATGGGCGAGCCGATGATGAACTGGAAGGCCGTCGACCCAACCCTCACGCTGCTCAATGACCCGCGCGCGCTGGGCATCGGTGCTCGGCACATCACCATCTCGACGGTGGGCGTACTACCGGGGATCATCGCGCTCGGCGAGCGGCCGGAGCAGTTCCGACTGGCCATCTCCATCCATGCGCCGACCGACGAGCTGCGTCAGCAGCTCATGCCGATCAACACCAAGTTCCCGCTGCAGGATGTCATTGACGCGGCCAAGGTGTTCGACCGCCGCGTGACGTTCGAGTACGTGATGCTGGGCGGCGTGAACGACGGCGTCGAGCAGGCGCGCGCGCTGGCGTGGCTTGCGCGGGAATGCCGAGCCTTCGTGAACCTGATCCCGCTGCATCCGGGTGGGTCGCAGGGATTCGTCCCCACCTCGGGCAACGAGATCTCACGCTTCGCGCGCCTGCTGCGCGACCGCGACGTGGAAGTCGCCGTGCGCAAGAGCCGCGGGATGGACATTGCCGCGGCGTGCGGCCAGCTACGGGTAGAGCGGTTGGGGCGGCGGGCGCCACGCAGTGCCGAGCAGCACGGTGAGGTCGAGGTAGCGTGAGCTGTCCGGCCTGGACTCGGCGCGCGATTTCGGCCCGAGCAGGCGCGCCATCGAGGATGCCCACGCCTGATGCCCGGCTCGATCCAGCACGAGGGTGGTGTCGATCATTGGGCCGCCAGTGCTCACGCTGACCACGTCGTAGCCCTGGTCGCGCAGCAACCGCATCGCGCGCCGTGCGAGCCCGCGGGTGCGTGTCGTGTTGATGACCTCCACCCGCACGCGAACGCCAGCTGGGGCGCGCGTGGTGCTGTCCGATTTCGCCGCGGTCAAAGGACGGAGGATGCCGCGTCGCGCCCGAACGGCAAAGGCGCCGCTGGCAAGCACGAGGAACAGCAGCAGCAACGCCAGCACGACGCGCGACCGCTTCAACGGGCCTCGTTCCAGAGCTGCACGGTTTGCGGGTACAACTGCATGCCCTCGCGAAGTGACCACTCCAGGCGCGCGCGGACGACCTGCCGGAACGTGGCGTCAAAGTCGCGCGGCACCTGCGCTGCCAGGTATGCGCGATCCGCGCGGGAGAACTTGCGGCCGGGCTCGAGATAGTCCGCCATGTACAGTGCGCGACCGAGCCGCCCCCACGCCGGCGAGCCGACCGTGTGGTACCGAATTGCGTCGACGAGTTCCGCACGCGTTTCACCGTCGGCGATGAGACGCTCGGCGGCCGCTGGACCGTGGAGCATCTCGACGGAGAACCCCGGGAGGTCGCCCGCGAGCGAGCGGAGGAGGGCTTCGGGTGCATCACGCAACGCATCGTGCAGTCGCCCGGCGTCGCGCCAATCCGTCCGTTGGGCGCGCGTGAGTTTCATGGCTTTCGCCCACGCGTCGAGCAGCGCCGTCACACGGCTGATGTGTGCGCGACGCTTGTCTCCCACCTGCGCCCAGTCGGGCAGTTCCACGTCGTGCTTGCTCACGAGCCGAGGATCTGCTGGAGCTCCGTGAGCTCACGCTGCCAGAACGCGCGCCCCTCGAGGCCGGGGTGTGGAAGCTGGAGGGTGGCAGATCGTGTCTGGACGTCCTCATAGCGCACGATGTCGAGGTCTATGGTGCGCGGCCCCCAGCGCACACCGCGCAGCCGTCCGAGGTGACGCTCGATCCGCTGGAGCTCGACCAGCAGCCCATCAGGAGACAGCATGGTATCGACCGCTACCATCTGGTTCAGGTAGGGGCCCTGCACTGCCGTCCCGATGGGTGCGGTTTCCTCGACGGCGCTGGCGGCCACCAGTCGCACGCCCGCGGTCAGGCTGATGGCGGCGCGTGCGGCGGCGAGATAGGCCGCGCGATCACCCAGGTTGCTCCCGAGCGCAACGAATGCGGTGTCACTCATGCGTCCGCTCGATGGCGACCGACGCATGCGCAAGCGGCCCGCCCAGGGCGACGTGCGGCTTCCGCACCGTGACGCGGCATGACACGATCCCATCGATCGCGAGCGCCTGCGTCGCCAGCGCCTCGGCGATCAGCTCGAGATAGGTGAGTGGGCCGGCCTCGATGACGGCGCGCGTCGCATCGTAGAGCCTGCGATAGTCGAGCACGTGGTCGGTGTCGAATCGATGCCGCACCACGAGGTCCACCTCGAGGGGCTGCGGCACGGTGCGCTCGTGCGGCAGGATGCCCACGCATGTGTGGAAGCGCATGCCGGTGAGCGCGACTTCCGTCAGGTTGCGGTTGGGCGAGGTGCGCACAGAGCGCAACGTATCCGGGCCAGCGAAGCCGGTCAATTCACGCGACGCTGGTGATGCGTCGCGTCAGTTCGCCGAGGTAGCTCGCGACGTTGCGGAGCTCCTGCGTGGCGCCCTCCAGCTCGCGCAGCGCGGTGGCCTGATCGCGGGCGCTGCGGGTGACCTGCTCCGCGCCGTCGCGATTGCGCGCGGAAATGGTGGCGATGCGCGTCACGCGCTCGCGCAGGCGCGCGAACTCGAGCTCCTGGTCGCGGGACGTGAACGCAATGCGCTGGGCGCCCTGCGCCGAGCTTTCGGTGGCTTCAACGATGAGGTCGAGTGCCTGGCGCGCCTGCTCGGACACCGTTTCCACGTCCTGCACGATTGTCTGCCCACGGGACATCTGGAACGCCACGCGCCGCATCTGCTCCTCGAACGCGCCGACGATGTCTCCTGCCTCGTCCGAAGCCTGTGCGCTCTGTTCCGCGAGCTTGCGCACTTCTTCCGCGACGACGGCGAAGCCCCTTCCCTGAATGCCGGCGCGCGCGGCCTCGATCGCCGCGTTCAGCGCAAGCAGGTTCGTCTGGTCCGCCAGCTCCCGGATGACGGCAATGAACTCCGTGATGCGACGGACGCTCGCCGCCAGGTCCGAGATCTGGGTGCCGCTCTCGCCGACGAAGACCTTGGCGCCCACGAGGCGCTCGATGGCGGTGGCAATCGTGTGCCGATGTTCCCGGGCGATCTCCGTGGCGCGCTGGCTTGCCTCTGCCGCCGCGCTGCCATCGCGCACGACGGCCTGCGTGGCGGCGTGGAGCGTGCTCGTCACTTCGATCGAGCGATCGAGCTGCTCGCCTTCCTCGACGATGCCGCGACTGATCTCCCCGATTGTGCGCGCCACCGACTCACCGCCGCCGCGCAGCGCGCGCGTCGACGCGGTGAGCGTTTCGAGTTGGCTGCTCACGCGCGTCATCGATGCAAGCAGCGGAAGTCGCAAGTCGTAGATGTGGATCGTCGTGGCGAGCTGCGAGGCAAAGCGCTTCATCAGCGCGACGTCCTTTGCCGTGTAGACGTCGGGCTTGTGATGTTCGAGTTCCAGGATACCAACGGTCCGATCGCCGAAGCGCAGGGGAAGGATGAGGAGGCTTCTTGCCTGCGTGCGACCAGGAAGGATGCGCTCGTCGCGCAACACGTCCCCGACGTTGATCAAGTGGCCGGTCCGGATGCTCTCTTCGCGCAACGCCTGCAAGTTCGCACCCGGTGTGCGCGGCGGATCGAGGTACCCTTCCTGGCCGCGCCAGACGTGCATCAACTCGTTGTTGTCATACCGGCCGATCCGGAACTCGCGCCAGTCCACGAGGCGATGCGCGAGCAGCTCGATGCGCCGGAACGCGTCGGCCATGTCACCGGACGTCGACACGATCTGCTCCATCGCCAGGATCTTGTTCAACTCCTCCGCGGCAATGGATTCCTCGAGGATGCGCTGGGCCAGCGCGCCGGCGCCAGCGAGCACGACTCCAACGAGCGCCCAACCCACGGGGCTCAGGTTCCCGAAGGCCAGCAGCAGGACGGCGACGGCGATGCTGCCCGCGCCGAACGCGATCACCTCGTAGCGGAGAATGAGTGACTTCTCTTCCTCGAGCAGCTTGTCACGCAACAGCAGCGTGAAGTAGAGGAGCAGCCGGCTGGCGAGAAAGTACGAGAACACCAGCAGCACGAGCACGGGCAGCGTCTGGGCGTTGAGCTTCGTGAACTCGACGTTCATCGCCACGGACGCCAGCGCGAACACGCCGTACGACGCAATCAGCGCGACGACCTCGCGGCCCGCGTTGATGAAGGCAATGTCCCATCCTTTCCGAACGAGGAGTGCGTCGGCGGCGACGATGCCCGTCCAGAGCGCCAGTGCACTCGTCGGCGCGCCGGCAATCAACGCTCCGGCGAGCGCTGGCATCGACAGCAGGTTCAGCGATCCATACTTCGTGAGCGGGATCTGCTGCGTACGCAGGAAGACGACGGTGACGAGGAGAACACCGAGTGCAATGGGCTGGTCACGCCACCGCGGATCGACGACGAGGGCCGTCGCGAGCACCACGGCGCCGAGGATGCCAACGGCGCGGGCGTATGCCGCGAGGAAAGCCCTCACGCTATGCGCCGTCTATCCCGCGACGCAGCTCGATGGCCAGTGCGATCGCCGCGTCCACGCTGGTGTCTGCGGCGCGCACGATCGCACTGCCCACCACCACGCCATCCGCGAGCGCCGCCGCTGCGCGCGCCTGCGCGGCGGTGGCAATGCCAAACCCGATGCAGACCGGAAGGGTCGTCGCCGCCCGCAAGCGGGCCGCCGTTGCCGGCAGCTCGGCGGACAACGTGGCCTGTTCGCCCGTCACGCCGAGTCGGCTGATGAGATACACAAAGCCCTGCCCCGTGAGCGCGATCCGGGCCATGCGTTCAGCGGGCGTCGTCGGCGCCACGAGGCGGATGAAATCCAGCGGGCCGTCCGCCAGCCAGGATTCCCGCTGGGGATCGGCGCCCAGCGGCAGGTCGGTGACGAGCACGCCATGGGCTCCCGCATCGGCCGCACGACGCAAGGCATCGTCGCCGCCGCGCAGCAGCGGGTTCAGGTAGCTGAAGAGCACCACCGGCACGGAGAGGTGCGCGCTCGCGATGATCTCCAGCACCTGGTCGAAGCGGATGCCTTGATCGAGGGCGCGCTGCGAGCTCGCCTGGATGACGGCGCCGTCGGCAAGGGGATCCGAGAATGGCACGCCGACTTCGATGATGTCCGCGCCGGCGTGCTCCAGGCCCTGCAGGAGCGCGACACTGCGGACCGGATCGGGATGACCGGCGGTGACATAGGGAACGAACGCCTTGCGCGAAGCGCGGCCCAGCTCGGCGAAGCGCCGCGCTATGGCGTCAGATGAAGTAATCGCCAACTCGGATGCCATACCGCTCGGGGTTCTCCGTCTTGATGATCGTGCGCAGGAAATCTCCCTCGGCGGTCTGTTCCGCGAGATCGCGCAGCGAGCCTGGGTTGAGCAGGTTGCCCTGCTCGTCGCTGATGATGCGAACGAGGGGGCGTGACAGCATCTCGGGCACCGGGTTCGCCGCGTGCACGATGCCGAGCTCGAACGTGTCGAGGATGACGAGTGTCCCGACCGGATAGATACCGGTAAGGTTGATGAACGCCTTCACGACTACCGGGTCCATGCCGCGCCGCGGGTTGTCTCGCATCTCCATCATGACCTGCGCGGGCGTGAGCGGAACGGTCTGGTACGATCGGCGCGACGTGGCGGCATCGAAGCCATCGGCGACCGCGACGATCTTGCTGAACATGCTCATCTTCCGTTCGCGGATGACACGCGGGTACCCCGACAGATCCGTCTTCATGTGATGCTCGTGCGCCACGACCATCGCCCGATACGGCAGCTCCTGCTGACCGCGGAACTGGAAGAGCGTGAGTGCACCCATCCACGGATGCGCCGCGATGAGGCGCCATTCGTCATCCGTGAGGCCGCCGGTCTTGTTGAGCACATCATTCGGCACGCGCGACTTCCCGATGTCGTGGAACAACGCGGCCATGCCGAGATCGTACAACTGCACCTTGCCGAAGCCAAGTCGCTTGCCGAGTGCGACGGAGAAGATGCAGACATTCACGCTGTGCGTGAACGTGTACTCGTCGTAATCCCTGATCGTCGTCAGCCCGATGAGGGATGCCTCTTCATTGAGGATCTGGTCGACGATGCCCTGCACCACCCGTTTGATCTTCTTGATGTTCGGGCTGCGGCCCAGGCGGACTGACGCCATGAGGTCCTTCGTGACGGCCACCGACTGCGCGTACGTCTTCTTGGCGACCTCCTTGGACTTCTCGCGATCGAGATCGTCGACTTGCTGCGCCATGGGCTCGCCGATTTCGAAAAGTCGCAGCTCCTGCTGCTGCAGCCGCGCCACCAGCTGCTCGAACCGCGTGGTTGGCTGCTCGCTGGACGGCAGGTTGAGCAGCGCGAGGAAGCGCTGCCATTCACGGATCGCCGGGGCACGATGCAGCCGCAACGAGCCAATGCCCGCGGCGCGAAACACGGACAGCAGGTGGCTGAAGCTCGCGTAATTGTCGAGGTCGAGACGGAGCCGAATCGCGTTGATGAAGACGAACTCGCCCGAGACGCGCATCTCGAACTCGTGCTCCTGATCGAGCAGGTTCTTCGCGAGCGACGTCAGCTCCTCGGCCGCATTCTGCACCGCTGCGTTCTCGAGCGGGTAGAGCCGAATGGCGCGCAGCGCCGCGTAGAACGCGAGGATGAGGCCCTTGCCCGCGCGCCTGATATAGGCGTCGCCACCCGCGGCGACCACCTTGCTCATCGTTGGCGTCGAACGACCGGACGGTGTGGGACGACCGGCAGGCGTCGTCGCAGGCTCACTTCCGGACGCGCGGTGCGCTGGCGGCGGATTGGTCACGACGCACCTCGCAGCGCGCGGCTCACGGCATTCCGTACCACGACGTCCTTCTCGAGCGCGGCCTTCTGGAGGGCGCCATTGGCGGGCGCACTCTTCACGCGACCCAGCGCGATGGCCGCACAGGCGCGCATCTCGGCGTCCTCGCGTCGCCCGAACATGGTCTTGCCGTTGAGTATCCCGTCGAGAAACCCCACACCGGCATCGCCGCACAGTGCGCCGTAGGCCTCGAACACTGCCATCTTCTCGGAGAGGTCTGCGTCGCGAACCGCCTTGCCCTTCACGGCCGACTCGATGCGGGCCAGCGCCGGGCGATAGCTCCGTGCCTGGATCGCGCGGAGCGTCGCGATGCGCACGTCGCGCTCCGAGTCCTCCACGCCGCGCTCGAGCGCCTGCAGCGCACCGGGCGACCCGATCTCGTTGAGCGCCTGGACGGCCGCGAGTCGCAGCTCGGCGGTTCCATCCGCCAGCACGCGCGCCAAGGGCGCGACGGCCGCGGAGCTCTGCAATGCGCCGGCGCGACGGACCGCCTCCAGCGCAACGTGCGGCGTTGGCGACTGGATGAGCTTCACGAGTTCCGCCGTGTTCTGTGACGCCAGGCGGCTGGCGGCCTGCTCGAGCATGGGGCGCAGTCGCGCATTCTGCAGGCGGCCGAGCCAGTC
>JBBQFW010000162.1:0-8850 GCA_038322445.1 Gemmatimonadales bacterium
CTGGACGTGGTCGGAAATCCGCCGCGCGTCGTCACTCAGCTCGGGGCGAATGGCCGTGGTGAACACGAACCGGATCTTGCCCTGCTGGAGCAGGTAGCTGGCCCGATCGCGGCAGCCGGTTTCCGGGCCCTTGTAGGCCACAAGCTGGAAACCGAAGGCGGCGCGATAGAAGACGGAGGCCTGCTTCGCGTTGCCGACGTAGAACTCGATAAAGTCGGTTCCGTTGATCGGAAAGGTATCCTTGGCCGGCGCTTCAACGTCCAGTGTCGAGGTTGCCATACTTCATACTCCATACAGGGTACTGGAATACTAACAATCAGCGACGCTCAACTGCTTGAAAAGCGTGCCAGGTACTTCGTACCAGGTACCTGGAATGGCATACAGGCCACGGGGAACAGTAATAACGCTTCCTTGCTCTCGTCCGTCTTGAACTCGCCACTGTTCCCCGTGGCCTCGGCCTGGTCAAGGTACATGGTACGAAGTACCTGGTACGTTCTTCCGGTTGTTAGTCACGCAATTCGGGCCGCTCGCGAAAGTATTCGAGCGCCTCGGGATTCGAGAGTGCTTCGACATTTTTGACGGCGCGACCGTGCACCACATCGCGCACCGCAAGCTCCGTGATCTTGCCGCTGATCGTCCGGGGGATGTCCGCAACCTGGAGAATTTTCTTCGGCACATGATGCGGCGTGACGTTCTCGCGGATCTGTTGACGGATGCGATCGCGCAGCGCGTCGTCGAGGAACAGGCCCGCGTGCAGCCGCACGAAGAGCACAATGCGGTCGTCAACCCCTCGTTTCGTGGGCACCGTCTGGCCGATGACCACGCTCTCGAGTACCTCCGGCATGTGCTCCACCTGCCGGTAGATTTCCGCGGTCCCGATGCGCACGCCCCCCGGATTCAGCGTGGCGTCGCTGCGGCCATGGATAATGAGGCCGGCGTGATCGGTGAGCGTCGCAAAGTCGCCGTGGCTCCACACGCCCGGCCATTTCTCGAAGTACGCGGCACGATAGCGGGCGCCGTCGGGATCGTTCCAGAATGCCACCGGCATGCTGGGGAAGGGTGCGGTGCATACGAGCTCACCTGGCTGGCCCACCACGGGCGCGCCGTCCTCGTTCCACACCTCGACGCGCATGCCGAAGCCGCGCGTCTGCAGCTCGCCGCGATACACCGGCAGGGTCGGGTCGCCGAGCGCGAAGCAGGAGATGATGTCGGTACCGCCGCTGATGCTACTGAGGCGGACGTTCGCCTTCACGTCGCGGTAGACATAGTCGAAGCTCGGCTCTGCGAGCGGACTGCCCGTCGATAGAATCGCGCGCAGCCGAGCGAGGTCGTGCGTCTCGCTTGGCCGCGAGCCTTCCTTCTCCGTCAGCGCCAGCCACTTCGCGCTGGTGCCGAACACGGTGACGCCCTGCTGCGCGACGATATCCCACAGGATCGACCGACCGCGGAGAATCGGCGCACCGTCGTAGAGCACCACGGTGCTGCCCACCGCCAGGGAGGTCACGAGCCAGTTCCACATCATCCACCCGCAGGTGGTGAAGTACAGGATGCGATCGTCGCGGGAGAGATCGGTGTGCAGCACCAGCTCCTTCAGGTGCTGGAGCAACGTGCCCCCGGCGCCGTGCACCATGCACTTAGGCAATCCCGTCGTCCCCGACGAATACATGATGTACACGGGGTGATCGAAGGGCAGCCGAGTGAAGAGCAGTGGCGGCGTCTCACCAACTGACGCCAGCGCGTGATCCCACCACACCGCGTTGGGCAATGCGTCGAGAGGGCGCCGACAGTCGCCATCCATGCCATTCGGAATGACGACCACCTGTTCGACGCTCGGCAGCTGCGGAAGAAATTCCTGCACCCGGGCGAGTGAATCGAACGTGCGGCCACCGTAGCGGTACCCATCGGCGATCACCAGGATCTTCGGCGCGATCTGACCGAAGCGATCGAGGACACCGAGTCGTCCGAAGTCCGGCGAGCACGACGACCACACGGCACCAAGAGATGTGGTCGCGAGCATGGCGACCACCGCCTCGGGCACGTTGGGCACGAAGCCCGCGACGCGATCCCCCACGCCGACGCCGATTGTGCGCAGATGGTGCGCAAAGCGCGCGACGGCATCAGCGAGTTGTGCGTAGCTCAGTCGTCTCGATGCACCGCGTTCATTCCAGAGCACGAGCGCGTCGCGATCGTCTCGATACCGGAGCAGGTTTTCCGCGAAGTTCAGCCGCGCGCCGGGAAACCACTGTGGGCCGCGAGCGTCGGGCGGCGCCATGCGCTCCCCGCCTCGGAGCACGACATCCCACGGGTCAGGCGTCGGTCGCTCGTCGGCGACAATGGCGGTGAAGCGCCAGACCGCTGCCCAGAAAGCTTCCGGGTGGTCGATCGACCACTGGTACAGCGTGCTGGAATCGTGCACGCCTTGAACGTCGATTTCCCGAATGAACCGGGTGACATTCGCGGCCGCAACGGAGGCAGCATCAGGTGTCCAGATCGGATCGGCATCGCGCACGGCGGCAATCTAACGGTGCGATTCGTGCGCTCGCCCAAGAGGGATCTGGCCCTCTCCGGTTCTGGGCCGCGTCGCGATACGGACGCGGCCGTCGACGCCTGCGCTATTTCGTCCGGACCACCACCAGCTGAACCGTCGTGACCAGCGTTGCTCCGGTGCTCAGCGTGACGTTCGCGGCAGTGTTCGCGGGCACGGTAATCTTGTAGAACCCTGCGCCGCCCGCGACCACCGGCGCGTCCGTCACCACCGCATTGGTGGTGAGGGTCTGGATGGTGAGCGGATAGGGCGACGCCGGAGCGGTCAGGCCGGGATAGATGCTGTGCCAGTTCCAGCTGCGCTGCTGGTATTGCGTCGAAGGCGCGGCGACGTCATCGACCGCATGCGACACGTTCCAGTCGCGCACAAAACCCGGCAGGTCGACGACGACGCTCGAAAGGTTCGCGATGCCGACGCTCTGGTTGTTCACGAGCCTGAACCACACGTCTGCGTCGGTCCCGGCGAACGTGCTGCCCGCCAGGATGGCCTTGTTCTGGCGCACCGACGGCGAGCGCATGTTCGCGGTGGCGTACCACTGCCGCGCGGTGCCCATGAGTGGCGTCAGGTCGGCGCGCTCGCGATCGCGCAGGCGCGACTCGAATCCCACGTCGAGTTGCGGCCCCGTTGCCAGCGCCCTCGGCGCCACTGGCGCGATGGCGGCATGAATCACGGTTGGCATGGTGGGCGCAATGTCAGCCGCGGCCGCGACGCTCGTGGCCAGGGAATATTTCGCCGTCGTTCCCCCCTGCACCGACGTGTTCACGACCGTGAGGGAGTACTCGCCCGCGGTTGCTCCGGCCGAGAGCGTGGTGGTGCCCGCGCCCGAGACCACCTGTCCCGGGCCCGCGGTGAACCCGTCCGTCGCGTTGAGGCGGTCCACCGAATATCGCAGCAGCGACCACACCGCGCCGCGCGTCGGCAGCGAATCATCCGGCGCATAGGGTGAGTTGGCCGCGCTGCGCTCCAGATACGTCTTGTAGCGCGAGCCGTTGCCACTCATGTCGTTGTTGAACGCCACACGGATGTTGTTCGTGGAGCGCGCCGCGGCGAGGTCCAGGTTCGACCGGGGGGTCAGGCCGGACTCGCGATAGAAGAGCAGCTCCTCGGCAACGTGTGCGAGGCCCTCGTCGAGCCACTTGTCCTCGAATGCCGGCGTGCTCGTGACGTACAGGCGCCGGGAGGAATTGATGATGTGCTGGAACTCGTGCGCGAGGACGGCGGTCGTGACCGAATCGACGAAGCCGGTCGTGCGCGTATTCTGGTTGATCGTACCGAGCGGATCGGGCGTGAGCATGTAGAAGAACTCGCCCTCGTTGCTCGCCGCGCAGGCCTGAGCCCGGGCCGTTTTCGTCGTCGGGAACAGGTCGCGCGAGAAGGCAAACCCGCCGACATAGCTCGCCGACCGCGCCGGCGTGAGCTCGTTCACCGCGCGCGTGAAGAGGATGGCGATGTGGCCGTTCTTGTCGATGTCGGTCGGCTCCCCGAAGTTCGCCACATCGAGCGGATAGACGAGGGTGTCGAAGCGCGCCGCGTATCGGCTGAAGTCAGCGGCGCTGAACCCGTTCTTGGGGTTCAGCGTGTCGTTCAGGATGATGGCGTGCGTGCCGATCGCCACGACCTTCACCCCGTGATACACGGGGCTGGAGCAGGACACCGTGCCATTGACGTTGAGCGAGATGACGTCGCCAAGGCTCAACGGACCGCGGGGATTCGGGATCACGTCGGTCGTTGTATTCGTGATGCCGCCGTCGCTCTTGCATCCGCCCAGCAGGCCGATCGCGAGCAGGCCCGCGGCGACGGTGCGGTGGGTGGCGTGAAGTGTCATGACCACACTCTTCATGAGGTGTATTGTGCTGGTCCGGGTGGGGAAGAGACTGCGCGGCTTCACGGTACGTGCTGTGAAAGACACACGAGGGCGACATCCCCCGCGATGGAGTGGTAAACCGGATGTCATGCGGCGGTTCCGCGCGTCCTTCTCGATGTCTGCCGGACGCTCGGGCATCGTTACGCCCCCGCGGGTGTCAGGACGGCCATGGCCGCCATGCGGACCGGCTCGAACAGCACCCGCTCGCACTCCGCCGCCGTCGCGGGCCGCATGAGAAAGTAACCCTGCCACTCGGCGCATCCGTGCTCGATGAAGAACGCGAGCTGCTCGGGCTCCTCGATCCCCTCGGCGATGACGTTCACGCCAAGTGTCACGCCCAGCGCAATGACGGCAGCGGCGATCGCGCTGTCATCCGTGTTGTGCGGAACGCCCTGCACGAAGCTGCGGTCGATCTTCAGCGAGTCGATCGGGAACATCCGCAGCGCGCTCAGCGATGAGTAGCCGGTGCCCAGGTCGTCGATGGAGATGCGCACGCCGTGCGCCTTGAGCTCCCGAATACTGTCCACGGCGCGGCCGGAGGAGCGCATCGCGATGCTTTCGGTGATCTCGATCTCGAGGCACTCGGGCGGCAGGCCCGTTTCACGAAGGATCAGCTCCACGCGCGTCACGAGGTCCGGCTGCTGCAGCTGCCGGACGGAGAGGTTCACCGCGGCGCGCAACTGCAGCTGTCCGCGTTCGCGCCACTGTTGCACCTGCATGCAGGCGGCGCGGATCACCCACTCGCCCATGCCCACGATGGCGCCGGTGGCCTCCGCCAGGGAGATGAATTCCGAGGGCGGCAGCAGTCCGCGCGTTGGGTGATTCCAGCGAATCAGCGCCTCGACGGCGGTGACCATTCCCGTGTGGGACTGCACGATGGGTTGATAGTGCAGCACGAGCTGCTCCAGCTCGAGGGCGCGCTTCAGGCTGCTCTCGAGCCCGAGTTGCTCCAGGGGCGCGATGCCGACGTCCGGCGTGTATCGCTCGACGAGATCGCGACCCTGGGCCTTGGCGCGGTACATGGCCGCGTCGGCCGTCTTCAACATGTTCTCGGGATCGCTCGCATCGGCCGGGAAGAGACTGATCCCCAGGCTCGTGGTGACGAAGATCTCCTGCCCGTCAATGACGATGGGCTCCTTCAGCGCCACGATGATCCGGTTCGCGAGCAGCTCGGCGTCATCGGGCCCTTCGACCTCGCTGCCCAGCACCGCGAATTCATCGCCGCCGAGTCGCGTGACGGAGTCCTCAGCACGAATGGTGCTCCGGATCCGATCGGCCACCGTCTGGAGCACAGTATCCCCGGCGGCGTGACCAAGCGAGTCGTTCACTACCTTGAAGCGGTCGAGATCGAGGAACAGCACCGTGCACATCGTGTTGTTCCGGCGCGCGTGGTGCAGCGCCATGCCAAGCTGGTTCAGGAAGAGCTGGCGGTTCGGCAATCCCGTGAGCGAATCGTGGTAGGCGATCTGTTCGATACGCGCGGCGGCATCCATCGTGGCCTGGCGTTCTTCCTCCAACAGCCAGATGACGAGACCGAGCGCCAGCGCCACGTAGATGATGACGTCGACGAACCCGAGCATGGACAGGTAGATGTCCCGCGACGCCCCGCCGGCGGGGAGTGCATTGACCACCAGGAATTGCACTTGCTGGGCGCTGAGGCCGAAGAAGGCGACCATGACCACACGCCGTCCGATGCCGTTCGCGATGCGCGGCGCGCGGCTGATGGCGACGCCACCGACGAGGAACGCCACGGTGGCCGCGATCCGACGGACCGACACCCGAAGGAGGAAATGCAGGTCGCTGCGGCTCGCGTCGGCCGAGTAGGCGAGCACGAGCAGGGCGCCCACGACGCTGACGCCGATGATGAGCCAACGCTCCCGGCGTGGCGACTGGGCCTTGCCGGTTGCCAACTCGGTGGTGCCAAGGAGCAGCCATGCGATCTGGAGGTAGCCAGCGATGCTCGCCGTGAGCGCCAGGCTCAGCCGAACGGGATGCGTGATGGGCAGCCACCGCGCGAGCAGCACCGAGGTGGCACCGGCTCCCGCGTGCAGCGCGAGCGCGATCCAGCTCCACGTCCAGTGCAGGAGGAAAGGTCGCCAGTACCGGCGCCGCAATCCCTCCAGTACGACAGCAATGAGAATCGCGACGCCAGACTGCGCAAACAGCGCGGCGATCGACAGGATTGTGGTGAAGGACATCAGGTGGGAAAGAGAAGGCAGGGAGGTGTGCCATTGCATCGGCGCGCCACCTCACCATAAGGTAGGACGACCGGCCGCAACGAGCGACACGAATCCTGCCGGATACACATCGCGCCGACGATGCCGATTTCAGGGCGACACGACGATCCAATCCTCGAGCAGTTTGCGCGCGACACCTTCGCGCTGTTTCCCATCTGTCGGCGGTGCGGACAGCGGGTCGCCTCCTTCGAGGAGGCGGACGTCCGCGTCCATAGCCAGCGCGTGGTGCATCGCGAGTCCTGTCCGCCTGCCGACACCGTCGAGCGACTCGTTGCGCCCGAAACGCCTTACCCCTGACTCCTGAGCACGTTGAGCAGCGGGTAGAGCCCACCGAGAATCCAGATGATGACGCCCGCGACGGCCGCCCTCGAGCGCGGAATCTTTCCCGTGACCGAGAGTCCGATCACGAGCAGCACAGTTACCCAGATCGTGAAGACGTCGACGCGCGCCGCAATCGCCACCAGCGCGGGCGAGGCCGTGTCAGGATCGAGGAAGTGCGCCACGCCGACCGTCAGCCGCGACATGCCGTTGAGCGTCTCCGGACTGGACACGAGCGCCAGGATGCCCACGGCAATGCTGCCGAGGATCTTCGGGATGTAGGCGTAGGACGCCACCATGAGCGAAGCGCCGAAGGACTGCCGGGCGTCCACGAGCTTGCCGACGAGCCATACCATGAGGCCGACGAAGAAGATCGTGATCGGCGTGCCGATGAAGACGATCACCGGCAGGAATTTCTCCGTGAAGGTCCTGCCGATCTCCATCTGCTCGGGGGTGAGTTGCGGATTCTTCTTCGCCGCCGCCGCCATGCCGCGCGTGAAATCAGCGTCGAACGCGGGAGCGATCACCCCGCGATCGGCAAGGAAGATGAGGCCGAGGAGAACGCTCACGACCAGCATTGGCCACCCGAAACCGGACGAGGCACGCCGCGCGAAGACGCTCGCCGGCGTGTAGAAGATGTCGATGAAGTCTTCCCAGATGCCCGCGCCGCTGGCGACGGGCGGTGCTGAAGGTGGATCACCTGGCGTATAAGCGTCGGCGTGCGGATCGGTCATTGGACTCCAGAGAGGGATGGAAGCGCGGGATAGTCGCCCTCGCCGTGGCCTCACGCAACCTCACACCGCCGCTCACACCGGTTCGATGACGACGGCCGTTCCGTAGCACAGGACTTCGGTGATCCCATCCATCACCTCCGTTGCGTCATAGCGAAGGCCGATGATCGCGTTCCCACCGAGCTCCGAGCCGTGCGACACCATGATCTGGAATGCGTCGGCGCGCGCTTGCTCACACAGGTTCACCAGCAGCGTGATGTTGCCGCCGAAGAATGCCTGAAAGCCGACACCGATGCGTCCAAGGACGGAACGCGAACGCACGGTGATGCCGCGCACCACGCCGAGGGAGCGCACGATGCGGTAGCCGGGAACCTCGAAGCCGGTAGTGGCGAACGGCGTTTCGAACTGGTGCACGGGACTCATGGCACACTCCTCTGAAATGAGAGCTCGGACGACGAGCAGGATTCAGCGGGAATGTGCAGCGCGGTGACGAGGCTCGTGAGGTGTCAGGCCTTCGGCCGTCGTGGACGGCTGCTCAGCGTCGAGTGCGAGAGGAGCGCCTGCAGCTCGCGATCGCTGAGGTCCTCCCAGTCGTCGGGGACCGGCAGCACGCGCCGTCGCTCATGCTTGCTCTGGAGCGCCAGCCACCCGCCAAGGACCTGTCGCGGGAGGGTCGGTCGCCCGACGGGCATGTGACGGCGTTCCTCCGATCCCCGGCGCGCCGCGCGGCGCTCTCGCAGCAGTCGTCGCTCGAGGAGGCGCGGGTACACTTCCCACACCGTCCACTCCGCCCCCATCACGTCGACGAACGTCTTGTGGTCCATGGCTACCGGATCGAGACGGAAGGTGCCGAGCGCAAGGGAGCGATCGTGACCTGGATCGTGCGGCGACGACTCACGCCTCGGCCCTGCGGAGACGCAACGCCGAAGGTGCCGAGCGAGCGGGCGAGGGTCAAGAGTCGTGTTCGCACGTGCGTCGAGGCTCCTTGCGTGTGTTGCGCCACGCGAGCCGGGTGGGATCGCCTCGCGGCCGTCCGTGTGGCGAAAACAGGGCCAGACGCCTGCTCGGGAAGCGGCGCACACCCGTGGGGCACTGTTTCCCTGCGTCGGAGGTGGTTGCGTGGTCGCGCACCGAAGCGTTGTCGCGACTGGCGCC
>JBBQFW010000163.1:0-8721 GCA_038322445.1 Gemmatimonadales bacterium
CTTCATGTAGGCGTAGTTCGGCTCGTCGGCGCCGAAGAAGCGCCACAGGGGACGTAGCTCGCCGACCTCGCGGCTCACATCGACATGGATGCTGACAGCGCGGGCTGATTGGCCATGAGCGGCTCGCCCTGCAGCGCCCACGAGAGTGCACAGCACGACGAATGTGCGACGGCTCGGTTGCATCACGGCGGCGATTCTACCGTGCCCATGCGCCCTACGCGCCCTCCGGCATGATCGATCGACGCTCCAGCGGACAACCGCACTCCGCCGTATTCTCTCGAATCCGCATTCCCGCCCCATTCCCGACCGACCACATGCGCCTCGTCCGCTCGCTCGCACTCGGCACGCTCCTCCTCGCACCGGCCGTCGGTCGCGCCCAGAAGAAGGTCCTCACCCAGGCCGACTGGGATAAATGGAAATCCATCCAGGGCGCCGCGATCTCCAATGACGGCAGGTGGGCGCTCTACACGCTCGCGCCGCTCGTCGGCGACTGTGCGATGATCGTGCGCGCCACGCAGGGTGCCGGCGAATACCGCGTGCCGCGTGGCTATCTCGGTCGGCCGAACAACGTGCCCGGCGGACTGCGACCGCGGACTGCGGGCAATACCGAGGATGATCCTGCGACGGCCACGTCGGCGCCGGGCCAGTTTACGGCGGACAGCCGCTTCGCGGTCGCGCTGACGTATCCGGCGCAGGCGGAGTTCGAGCGAGCCGCCCGCAATCGGCGCGCGGCCGCGACACTCCAGTCGCGCGCCGACCTCGCCATCGTCAGCCTCGTCGACGGCAAGGTGACGACGGTCCCGCGTGTCCGGTCATTCCGCTTGCCAGCCAACAGCGGCGCGTGGATGGCGTTCGTCCCCGAAGATTCTGCTGCGACGCCTGATACCGCTGCCGCCGGCCGTGGACGCGGCGCAGGCGTGGGCGCAAGCGCATCGGGAGACTCCGCCGCGCGCGGACCACGACGCCAGTACGGCAGCACGCTCGTGCTGCGCAACCTCGGCACCGGCGCCGACGAGCGCATCTCCGACGTTCAGGCCTTCTTCTTCGACGACAGCGCCAAGGTGCTCGGCTACACGGTGGTCTCGCGCACGGCGGGTCGCGACGGCGCCTACGTCCGCAACCTCGTGAGCGGCGCGACCACCACGCTCCTCTCCGGCACCGGCGACTACAAGAGCCTGGTGCTCGACCGTGCGTCGTCGCAGGCCGCGTTCCTGAGCAATCGCGATGAGTTCGGGAAGCCGAAGGCCATGTACTCGCTCTACTATGCCTCGCTAAACGGTAACGGCGCGGCGATATCCGCCGTGACGCCGGCACAACTCACCACGGGCGTGCGCGTCTCGGACAACGCCACCGTCGCCTTCACGAAGAACGGCAACGCGATCAGCTTCGGCGTTGCGCCCGTGATTCCCGATTCCGTTCCGTCCGACTCGCTCGCCGGCAAGGCGGTTTTCGACCTCTGGCACTACAAGGACGCGCAGCTCCAGCCCACCCAGCGGCTCAATGCGGGACGCGATCGCAACCGCTCGCACCAGAGCCTCTGGTTCATCGGGCAGAAGAAAATGGTGACGCTTGCCGTCGATTCGCTCCCCACCGTCAACATCGGCGACGACGGACGCGTGGTACTCGGCACCTCGCGCGAGCGCTACAACATCGAGAGCATGTGGGGCGACGGCGCGACGGACGTCTACCTGATCGACGGCCTCACCGGCGCGGCGAAGGTCGTGAAGGAGCACATCAGCGGCACCGCGCAGCTCTCGCCCGAGGACAAGTACGTCATCTTCTTCGACAAGGGCCACTGGTACACGTACACCATCGCGAGCGGCAGGACAACCGACATCACGTCGCCGGTCAAGGACGTGAGCTTCGCGCAGGAGACGGCCGACACGCCAGCGATTGCCGGATCATGGGGTGTGGCCGGCTGGACCAGGGGCGACCGGTCGGTGCTCCTCTATGATCGCTACGACGTGTGGGAAGTCGATCCGACGGCCTCCAGGGCCGCGACGAACGTGACCGACTCCCTCGGTCGAAGGAACAACACCGTACTGCGTCTGGTGTCGTTCTCCGCGGGTCGCGGAGGACGAGGCGGCAGCGGCGTGGGCGGATTCGGTGGCGCGACCGACACGGCCAACGTCTACGACGCCAACGGTCCGCTCTTCCTGCGCGCCCTCAACGAGGAAACGAAGGCTGCCGGCTTCTATCGCGATCAGCTCGGCGTCACGCGCGCACCCGAACCGATTGTCATGGCCGACGTCGCCTGGGGCGTTCCCATGAAGGCGAAGAACGCCGAGGAATACCTCGTCACGAAGGGGAGCTACACCGACTTTCCGAACCTGTATGCGGGCCCGGCACTCACGAGCCTGACGAAGATCTCCGACGCGAATCCGCAGCAGAAGGACTACAACTGGGCCACCGTCGAGCTGGTGAAGTGGATCAGCACCGACGGGTTCGAGCAGAAAGGCATGCTCTACAAGCCGGAAAACTTCGATCCGTCGAAGAAATACCCGATGATCTCGTACTTCTACGAGCAGCTGTCGAACGGCCTGCACAACTACGTGGCGCCGAACGGCCGGAACGTCATCAATCCGACGCACTATGCGTCGAACGGCTATCTCGTCTTCGAGCCCGACATCCACTACGAAGTCGGGTATCCCGGACCGAGCGCCATGAAGTCGGTCGTACCGGGCGTGCAGATGCTGCTCGGCCGCGGATACGTGGACGCGAAGCATCTCGGACTCCAGGGGCAGTCATGGGGAGGCTACCAGACGCTGTACATGATCACGCAGACGCAAATGTTCGCGGCGGCGATGGCCGGTGCACCCGTCGCGAACATGACGAGTGCGTATGGCGGCATTCGCTGGGGCACGGGCATCTCGCGCTCGGGGCAGTACGAGAACGGCCAGAGCCGCATCGGCGGAAGCCTCTGGGAGAGACCCATGCGCTACATCGAGAACTCGCCGCTCTTCTGGCTCGACAAGGTCACGACACCGCTGTTCATCATGAGCAACGATGCCGACGACGCCGTGCCGTGGTACCAGGGCATCGAGACCTTCGTCGGCATGCGCCGGCTCGGCAAGGAAGTCTATTTCATCGACTACAACAACGACGTCCACAACCCGGCCAGCCGAGCGAACCAGAAGGACATCGCCATGCGCATGCAGCAGTTCTTCGACACCAAGCTCAAGGGAGCGCCGGCACCGGACTGGATGGTCCACGGCATTCCGTATCGCGACAAGGGCCGCGACCAGCTGGTGGGCGTTCAGGCGCAGCCATAGCGTTCAGCCGCAGACGCGGCGTTCGGCGCGGCGCAGTCCTCGGGCGTTCGGCCGCACGTGTTGAGGCGCCTCGGCAGCCATCGTGACATCGAGGCGCACATCAGTGCATGTCCGCCTCGAGCGCATCTACACCGGTCGGCAGCGCCCAACGAGGTCGCTCGGTAACACTCACGCATTCCGGATCAGCCGCTCGAACGCGCCCTCGGCATCGCCAACGGAAGGCCGAGCGCGGCCGCGGCCGCGAACGCGGCGCCCATGAGGAACGCCGCGCTCGCACTGGCGTGATCCCAGACGTACCCGAAAAGGATCGAGGCGGGCAACGCGCCGAGGCCGATGGCGAGGTTATACCAGCCGAACGCCGTGCCTCGCCTCGCCGGCCCCACGAGATCCGCGACAAGGGCGCGCTCACTTCCCTCGGTGAGCCCGAAGAACAGCCCGTAAACACCGAACAATGCCCACGCCTGCCATGCTACTCCAGCGACAGCGAAGCCCACGTACACCGTCGCGTAAAGCAGCCAGCCGGCAATCAGGGTGGGGCGTCGGCCAATCCGATCAGACAGGGCGCCCCCGGGCGCGCTCGACGCAGACTTCACGACGTGCAGCGCCGCCCAGAGAATCGGCGCGAGCGCGACGGGCACACCAAGCTGAGTGGCGCGCAGCAGCAGGAAGGCGTCCGTCGAATTGCCGAGGGTGAAGAGGAAGATCACGAACAGCACGCGCCAGAACGGCGCGCCGAGTGGTTGTGTGAGGTCGGGCGGGCCGGCAGACGGCACGGTGGCAGCGCGCGGAATCTCGCGCACAAAAAAGATCACCACCACTAGCGAGAGTACTCCCGGCACCGCCGCAAGCCAGAACACCGTGCGAATTTCCGCGAGGTGGCGGCTCAGCAATACGAAGGCGATGAGTGGGCCGAGTACACCGCCGGCATGGTCGCCCGTGCGCTGCACGCCGAATGCGCGGCCCCGGATACTGGGATGCACCGACTCAGCCAGCAGCGCGTCTCGCGGCGCATTGCGAATCCCCTTCCCCACGCGATCCGCCAGGCGAATCGCCAGCACCTGTGGTGCGGACTGGGCGATCGCCACGAGTGGCCGCATGAGCGATGCGATGCCATAGCCGAGCACGACCAGCGGCTTTCGTTGCCGCACCCGGTCCGACCACCAGCCGCTCGCCAGCTTCAGCAGCGCCGCCGTCGTCTCCGCGGCGCCCTCGATCACCCCGATGAAGCTGGCGTTGGCGCCGAGCACCGTCGTGAGGAAGATCGGCAGCAGCGGGTAGATCATCTCGCTCGACACGTCCGTGAGGAAACTCACGGCCGCGAGTGCGAATACATTTCGACTGAGTCGCGGGGCCACGGCGTCCGTCATACGTTGCTCCTTCGCGTCGCGCGATTCCGGGCGTACCGTCCGTCGTCTCTACCGTTCGTCATTCCCGCGACATCTGTCCTGACCGTTTCGTCAGTCCCGCGACATCCCGTCTTGGCCGCTCGTCATTCCCGCGACATCCGTCCTGACCATTCGTCATTCCCGCGAAAGCGGGAATCCATGTTCCGGCCGTGTCCTCAACGACGAACGCGTCTTGCGCCCCCTCACTCCGCTCCTCGGCGATAGGTAACGTATGCGCGCCGATCTCCCCACGGCAGCCCGCGAGCATGCCCTCCTCGCCCGCCAGCTTGCGCCCGCAACAGCGCGCCTCGCGGCGCACGATGAGTCGCTGCTGGCAACCCAGATCGCCGTTTCCGAGATCGCCGCGCCAACCGGAAACGAGGGCGCACGAGCGGCCTTTGTCGTCCACCGATTCCAGACCTTCGGTCTCAGTGACGTCCGCCTCGATGACGCCGGAAACGTGCTTGGGCTGCGCGCGGGTACGACCTCGGAGGCCGCGGTCGTCATCTGCGCGCACCTCGACACCGTCTTCCCTGTTGGAACGCCTGTCGCCGTCACGCGCGACGGCCCGCAACTCGCCGGCCCGGGGATCGTCGACAACTCTCGCGGTGTTGCGGCCATGCTCGCCCTCGCGGAAGCAATTGACGGACATCGCCTGCGAACGCGCCGCCCCATCCTCTTCGTCGCCACCGTTGGCGAGGAGGGCGAAGGCGACCTGCGCGGGGCGAAGCATCTCTTCTCCTCCCTGCCCCATGCCGTTGACGCCTGCATCGCGCTCGATGGTGCCGGCGACGAACGCATCGTGAACCACGCGCTCGGCTCGCGTCGCTTTCATGTCGTCTTTCGCGGTCAGGGCGGACATAGTTGGTCCTCGTTCGGCGTCGCGAACCCGGTGCACGCAGCCGGTGCGGCCGCCTCGAAGCTCGCCGCGCTTCCGTTGCCGCGTTCTCCCCGCACGACACTCTCCGTGTGTCGGATCGGGGGTGGCCTCAGCGTGAACGCCATTCCCGCGGACGCATGGATCGACGTCGACCTGCGGTCCACCAGCACCGGCGTCCTCGACAGTTGCGTGCGCGACATCCACGAGGTCGTGAAGGCCGCGGTGAAGGAAGAGAATTATCGTCGCTCGCCGTCGTCGCTGCCGCTCGAGTATTCGATCACCACCATCGGCGACCGGCCGAGCGGATCCGTCGACGACGACCATCCGCTGGTTCGCGCGGCGGTTCAGGCAACGATCGGCATTGGGCGACGGCCGGAGCTCGCCACCGCTTCCACCGACGCCAATGTGCCGATCAGCATGGGCATTCCGTCCATTGCCATCGGGGCGGGCGGCCGAGGTGGTGGTGTGCACACCTCGGGTGAGTGGTACGACAACACCGAGGGCCATCGCGGCGTTGCGCGTGCGCTGATGGTGCTGGTCGGCGCCGCCGGCCTGGCCGGCGCCGACTGACGGTCAGGTCGTTCCGCGGATCTCCGAGTCGTCGGAGACCGTGAGCTCGCCCCTCAGCCCCTCGATGGTCACGTTGTCGCCAATCAGCGAGTTGTGCAGCGTGGAGTGCTTCACGCTGCCACTCTTGCCGATGATGGTGTGCGTGAGCGTCGACCCTTCGATGACGCTGCCGGACCCGATGGAGACATTCGGCCCGATCACGGAATTCGACATCGTGACGTTGTCCTCGATGTAGACCGGATCGTGGATGGTGACGCTGGCCTCGAGGCTTTTCGGCCGCCGCGCCGCACCCTTCGACAGCACCGTCTGGTTCGTCTCGAGCAGGGTGTCGAGCTTGCCCGCGTCGTACCAGCCCTCGACATCCACGACCTTGATCTTCGCGCCCTTGTCGATCATGTACTGAAACGCGTCGGTGAGGTAGTACTCCCCCTTGTTCTTCGGCTGCGTGAGCACGTAGTCGATGCCCTCGTACAACAGCTTCCAGTTCTTGACGTAGTAGAGGCCGATGTTCGCACGCTTGGAGATCGGCGTGGTCGGCTTCTCGATGATCTGGGTCATGTTGCCGTCGTTGTCGGTGACGACCACGCCGAAGCGCTGGTAGTCCTCGACTTCCTTCACCCAGATGATGCCGTCCGCGTCCGTGTTCTTGATGACGGAGAGATCAGTCTCGAAGATCGTGTCCACGAAGATGATCAGGACATCCTGATCCACCCAGGGCTGCGCCAGCTTCACCGCGCCCGCGGTGCCATCCTGCACGGTCTGTTCGACGAAGACCGCCGGCAGCGACGCGAATTCCTTCTTCGTGTATTCCTCGACCTTCTCCTTGAGATGCCCGGTGACGTACACCACTTGCTCGACGCCGCCGAGTTTCTGGAGGTCCTCGAGGATGTACGCCATCACCGGCTTGCCGGCGATCTTGAGCATCGGTTTCGGCACGAGATGCGTGTGCGGACGAAGCCGCGTTCCCTTGCCGGCCAGCGGAATGATCACTTTCATGGTGCGCTCGTTCCCTCGCGTCCGTATGCGTCCTGGAGGCGGACAACGTCGTCGAGGTGCGGCGTGCTCGCCTCGAGGACATCGCAATCCGTCACCGCTTCCATGTAGTGGATCGTGTTCGGGGTGATCCGAAAGGCTTCCCCCACTGCAAGCTTCATGTCTACCGGCCGGTCGCTGCCTTCGAGCTGCACGTAGTACTTCAATTCACCGGCGAGCAGATAAACCGTCTCGTCCTTCTGCACATGATACTGCACGGACAGTTTGCTCCCCGCATTGATGTGCAGGATCTTGCCGACGTACAGCTCATTCGCGGCCCAGATGGTCTCATGCCCCCAGGGCTTGGGAACATGCTTCACGGGAGTCTTTGCGCTCATGTCGTGCTCGCTATGGGTGGGGCGGCAACGGCGCCGCGCCACCAATATCACACGAGAAGGGCGGCTCCCACAGGGTCAAGCGCAAACCGGGTCGCGAAATCAGGCGGCGACAAGTCGCAGCGCTCGTGCGCTCCCGGCTCACGGGGGCGACGGAGCCGTCGTCCAGCTCGGCCACCAGCTGCCCGCCTTCGCGCCGGCGGAATGCGATGACGTGATCAAAGGTCCACCATGCCGGCCGGTGGACGCGAACGAAGCGCGCCGCGTCAAGGCCGATTTCCGCTGTGATGCGTTCGTCATTCCCGCCAGAGCGGGAATCCAGTGGCCACTCTTCGTCCTTATCGTGCCGTGCGGCGCAGACCCGCCGCTGAGCGGACGGCGACGTCACCCGCCGCCGTACGCCCTACCAACTCAGTGCCCGTGCAGCCGCATGAACGTTTCGTGCAGCGGACCACCGTGCGCATGCACCGCGGCCACCAGCCCAGCCAGCGCAAGACCAACGGCGAGCTTCAGCGTAAATGCCCTCATGCCAACTCCTCCTGTCGTGAAATGACGGCGCCGCAATGCGACGAGGGTGTCCGGCGTCGAATGGCAAATACCTCGTATGCCCGCAGTCTACGATCCGTCGCCCACGCCAATGTCAGAGGACGGTGAGAAGTCCCATCCTACACGATCCGGTAGCCAGCCCCTCGAACGGTGAGGATCAGGCTCGCGGCCTCGTCGCCGAGCCGCTGCCGTAGCGCCGCGAGATGCGTCTCCACCGTCCTGCTCTCGGCGCCAGCCGCATAGCCCCAGACCTCGCGCAGCAGCTCGTCACGCGACACCACCCTCCCCCGGTGCCGCAACAGCGCCGCCAGGAGGTCGAACTCCTTCGGTCGCAACGGAAGGACCTCGGCGCCGCGCCGCACTTCGCGTGCATCGAAGTCAACGTCGAGCGCACCGAGCGACATCTTCCGGCGGGAGGTCGCGGCGGGCGCGCCGCGACGCAATAGCGCACGCACTCGTGCGAGAATTTCCAGAAGACCGCACGGCTTCACCACGTAATCATCGGCGCCGAGTGCGAACCCGCGGAGCTTCTCGTCCTCGGTGCCGAGCGCGGTCATGACGAGGACGGGCGTGGCGTTGCCCGCGTCGCGCAGCCGCTGGAGCACGGAGTAACCGCTCATCGCCGGCAGCATGAGGTCGAGGACGATCAGATCCGGGGTCATTGCCTTCGCGCACTCCAGTCCGTCCGCGCCATTGTGCGC
>JBBQFW010000164.1:0-8696 GCA_038322445.1 Gemmatimonadales bacterium
GAGTAGACGTCGGCGGTATCGATGGCGTCGAAGCCGGCGTCGACGAACGCATCGAGGATGGAGAAGCTCGTGGCTTCATCGATCGTCCAGCCAAAGACGTTCGTGCCGAGCACGAGTGGTGCGATGCTGAAGCCGGTGTTGCCGAGTGGGCGCTGGATTGGGGTCATGCTCCGGTGCGTCGGGGAGAAGCGTTCATCATATTGGCTGCCGGGAACCTCGATCACGCCCACGAAGGATGCGTTCCCGCGACGCCATGATCACACGAATGGAGCACTATCGATGCCGCACGAGATCATCAACGTTCGCACCCCGGACGGCACCTGCCCGACGCATTACTTCGAGACGGACGCATCAGGGAAGTCGCCCGGCGTGATCTTCTACATGGATGGAAACGGCCTCCGTCCCGCACTCTTCGAGATGGCAGAGCGACTCAGCAGCCACGGCTATCGCGTGGCCATGCCCGATCTGTACTACCGCAGCGGCTTCACGCTCAGGGAAGGACAGAACCTCTTTGCGGATCCCGCGCTGCTGAGTGGGTGGAAGGCACGCGTGGTGCCGACGATCTCCAGTGCCAACATCATGCGCGATGTGCCCGCCCTGCTCGCATTGCTCGATGCGCGCGCTGACGTCGACGGCCGGCTCATCGCCACCGTGGGCTACTGTCTCGGTGGGCGGTTGTCGCTCACCGCCGCCGGTACGTTTCCGGATCGCGTGGTGGCTGCGGCATCGTACCACGGCGGCGGCCTCGCCACCGACGCGCCCGACAGCCCGCACCGCCTGGCGCCGCAGATGAAGGGCGTGATCTACGTCGGGGGCGCCATCGAGGATGCCGGATTCGACGACGCGCAGAAGGCGCGTCTCGAGCGCGCGCTCACTGACGCGAAGGTGGAGCACATCATCGAGACGTACGATGCGCACCACGGCTGGGTCCCCGCCGACACGCCCACGCACGACCCGGTTGCGGCGGAGCGTCACTGGCAGACACTGTTTTCGTTGCTCGAAGACACACTGAAAGACGGAGACCACTCATGAATGCACGACCACTCCTGCTTCTCGTTGCCACTCTTGTCAGTGCGCCGCTCGCGGCGCAGGGCCCCCTCAAGCGCAGCACGCCCGAGCATGAGGGCATCTCGTCCGCGGCGATCCTCGCCTTTGTCCAGGCGGCCGACACGAGCATCGATGCGATGAACAGCTTCATGCTCGTGCGGCACGGCAACGTGGTCGCCGAGGGGTGGTGGGGGCCGTACGATGCGCGGACGCAGCATGTGCTCTACTCGCTCAGCAAGAGCTTCACGTCGACCGCCGTTGGATTGGCGATCGCGGAAGGCAAGATGAGCCTCGACGATGAGGTGCTGAAGTACTTCCCCGATGACGCACCCGCGCAGCCGTCGCCGAACCTTCGCGCCATGCGGGTGCGCGACCTCATCCGCATGAATACCGGGCATGTCACCGAGCCGTCGATCATCACGCCTGCTGATTCCAGCATGAAGGACGCGACGTGGGCGCGGCGATTCCTGATGCATCCGGTGCAATTCAAGCCAGGCACTCACTTTCTCTATAATTCGGGCGCGACCTACATGCTGTCGGCCATCGTGCAGAAGGTCACGGGGCAAACGGTACGCGAATATCTCACCCCGCGACTCTTCGTGCCGCTCGGCATCGAGTCGCCCACGTGGGTGTCCAGTCCGCAGGGCATCAACGCCGGCGCGTACGGGCTGAGTGTGCGGACGGAGGACATCGCGAAACTCGGCCAGCTCTATCTCCAGCGCGGCAAGTGGAACGGCAAGCAGCTCATTCCCGCCGCGTGGGTGGACGAGGCGACCTCGCGGCAGACGTCGAATGGCTCGTCACCGAAGAGTGATTGGGACCAGGGCTACGGCTACCAGTTCTGGCGTTCGCGACACAACACCTATCGCGGCGACGGCGCGTTCGGGCAGTACATGATGGTGATGCCCGAGTTCGATGCGGTTGTGGCGATCACGAGTGGCGTGCGCGACATGCAGGCGGTGATGAACCTGGTGTGGGACAAGCTCCTGCCCGCATTTTCGCCGTCGTCGCTACCGGAGAACGCCGCGGAGCGCGGGGTGTTGCAAACGAAGCTCGCCAGCCTGTCGGTGCGGGTTCCCGCCGGTCGTCCCACCGCGGCGCTCGCATCACGTGTGAGCGGGCGCTGGTACGAGTTGCCCGCCAACGACCGCGGCATGCGCGCCGTTGCGCTTGATCTCACGCCAGCCGCGCCGGCGCTGCTGGTACGCACTGCAACCGGGGAGACGCGGACCCCGATCGGCGTCGGCACGTGGACGTCGAGCAAGTCGGCGTTCAACAACGGCATCGACCAGATGCTAAGCGTGCTGCCGCATCCCGCCGTGGCGGCGAGCGGCGCGTGGACGTCGGACAGCGTCTACACGGTGAAGCTCATCGCGCCGGAGACACCGTTCTATTCGACGCTGGACTTTCTCTTCACCGGCGAGCGACTGCTCCTCGACACCGAGTACAACGTGAGCTTCGGCGTGCGGAAGTCGCCGCGGCTCGAGGGCAGGTCGATGTCGCCCTGAAGCAAACATGGATTCCCGCTTTCGCGGGAATGACGAGCGGGCAAACATGGATGCCCACTTTCGCGGAATGACGAGCGGGCGACCGAGACCCGTCGCCGCGCGCTTACTTCGGCTTCCGCACGCCGTCGAAGCTCTTCCCGCCCTGCTTCAGCGTTACCTTCGTGGCCATCCCATTCTCGACGGTGAACATGATGCGCAGCGACGGGTCGAAGCTCGCGCCGTAGGTATCGTGGCCCGCGGGGATGAGGACGTTGGCGGGCTGCCCCGCGAGCTGGCCATACAATTCGCCATCGCGCTCGGAGAAGGTAAAGGCGCGCAGCGTACCGCCAAGGTTCAGCGCATAGGTGCCCACGTACTGCGCTCGCTCCGCTGCGGTGATCATCACGCGCACCGGAACGCGCTGCAGCGGCAAGCCAAACGCGGCGCGCGCGACCTGTGCCATGAGGTAGTCGGCGCGAGCGGAGCCGGAGTTCGTGAGCACGGTGACGGTCATCCGGTCCTCAGGAAACCACGCGTTGGCGGAAATGAAACCGTTGATGCCGCCGCCGTGCGAGACGATGAGGTGTCCGTCGAGCGAGTCGCGCATGAGTCCGAAGCCGTACTTGCTCTGCATTGCAGCGCCGACCGGGGTGGTCATCTGCGTATACGAAGCCTGCGACACGACCTGCCCGTTGCCGAGCGCCTGGTCCCAGCGCGCCATGTCGCCCACCGTCGAACATAGCGCGCCCGCGGCGTACGGCTGGCTCATCGCGAGATACGGAGCGTGCATCCACGTCCCGGCTACATCCGAATACCCCTGAGCCCGGCGCGGGATGACGGGCTGCGTCATGCAGTTCTGCGTGTCGGACAAGCCGAGTCGTTTTGCATGGCGCTCGGCGATGTCCGTCGCCCACGGGTACCCGGTGACCTTCTCGATCAGCATGCCGAGCACGACGTAGCCGGAGTTGTCGTACTGCCAGTTGGTGCCCGGCTTGAACCACACCGTGTCCTTCGCCGTCATCGCGACGAGCGTGTCGGGTGTCATTTCCTCCGCCCACCGCTTGACCCACGGCATGCCGATGTCGGTGTAGCTCGGGATGCCCGAGGTGTGGTTGAGTAGCTGGCGCACGGTCACGCCGCGCCAGTTGTTGGGCAGCGTGGCGAGGTAGGTCCCAATGGAGTCGTCGAGCTTCACCTTGCCCTGCTCGACGAGTTGCATCACCGCCGACGACGTGAACTGCTTGGTGATGGAACCGATGCGATAGACAGTCCGCGCCGTCGCCGGCACGTCGTTCTCGAGGTCCGCCTTCCCCCAGCCGCCCATGACGAGCGTATCCCCTCGGCGCACGACGGCGATGGAGATCCCGGGCGCGCCATGCGTGGTGATGAAGTCGGCGGCCAGCGAGTCGACAACGTGTGCGACGGCAGCCTTGGGCGGCGGCGATTGCGCGCCGGCTGCCGGGAGGGCGACAGCGCCGAGCGCGAGTGCGATGCGCGCGGCGCGCCGAGCGGGAGACTGTGGCATTGGTGGCCCTGTGGAGGTGAGACGGACAACGTATGTGCAGACAGAGGCGTCGTCGAGAAGCAGGCGGGGCGTGATTATCCGCACTCTCCCGATGCCCATGCCTCGAACGAGGGAATCCATTCAGGGCCTCGTTAAAATGGATTCTCGCTTGCGCGGGAATGACGAACGGGTGTTGCGGCCGCTTGCGCGGGAATGACGAGCGAGGCAAAAGCCGCTTGCGCGGGAATGACGAACGAGTGTCCCTCTCAAACCTTGGGCACCGCGCGAAACTCGTCCGTCCTGATCGAGATGCCGCCGCGCCGCTCGATGCGACGCCGGCCCCCCGCAACCGACGTGGCCACGAGCAACCCGGCCGAGATGGCCGTGGCGGCGATGATCATCGCAAAGGCGGTCTGGACACCCGCGACCACATTGCGCTGAAGCAGGCTGTTGAGACTCCGGAATCCGACGCTCCCTGGAACGAGCATGAGGATGGCCGGCACGAGCACCACCGTCTGTGGCCGGTCACGCCACCGACCCCAGAGGGTCGCCGCGACGCCGTCGAACATCGCGGCGAGAAAGAGTCCCAGCTCCGGGCCCGCGAAACGCACGCTCGTACTCGCGAGCAGGTAGCTCACCGCCGACGCGCCCACCATCCATCCCGTATCGCGCCGCTCGGCCTTGAGGATCACCACGAAGCTCACACCCGCCGCGAGGATCGCGATCGCCATCGTCCACCACGGCAGCGCGGCGGGTGTCAGCTCGCGGACGACGCCGAACAACGACGTCGCCGCCTTGCTGCCGAGTGCGACGCCGAAGACGAGGCCGAGCAGGATCATTGCCGCTCCCGCCAGACGCGCGGTGCCGGATGCCAGATGTCGCTCGGCCAATTCTCGCACCGCGTTCGTGAGCACGAGGCCCGGCAGGAGCGCGATGATGCCGGCGAGGATCGCCGTGGACGTTGCGTACGGCCCGAGCCACGCGGCGACGCCTGTCGCGATGAACGCCGCCGCAAACGCAGCCACCGGTTCATAGACGCGCTCCAGTCGCACGCGATGCTCCGCCACTGCTTCGAGCGCACCGGTGATGATGCCGAGCACGCCGCCGACGGCAACCTCGGTGATGCCGCCGCCGAGGAATCGCGCGATGCCCGCGGAGGCGAGGCCGAATGCGAGGATGGTGACGATGGCGCTGTACGGCGATGGCTCGACCTCGATGACTTCAACCCGCGCGAGCGCCTCCTGCGTGGAGATGGTGCCGGCCAGTACCTCGGTAACGACGCGATCAAGCCGCGACAGCTTGCCGAGGTGCGGTCCGGCTGGTGCGAGGCGAAGGAGGTGCGTCTCCTGGTCCTCCAGCTCGCCGAAGGCGCACATGATCGACGTCGGCGTCGAGAAGAATTGCGCGTGCTCGAGTCCGAGGCCGCGCGCGAGCACGGCCAGCGAATCCTCGAGGCGTTGCGCAGTGGTGCCCGCGGTGTGCAGTGCGCGGGCCATGGTGAGCAGGAAGCGGACGTCGCGCTTGCGAGCGGAGTTCGCGTCCGTGGCACGACGATCACTTGGCGCATTCATCCGCGGAAGGTACGCACCGCATTTGCATGGTGCAGCATCGCGTCTGGGAAGTGCGACGGGCATGCTGGCGCGAATGGTGAACAGCGACGAGACTTTCGGTCATCGGTGTGGCCGCGCTGTGCAGGCCCAGTATTCCGACGTCGCGCACGACATCGTGCGTCCGCTGTACCCGTTCGGCTACGGAAGACGATACTGAGTGGTACCGCACCACCGCTCGACTGCGCATTGGCGCTCCGACACTTCCACATTCCGACTCAGCTCATGCGATCATACACTCTCGTCGTGCTGGCCGCGCTGATGCCCCTCGCCGCCGCGCCCGCGCAGCACACCAGTGGAAGCGATGCGAGTTCGCCTCGCGCCCGAACGGTCAACGGCACCGTTGCCGGCGTCATCCTGCCGAGCGGCGTGCGCGCCTTCCGGGGAATTCCGTATGCCGCGCCACCGGTGCGCGACCTGCGGTGGCGCCCCCCACAACCGGCGAAGAACTGGCGAGGTGTTCGCCCGGCCGACCGATTCGCCGACCAGTGCATGCAAGCCCGCGTCTTCGGGGACATGATGTTTCGCAACGCGGGCGTGAGTGAGGACTGCCTTCACCTCAACGTCTGGATGCCCGAGACGCGCGGTGCCGCGAAGCTCCCGGTCCTCTTCTACATCTATGGCGGCGGCTTCATCGCGGGCGACGGTTCCGAGCCGCGCTATGATGGCGAGAGCATGGCGAAGCGCGGCATCGTCGTCGTCACGATCAGCCATCGACTCGGCATCTTCGGATTCTTCTCGCACCCACAGCTCGCCGCCGAATCACCGCAGCATGCATCGGGCAACTACGGCTTGATGGACCAGATGGCGGCACTCGAGTGGGTGCAGGCGAACATCGCGGTGTTCGGTGGTGATCCGAAGCGCGTCACGATCGCTGGAGAATCCGCGGGCTCCTTCTCGGTGAGCGCGCAGATGGCGTCGCCGCTCGCGAAACATCTCTTTGCCGGCGCGATCGGGGAGAGCGGAGCGTTCTTCTCCACCACGATCCCGACGCCACCGCACGGCGAAACCGAGCCAAATGGATCGAAGTTCGGCGACGCGGTGTCCGCGCGATCCCTCGCCGCCCTGCGCGCCCTCTCGGCGACGGAGCTACTCGAAGCCTCGGGACGGCCGGGTGTGCCGCGTTTCGGTCCGAACATCGACGGGTGGTTCTTCACGGAAGCACCAGCCGCGACGTTCGCCGCCGGCCGCGAGGCGCGCGTCCCCCTCCTCGCGGGCTGGAATTCGGAGGAGTCCAACGCGCGCGCCCTCGTGAACGAGACGCCCACGCCCGAAAATGCGCGGGCGCAACTGACCAAGCTCTTCGGCGATCGGGCCGCTGATGCCGCCAAGGTCTACCCCGTGGGCACGGCCGCCGAGGCGCAACAGTCGTTGACCGATCTGGCGAGCGATCGCTTCATTGGCTACTCGACATGGAAGTGGCTCGACTCGCACGCCAGTACCAGCGGCAAGCCTGTCTACCGATACTTCTATGCGCATCCGCGTCCTCCACTTGTTGCCTCGATGGGCGATGCACGTCCCGGATTGGCGGGTGGCATCGTCCGCGGGGGCGGTGGCAGTGCGCCGCCGCCGGCGACGGGCGCCGTCCATTCGGCGGAGATCGAATATGCGATGGGGAACCTGCCGCTCAATCTGGTGTTCGCCTGGACAGCGGACGACCACAAGGTCTCCGCGACCATGCAGTCGTACTTCGAGAACTTCATCAGGACGGGCAATCCCAATGGCGCCGGACTGGCCGAATGGCCGAGTGGCGCCGTCAGCGCTGGCGGGTCGGTGCAACGCATGCGGATCGACGTCGACTCGCGTGCGGAGGCGGAGCCGAGGGCGCGGTACCTGTACCTCGACCAGGTTTACTCGAAGCGATGACGGGCAGCGGCCGCGGCGATAGGCAGGTAGTACGACACATTCCAGGCACGTTCATTCCAACCCTACGGGACATCCCATGCTGCTCATGCTGTCGCTCCTCTCCGCGCTCAACACGGCTCCCGCGACCGATTCGATCCCCGGCAAGTGGGCCATCACGGGTGACGTCGTTGGAAATCCGGTCAAGACGATCTGCACCTTCATTCGCACCGGCTCCGCGCTCACGGGCAACTGCACGAACCCCGACGGTGCGCCGTACGTGCTCACCGGCACGGTGAAGGAGAAGACGATCGAGTTCCAGTACGACATCGCTTGGCAGGGGCAGCCGCTGACGGTCGTGTACACGGCCACGCTACCGTCATCGAGCGAGATGAAGGGCACGATCGACGTGAAGCCGGTAAGCGCGTCGGGCACATTCAGCGCAGTACCGGCTCCGGCAACGCCGTAATCGCCGCCAACGGTAAGGGGGCGGGCGGTGTAAGGCTTGGCAGGCGGCAGCAGTATGGTGCGCCGCCAGCACCGTCCGGACCCTTTTGCTTGCCCTCGGCCATGCCACTTTCCCTACGACACGTTGCCATTGGTGCGGCGCTTGTCGGTCATTCGCTTGCCCTGCCGCTCGTGGCGCACGCCCAGGCACCGGTCCACGCGCGCGCGAAGCCGACCATCTCGGTGAACGGCCTCGTGTTCAAGGACCTGAACGCGAACGGACGCCTGGATCGCTATCAGGACTGGCGCCTGCCGGTCGCCGGGCGGGTGCGCGACCTCGCGAGCCGCATGACGCTCGAGGAGAAGGCGGGCATGCTGCTGATCAACACGCTCAATGCGGAAGCAGGTGGACGTATCTCCGACCGCGGCGTCAAGCTGATCAGGGACGAGAAGATGACGCGTTTCGTCTTCCGGAACACGGTAACGGCGACTCCGCAGCCGCCCGCACCTGGTGGTCGGGGTGGCGGATTCGCGGGGGTGGAGGTGAGTGCCTACGAGGCGGCGCAGTACACCAACCCACATCAGCCACGCTCCATGTCTCGAACGCTGACGGCTCGGGCGAGCATCCGCCATGCGCTCGCCGTCGTGGTCGGCCGATGGGCGGCGGATCGTTTACGAAACAGTGGACTTCGCGCCGAGATCGCAGAATCTTCCACTTTACAGCTGTATTCCTGACACCGAGCACCGGTACACGGACGTGTT
>JBBQFW010000165.1:0-8559 GCA_038322445.1 Gemmatimonadales bacterium
ATGAGTAAGTTCCCCCTCCGGCCCCGCCGCCGGACCGCCACGCGCCGCCCGACCTACGCCGTTCACATCATCACGCGACATCGTCGGCCGAAGACATGGAGTCGAAAACGTACTAACTGAACCGTATTGGACTTAGCCGGCGATAGTGAGCACCGGGCTGTCATTATCTGGCAAGCGATCGCCGTATAATCTGCAGCAACGTCACGTTTGCGCCGAGCATCCCCACGCCACCCTCGGCTCCGCCACGAGCACACCGCCAACAACGCAACTTATCCGAACCGCAATAATGCCTGGCGCTTCCGAGGCGCCCGTGCCGGGATCACCCGCGCGTGCTCAGGAAATGGCGGCCGCATGCGCTCCGGCCGGAGAACGGACGTCGACTCGTGCTGGCGCTCGAAAATCAGCGAACAGTTGCCTGCGTCCGAGCGCCCCTACGTATCAGCAACACCCCGCCAACGATACAGGTGCTTCGGGCCAGCATGACCCGAAACCCGTCATCGGCTTCTGAATATCGCTCCGCCAGCCGAAGCCGCGCGAACAGGTGGGTAACTCGCATCTCGCCGGCGAGGGTGCGCCTGTCTATCCGCGCCTCCTTTGCGATGACGTCCACCGCATGCATGCTGCCGAGAATGTGCGGCGCGCATCATCATCGCGGCACCCCGTCGGACCTCGACTTGGCGATCGTGGTGTCCGAGAGCGCTACCTCGACCGACTGGGTGGCCACCAGATGCTCGAGTCGCGCATGCCGCTGAGCACCCGAGCCTCCGATAAGCTCAGCGGCGGTCCCGGCCGGTTCATGCCGAGTCCGCCGTCGTTCACCTGCGCGTGAAGCTCGCCGCCCGTGAGCATTCCACCGGCGATCAGCGCAGCCACTTCTGCGGAGACAGATCGCAGGACGTTCTCCCCTGAGAGTTGAAAACGGGCGGGCAAAGGAAGGCCCATCGTGATCGAGCGGATCATGAGCAGGCGCCTCGTTTCGGGTGGGTCATGTCGAGCGAGTGAGAAAAGTACGATATTTCGTGTATGGCAGAGACTCCAAAGCCGAAATACGACTCGAAACGCGCCTGGGCTGAAGCCCGGGCGCTCATCTGGGAACATCGCCGGTCCGTGTCGATCGGGCTCGCCCTCATGCTCATCAGCCGAGCGGCGGGCTTCGTGCTCCCGGCGAGCACGAAGTGGCTGATTGACGAGGTGATCGGCAAGCATCGCGTCGAGCTGCTCATGCCGCTCGCGCTCGCGGCGGGCGCCGCCACACTGATCAACGCGATCACGTCCTTTGCGCTCTCGCAGGTTGTGAGCGTCGCGGCACAACGCGCCATCTCGCAACTGCGCGAAGATGTGCAGGCGCACCTCGTGCGGCTCCCCGTGCGCTACTTCGACAGCACGAAGAGCGGCGTGCTCGTGTCGCGCGTGATGAACGATCCGGAAGGCATCCGCAACCTCGTGGGCACCGGCCTCATCCAGCTCGTCGGCGGACTCTTCACGGCCAGCATTGCCCTGGGCGTCCTGTTCTGGCTCAACTGGCAGCTCACGCTCGGCACCGTGATCTTCCTGGCGATCTTCGGCGTTGGCATGGCGGTCGCATTTCGCAAGCTCCGTCCGCTCTTCCGTGAGCGCGGCGCCATCACCGCGGAGGTCACCGGGCGTCTCACGGAGACCATCGGCGGCATCCGCATCGTGAAGGTCTACACGGCCGAAGACCGGGAGCAGAAGGTGTTCGCGGGCGGCGTGAATCGCCTGTTCATGAACGTCGCGCAGACGATCACGGGGACGTCGGCCACGGGTGCGATGGGCACGGCGGTCGTCGGATCGATCGGCGTGCTGCTCATGATGTTCGGCGGGCGCGCCGTGCTCTCGGGACGCATGACCATCGGCGACCTGCTGATGTACATCATCTTCATCGGCCTGGTGACGCTGCCGCTGGTGCAGATCGCGAACATCGGTACGCAGTTGACGGAAGCCCTGGCCGGCCTCGATCGCATCCGCGAGCTGCGCGACATGCCGACGGAAGACCAGGAGGATGCGAGCAAGTCCACCGTACCGGCCGTGCGTGGCGACGTGCGCTTCGAGAACGTGTGGTTCGAGTACGAGCCGGGCGTCCCCGTGCTGAAGGGCGTGTCGTTCGATGCGCCCGCAGGCACGACCACCGCGCTGGTGGGCTCCAGCGGATCGGGCAAGAGCACGCTCATCTCGCTGGTGATGGCGTTCGCGCGGCCACAGCAGGGACGCATCGTGCTCGACGAACGTGACC
The DNA here is from genome assembly GCA_038322445.1 of Gemmatimonadales bacterium. Classification (GTDB taxonomy): domain Bacteria; phylum Gemmatimonadota; class Gemmatimonadetes; order Gemmatimonadales; family Gemmatimonadaceae; genus AG11. Next base: position 2,252 of record JBBQFW010000165.1, read on the forward strand.
TGAACGCCCTCAAGCTGCACGAGTATCGCGGACACCTCGGCGTGGTGATGCAGGACAACTTCCTGTTCGACGGCACGGTGAAGGAGAACATTGCCTTCACCCGCCCCGAGGCTACTGACGAGCAGGTGCGCGAGGTCTCGCGCATCGCGAACGTCGACGAGTTCGTCCAGGGTTTTCCCGACAAGTACGAGACGATCGTCGGCGAGCGCGGCGTGAAGCTCTCGGGCGGGCAGCGCCAGCGCGTGGCGATCGCACGCGCCATCCTCGCCGATCCGCGCATCCTCATCCTCGACGAGGCCACGTCCTCGCTCGACAGCGAAAGTGAGCAGATGATCCAGGACGGCCTGCGCCGGTTGCGCGCCGGCCGGACGACGTTCGTGATCGCGCACCGGTTGTCGACCATCACGAGCGCGGACCAGATTCTCGTGCTCGAGCATGGCGAGATCGTCGAGCGTGGAACGCACAAGGAGCTCATCGCGCACAGCGGGCGGTACCGCGAGCTGTACGAGCGTCAGCATCGCATCGAGGACGACGTTTTCGTCAATCCCGGCGAGGATCCGATCCCCGACGACGTCGCAACCGCCCGCATCTAGCCGGAGATTACGGGCGAGGGATCGGGACGCGCACGCCAGTGCCACTGGCGTTCGCCGCGGCAGCACCGCACATCTACGCGCGACCCATCCCATTCCCGAGTCTATGTCTGGCAGTTTGGCCACTGGCTTCGGCGCCGCCATTGCGTGTCGTCGGCCGCGTACTTTCGCAAGCCTCCGCCGAGCGGCGCTCGCGTTCGCCGCATGGGCGCTTCCGCCCCTCCTCACTGCACAGACCGCGCAATTCCGGCAGTTGACGCCGGATGACGGTCTCGTCGCGAGTCAGATCGGCGCCATCATGCAGGACAGCCGAGGCTTCATGTGGCTCGGCAGCCTCCGCGGCCTCGATCGGTACGACGGCTACGCGTTCGTGGAGTACAAGCACAAGGCCGACGACTCGACGAGCCTGGCCGACAATCGGGTCAACGTGATCTACGAGGATCACGCGAAGATTGTATGGATCGGCACGAACTTCGGACTGTCGCGCTACGATCGCGCGCGCGAGCGTTTCGTGAACTACCGGGTCGTGCGCGGGGACAGCGTTTCCGTCCAGGCCATCACCGAGGCAGGCGGCAAGCTCCTGGTGGGGACGGACCACGGACTCTATGCGTTCGATGGCGCCACGGGGAAATCCACGCCGTATGGGGGCACCGCATTCACTGGCTATTCGGTGTTCGCGCTCCTCGAGGATCGCAGCAAGCACGTCTGGGTCGGCACGGAGACCGCCGGGGCATTCGAGCTGGATCCATCGAATGGCACGAGTCGCCAGTGGGTGAACGACAAGGCGAAGCCGACCAGCCCGCCGGGCAAGTACGTGCGTGCGTTCCAGGAGGATCCGTCGGGCGCGATGTGGGTGGGCTACTACGACGCCGGCCTCACGCGCATCGACCGCACCAGCGGGCTCTCCACGACCTACACCGTCGCCGCCTCCGACCCGCTCGCCGGCGCCAGTCGGAACATCCGTGCGATCCTTTCCGAGGGCGCGCGCGGCCTGTGGATCGGCACGGAGAACGGTGGCCTCGAGTATTTCGATCTCGCCACGCGAACGTTCACGCTCTATCGCTACGATCCGACCAATCCGTCGGGCATCAACAGCAATTCCGTCTGGGCGCTGGCGCGCGATCAGGGCGGCATCCTGTGGGCGGGCACATTCGCGGGGGGCGTCAACCTCACGAAGCAGAACGGCGACGCGATTCATCGCTACCGGTCGGTGGCCGGCGATGCGCGGAGCCTGGGCTTCAACTCGGTGATCTCGTTCACCGAGGATTCGCGCGGCGGCATCTGGGTGGCGACTGACGGTGGGGGACTCAATGCGTTCGACCGCGCGAGCGGCCGGTTCACGCGCTACAACACCCACAACAGCAACCTGAACTCCGACGCGGTGCTCGGCGTCGTAGAAGACCGGCAGGGGATGCTCTGGGTCGGTACGTGGGCGGGCGGCATCAGCCGATTCAACCCGAAGACGGGCCAATTCACCGCGTTCACGAACAAGAACAGCGGGCTCGCGTCGAACAACATCTTCGGACTCCAGATGGATCGCGCGGGCCAGCTGTGGATCGGCACCTTCCGTGAGGGCTTGCAACGCTTCGACCCCGTAACGAACAGGTTCACGAGCTACCGCATCGCGAAGACAGAGAGCGAGATCCGTGTCATCCGCGAGGCGAGCGACGGCAACCTGTTGCTATCGAGCGGCGCGGGAGGGTTCTCGATCCTCGATCCGCGCACCGGCAAGGTGACGACGTACCTTCCCGGCAAGAACAGCATCAGCGCCACCCAGGTGAACGCCATCCTCGAGACGCAGCCCGGCATCGTGTACATCGGTACGGCGGCTGGACTCGATCGCCTCGATCGGCGCACGAACACCTTCACCCACTTCACGAGCGCCGACGGCCTCGCGAGCTCGTTCGTCTCGGGCCTGGCGCTCGATGCGAAGGGACATCTCTGGGTGAGCGGCGATCGCGGCATCACGCGCTTCGATCCGGCCGCGAAAAAGGGCAGGATCTACACGGCGGCCGACGGTCTCCAGGGCAGCGACTTCAACGTCGGCTCGGCTTTCCGCTCGCGCGACGGCACGCTCTTCTTCGGTGGCCCGCAAGGCTTCAACACCCTGCGCCCCGACAGTATCGTCGACAACACGCACGTCCCCGCCATGGCCATCACCGGCTTCCAGCTCTTCAACAAGCCGGTGCTGATCGGAGCGCCCAATTCGCCCCTCGACTCGAGCATCACCGTCTCGAAGCGCATCGACCTCACGCACGGACAGTCCGTGTTCGCGCTGGAGTTCGCGGCGCTCGACTTCACGGCGCCGCAGAAGAACCAGTATGCCTACAAGCTCGACGGCCAGGACAAGGACTGGAACGACGTGGGCAACCAGCGCGTGGCCGCGTATTCCAACCTGCCGGCCGGCACGTACACGTTCCGCGTCAAGGGATCGAACAACGACGGTACGTGGAACACCGATGGCGCGTCGCTCGAGATTCACGTGCACCCGCCCTTCTGGGCCTCGTGGTGGTTTCGCACCCTGCTCGTGCTCGCGGCCCTGGCGCTCGCCCGCTACCTGCTCGGCGCCGCGCGCGCACGTCGTGAGAGCCTGGAGCGCGTCAACGTCACGCTGGCCGAGGCGGCGGATCGCGACCGTCGGTCGCAGCAGTATCTCGAGACGAACGTCCTCGAAGTACTCGGCGCCATGGAGCGGTTCTCGAGCGGCGATCTCGCCGTCTCGCTACCCGTCGAGAAGGACGATACAATCGGCCAGCTGCGCGGTGGGTTCAACACCGCCGTCACAAACATTCACGCGATGGTCAAGCAGGTACGCGACGTCCTCGATGCCACGGTCGCCACGAGCCGCGAGATTCATGGGCAGACGATCGAACTGACGCGAGGCGCCGAGGAACAGATCGACCAGGCGACCCTCGTCTCAGGCGCGGCGGCGCAGATCGCGCAATCCGTGGCGGGCAACACGCAGACGATCGCCGAGGCGTCGGACATTGCGCATCAGTCGGGGGTGGAGGCGCATGTGGGTGGGCAGATCGTGCGCGACACCTTTGCCGGCATGGATGACATCGTCACCACGGTCACGACCTCGGCGACGACGGTGGCTGCGCTCGGCGAGAGCAGCCAGCAGATCGTCGCGATCACGCGCGTGATCGAGCAGATCAACGACCAGGCGGAGCTGCTTTCCCTGAATGCCGCGATCGAGGCGGCGCGGGCGGGGGTGCATGGTCGCTCGTTCGCGGTCGTCGCGCGAGAGATGGGCCAGCTCGCGCAGAAGACGGCCGATGCCACGAGCCAGATTGCGAAGATCATCGAGACCAACCAGCGGGAAGTCGCTCGCGCGGTGAGTGCGATGTCGCGGGTGGGCGGGCAGTTGGAGCACGGCCGCGCGATGGTGGAGAAGGCCGGTGCGGCGCTCGACGGCATCATCGAAAATTCTGAACGCATGGTGTCGTGCATCCAGCAGGTGCGCGCGTCGAGCGAGGAGCAGTCGGCGACGACGGTGCACATCACGGAGAACGTCGCAACGATCTCACAGGTCACGCACGCCGCGGTGCGCGGCAACCAGGCGATCGCATCGTCCGTGCAGGAACTCAGCGCGTTGATCGAGGACCTGCAGCAGCGGGTGTCGCGGTTCCAGCTGAAGCAGGAGCCGACCACGGATCGTTGAGCGTCGGCATCGCGGCGATGCCCCGCCGATCCTGCCCCGGGGACGTCAGCTCGGTGGTGGTAAAAGAAGAGCCGCGCGACCCCCATCGCGCGGCTCTTCTCCTCTCTCTCCGGAGACGCGTGCACGCTCGACCACCCGTTTCGTCCTCGGCAATCTCAATCCGCTCGCGCCCATGCGCTGGGCATTCGGGCTCACGCCGATTCTCCCGCTGCTCGGCATGTTCGCGCTCTTTGGCCTGATTGGAAACATTCCCGGCACCGTCTGGGTGCTCTATGGGCAGGACAAGTACCAGTGGAACGGGATGCTGGTGGGTCTGTCGCTGGCGGCGTTCGGTGCATGGCACGCGGGATCGCAGGCGTTCCTCACCGGACCGGTCATCGCGCGGTTAGGGGAGTCGCGCACTATCCTGTTCGGCATCTGCTTGGACGTCATCGCCTTCGTGCTCATCGGCTTCGCGACGCAGGGATGGATGGTATTTGTCATCGCGCCCTTCTTCGCAATGAGCGGCATCGCGCTACAGTCGCTCACGACGAACCACGTGAGCGACGACCGCCAGGGTGAGCTGCAAGGTGTGGCTCGCGAGTGTCACGAGCCTCACGGCCATTATCGGTCCACTCGTGGGAACGGCGGTGTACGCATACACGCGCACGCGGTGGATCGGCGCCGTCTGGATACTCGGCGCTGCCCGCTACCTGCTCATGATTCCCGTATTCGCCGCCGACCGTGCGCGTCGTTCCACGGTGCGCGCGTGAGCGCTGCCACGTACGCGTGGGCGGTTCGCTGGCGACGCGCGGGTAAGGGTGCGCTGGCCCCGTGCGTCAGCGGCGCGTGAGCGTCAGGTACGCCGCCGCGTACCGGCGGCCGAGCTCACGCGCGGACGCGCTGTCGAAGTGGAGGCTGTCGCCGCGGTGGGTCAGTCCGTCGCTCGACACGTAGGCAACGCCAGGCATGGAGGCGGCGACTGCCCGGTGCACCGAGTCCACCCGCTCCCGCGCCGCACTCCAACCACTGCGCGGAAACTGCCCCAGCTCGCCGATGACGAACGGGAGGTTCGGGTCGCCGAGCTCCGTGCGGAAGCGTGTGATGAGTGCGCGGAGGCGTCCGGCGTATGCGACGGAACGTTCCGGCGTGGCATCGGCCTCGCCCTGATGCCAGAGGATCGCGCGGAACGTCCCGGCGCGCATGGCGACGCGTGCCCTGGCGATGGCGTCGTCGTACGGGTGCGTTTTCGTGGCAGCGTCCAGCGCACCAGGCTCCCACGACGAGATCGGCGAGCCGCCGACGGCGGCGGGCACGAGGCCGATACTCTCCGACGGGTCGTGCTCGTGCAGAGCGAGGGCGAACGCGCGGCCCGGTCCGACACCGGCGGACGGCTTGTCGAAGTGGACCGGGTCGGTGGCGGGCATCCATGCCAGCGTGCGGTCGAGCATGAGGACGCCGCTGATCGGCAACCGGTCACCGGCTTCGACCGTACCGCGGCCGGCCATGTTCGATTGTCCGGCGAGCAGGAACAGCGCTCGTTGCGGTATCGCGAGTGATGTCGAGGGAGTCGCGCGCGAGCACCCGGCAATCACGAAGGCGGCGAGCGCGGTTACGACGGAGCGGAACGACATGCGGATCATGGCAGGAGGGCGCTGGGGATGTCGTGCAACTCGATGGGGCTGGTCCAATCGTCGGCTGCGGTGATTGTCCAATCGGCGCGCTTGCCCAGTGCATCGACGGGCAGCCTGTCACCGAACGTATAGGCGCGCGGTCGTTCGGGCGTCGTGAGCGACACGTTGGCACGCGCCTCCAGCTGCGCCTGGAGCGCATCGCGATCTTCAACGCCCTCGCGAGTGACGATGAATGCCTTGAGGCGCGGCGTGCCTGCGCCGTCCATGAGTCGCACGACCGCGTCGGCCACGTCCGGATGCGCCATCAGCACGTCGCGCACGCGGCTGAGCGACACGTTCACTCCCGCGACCTGCACGACGTCGTCGAGGCGACGGACGGGGATGAAGTGCCGGTCGTCGCTCCACTCGCAGGCGTCCGGCAGCTCCACGCGAACGTGTTCG
>JBBQFW010000166.1:0-8487 GCA_038322445.1 Gemmatimonadales bacterium
CTGACAACGGCGACGCCACGAGCGAAGCGACTCTGGCTCGCTGCCGCCGGCGCAGCAGTCGTGCTGCTCGCGTCGTGGGGCGCACTGCGGGCGCGCGGTATCGCGCCGCCTGCGCTCGTCAGCCCCGCCGTGCTGTTGAGCGCGAAGGGAAATCGCGACGCGAACGGGACGCACGCGTCGTCCGGTGGCTCAGTGATGCTCACGCCCGAACAGACGCGCGAGCTCGGCGTCACGTTCGGCACCGCGGAAGTGCGGCAGCTCACGGCCGAGGCGCGAACGACTGGCGTCGTCACGTTCGACGAGACGCGCGTCACCCAGGTCGCGGCGCGGATGAGCGGATTCGTCGAGCGCCTCTATGTTAACGCCACCGGCGAGCCGGTACGGCGCGGGCAGCCGCTGCTGGAGATCTATTCGCCCGAGCTGGTGGCGACGCAGCAGGAGTTGCTGCTTGCCCGGCAGCTCGAGCGTGACGTCGGACGGACGGCGGTGCCGGGCGTGCCGGGCAGCACGGGCGATCTGGTCGCCGCGGCGCGGCGCAAGCTTCAGCTGCTGGACATCTCGGGCGCGCAGGTAGACGAGATCGTTCGCACGGGCCGCACACGACGCACGCTCACGCTGTTCGCACCCGCGTCCGGCGTCGTGATGGAGAAGAAGGTGATTCAGGGTGCGTCCGTCGCCGCTGGTGCGTTGCTCTTCACCATCGCCGATCTCTCCGGTGTGTGGGTGGACGCACAGCTCCGCGAGGGCGACGCCGCATCAGTACGCGTGGGAACCGGCGCCGACATCGCGGTTGCCGGAATGCCGGGCCGCACGCTGAAGGGCCGCGTGACATTCATCTATCCGACACTCGACTCGTCGTCACGCGCCGTGCGCGCCCGCATTTCCGTGAGCAACCCGGCGGGCACGCTCAAGCCGGGCATGTACGCAGCGGTAACCCTTGCCACGCCAGGGCGATCGGTGCTCACCGTACCGGCGTCGGCCATTCTCCGCACCGGTGAGCGCGACGTCGTGTTCATGGACGTCGGCAAGGGCACGCTGATGCCGATGGAAGTACGAATCGGCGCAACGGCCAGCGGATACACGGAGGTGCTCTCGGGACTCCAGGCTGGTGCCCGCGTGGTGACCTCCGCGCAGTTCCTCCTCGACTCCGAATCCAACCTCGGCGACGCGATGAAGGGCATGATCGGGCAGGGGAGCGCCGGACGCGACGCGAGTGGAAGCGGAGCGGCGGACATGCGCGGCATGGCTGTGCCGGCCCTCGGCGCACCGAAGCGGTAGCCGATCATGCTGAAGCACATCATCGCATGGTCGGTCGCGCATCGGCTGGTCGTACTGCTCGGCACGGTCGCCATCACGATTGCCGGCGTCTTCGCGATGCTGCGAACCCCGGTGGACGCGATTCCGGACCTCTCCGACGTACAGGTCATCGTCATGACCCAGTGGCCGGGCCAGGCACCGCAGACGGTCGAGGACCAGGTCACATATCCGCTCTCGACGGAGATGCTCAAGGTGCCGCACACGAAGTTCGTCCGCGGCATGAGCCAGTTCGGCATCTCCGCCGTCTACATCGTATTCGAGGACGGCACGGACCTCTACTGGGCCCGCGCTCGCGTGCTGGAGTACCTGAACGGCGTCACGGCAAAGCTTCCGCCGGGCGCCCTGCCGATGCTGGGCCCCGACGCGACGGGTGTGGGGTGGGTGATGCAATACATCCTCGCCGACACCACCGGCACGTTGAACCTCGCCGAGCTCCGCGCGCTCCAGGACTGGACAGTGCGCCCCGCACTCACGGCCGTGAAGGGCGTCGCCGAGATCGCCTCGCTCGGCGGCTTCGAGAAGCAATACCAGGTCGATGTCGATCCCGCGAAGCTGCTGGCCTATGGTATTCCGCTATCGAAGGTGAGCAGCGCCGTGCGCGGCTCGAACGAGGACATCGGTGGACGTGTCCTCGAGCTGGGCGGTTCGGAGTACGTGATTCGCGGACGGGGACGTTTTCGCACGCTCGACGACATCCGGCGGGTCGCCATCGGTTCCGGTCCTGGCGGCGCACCCGTCTCCGTGGGCGATGTCGCGAACGTCCAGATCGGCCCGGAGATCCGGCGTGGCATCGCCGAGCTGAATGGGAGGGGAGAAGTGGTCACTGGATGGGTGGTCATGCGCTACGGCGAAAATCCGCTCGACGTGATCACCGGCGTGAAGGTAAAGATGGCCGCGGTCCAGAAGGCGCTGCCGAAGGGCGTTGTCTTCGTCGAAGGCTACGACCGGTCGGGACTGATCCGGCAGGCAATCGCCACGCTGCGCTCGAAGCTCGTCGAGGAATCGATCATCGTCGCGGTGGTGACGGTGATCTTCCTGCTCCACGGACCGAGTGCGCTCGTCGCCATTCTCACGCTGCCCATCGGCATCCTCATGGCGTTCCTCGCCATGCGAGGCATCGGCCTCAGCGCCAACATCATGTCGCTCGGCGGCATCGCGATCGCCATCGGCGCAATGATCGATGCCGCCATCGTACAGGTGGAGAACCTGCACAAGCACATTGAGCGCAACGAGCGCGACGCGACGAATCGCTCGCGGTGGGAGCTCGTCGTGGAGTCGTGTCAGGAGGTGGGGCCATCGCTCTTCATCTCGCTCCTCATCATCACGGTGTCGTTCATTCCCGTGTTTGCACTCGGCGCGCAGGAGGGACGTTTGTTCAAGCCGCTGGCGTGGACCAAGACGCTCTCGATGGCCGCGGCCTCGGTGCTGTCCATCACGCTCGTGCCGGTGATGATGGGCCTCTTCATCCGGAAGGGCGTAAAGTCCGAGAGCGCGAATCCGGTGAACCGGCTGCTCATCCGTATCTACCGCCCGGTGATCGTCTTCGTGCTGCGTCATCGCTGGCCCGTCATCGTGTCGGCGGTCGGGTTGCTCGCGGTCACTCTCCTGCCCTGGTCGCGTGTCGGCAGCGAATTCATGCCGCCACTGAACGAAGGGTCGATCATGGACATGCCCTCGCTCTTTCCGGGCGTGGGCACCGCGCAGGCGAAACAGATCCTCGAGCAGCGCGACGCGGCGCTCGCGCGCATTCCCGAGGTAGCCACCGTGCTCGGCAAGATCGGTCGAGCGGAGTCGGCGACAGACATGGCGCCGATGTCGATGATCGAGACCGTCGCCATCCTGAAGGACAAGGCCCGGTGGCGATCCGGCGTGAGCTACGACTCGATCGTCGCCGAGGCCAATGCGACGGTAAGGACGCCGGGTGTCGGCAACATGTGGTCGATGCCCATCAGGAACAGGCTCGACATGCTGACCACGGGCATCAAGACACCGGTCGGCATCAAGCTGTTCGGATCGAGCCTCGATACGCTCGACGCGATCGGGAAGCGGATCGAGGGCATTCTGCCGGCGGTGCGTGGCACCAACACCGTGTTCTCGGAGCGCGCGGTCGGCGGCAAGTATCTCGACGTCACCATCGACCGCGACGCCGCGGCACGCTACGGCATGACCACCGGCGACGTGCAATCCGCGCTCGCCACGGCCGCCGGGGGGATGGAGGTGGGTCAGGTGATCGACGGACGCGAACGCTATTCCGTGCTCGTCCGCTATCCGCGCGAGTTGCGGGACAACCCCGAGCAGGTCGCGAGCATTCTCGTCGCCACTCCGTCCGGCGCGCAAGTCGCCCTCGGCCAGCTCGCGCATATCGCCGTCACGCGTGGGTCCACGCTGATCAAGTCGGAGAACTCGTACCTGAACAACATCGTGTACGTCGACGTCCACGACCGCGACGTGGGCGGGTATGTGTCGGAAGCGAAAGACCTGCTCGATCGGAAGCTCGTTCTCCCGGCGGGCTATCGCCTCGAGTGGTCCGGCCAGTTCGAGGCGATGCAGCGCGCCAGTGCCAGGCTCCACATCGTCGTCCCGATCACCCTGGTCGTCATCTTCGGCCTCCTCTACTTCAACTTCCGCAGTGTGATCGAGAGCGCGATCGTGATGCTCTCCCTGCCCTTCGCGCTCGTCGGCGGCGTGTGGCTGATGTGGCTCCTCGGCTACAACATGAGCGTGGCGGTCGCGATCGGCTTCATCGCGCTCGCAGGCGTGGCGGCGGAAACCGGCGTGATCATGCTCATCTACCTCGATCACGCACACGCGGCCCACTCCGCGCGTGGCGCGATGCGTAGCGTCGAGCACGTCGATGCAGCAATCGAGGAGGGCGCGGTGGAACGCGTCCGTCCCAAAGTGATGACCGTGACCGCCATCATGGCCGGACTGATCCCGATTCTGTGGAGCCAGGGGGCCGGGGCGGATGTCCTCAAGCGCATCGCGGCGCCGATGGTGGGAGGCATGCTGAGCTCCACCATACTGACGCTCATCGTCATTCCTGCGATCTACTCGCTCTGGAAGGAGCGCGGGCTCGCCGCAATCGGCCCCGAGTGAAGCAGCTCGTCGCATCAACGCGCCCGTCATCGATCTTCCGGAGTCGTGTGAGCACGTTCCCCCGCAGTTCCACGACGTCGAGGTCAGGCCGACGGGCAAGTAACTGCGCGCGTCGGCGCAGGCTCGACGTCCCCACCCGCGCGCCGGACGGGAGGTCCTCGAGCGATTTGGCGCGAACGCTCCCGTTGACCACGAGCGCATCGCGCGGATCCTCACGCACGAGCACCGCCGCGACGACCAGCCCCACCGGCGATTCGGTTGGCAGGTCCTTCAGCGAGTGCACCGCCACGTCGTTGCCGCCCTGCGCAAGGCCGCTTCCAGCTCCCTGGTGAAGAGCCCTTTCGAGCCGATTGCGCTCAGCGCCTCATCGAGGCGCTTGTCGCCCACCGTTGTGAACGTCACGAGTGTGCTCTCGACGCCCTGGTCGGCCAGTGTCATCACAGTGGGCGGGTCGCGGTGAGTGGCTGGAAGTCAGGCGAACGCACGCCGATCGGTACGCGCGCGCTGATCGGTCGGCAGGCATGCGAGCGCGGCAAGGACTCTTGCTCCGGCGCGAGCATCGAGCGTACCCTTGGCCCATGTCTACTGACGACAGGACAAGACTCGTGAGGCGAGGGCGAGGCCGTGACTGTACTTGATGCGGTTGGTCCGTTCGCCGTCGTCATCGTAGCGTGCGTGTGGCAGCTCTGGTCGCTGCGCCGGCATGAGGCACCGCGTTCGGGTGCGACGGATGCACCGCCCGACGACGGGGGATCACGGTGACCGGCTCGCTGTCCCAGCGCCTTCGCGCGGAGACCAGGGACGCGCACGTGCTCGCGGAGCGAAGCGGCATCATGGCGACCCTGCTGCGCGGCAAGATCACGCGCGATGCCTACGTCTCGCTCCTGAGAAACCTCGCCGGCATCTACCGCCCCCTCGAGGAGGAGCTCGACCGTCATGCCGGTCACGCGGCGCTCGTCGGCATCGACCTGCATGCGCTCCGGCGCCTTGAATCACTGGAGAACGACATCGCTGCGCTCGACGTGGATGCGCCCCACGATGCGTGGGCCGAGCAACCCGCAACGCACGAGTACGCGGCGCGTCTGCGCGAACTTGGGCGTTCGTCCCCGGAATTGCTGCTCGCCCACGCATACGTGCGCTACATGGGCGACCTGTCCGGCGGACAGATGCTCAAGAACGTCGTCGCGAAGTCCCTCGGCATCGGCGACGACGAGCCTGGACTCGCCTTCTACGCCTTTCCACGCATCGCCGATCCTGTCCCCTTCAAGCATGCCTTTCGCGAGGCGCTCGATGCGGCCGAGCGCGTCGTGCCGTCGGCCGACGCCATCGTGCGTGAAGCGCAATCCGGGTTTGCGCTGCACGAACGGCTGTTCCGCGAGCTGCAGTAGCGGCGAGGGGCGCGCCACGGCGCCTACGACGACAGCCGCGCGCGCGACGCGGTGCCGCGCACCGGAAGACGCAGGCCAGCGCGCGACGAGCTCGAGTACGCCGCCGCACTCATTCGCCCGGCACTGGCGACGCTCCCACCCGAACAGGGCGCGTCACATGGCGTCCGTGGATCATCACGTAACATCCGCCTCCACGTAGTGGCCGCCTCATGTTTTCGCAAAGCCTCCTTCGGATTCGCGTTCGCTCGCGCGTCCGCTTCGACGGCGTTCAGCGCCGACGCCCGGAGCGCTCGATTGGCTTGATGTTAGTGCGAATCCCTAAGTGCTCGAAGCAAACCTCGGTCGCGCGGAGTTACCACTTTAGCCCCGGGCGACCGCCTCGAGCACCCGCTGCACGCGTCCCTTGACCTCTTCGGCAATCGGGCCGATGTCGGCGTTGCCCGAGAGCCGAAGCGCTGCGACCGGATCCATTGCGGCGACGACGCTTTTGCCCGGGTCGTCCGCTTGATACACGACGACGTTGCATGGCAGCAGCAGGCCAATGTCGCGCTCGGCACTCAATGCGCGGTGCGCCAATGCCGGGTTGCACGCGCCGAGTATGATGTAGGGCCGGAACTCGACGTCGAGCTTGTTCTTGAGCGTTGCGTGCACGTCGATCTCGGTCAGAACGCCGAAGCCTTCCAGCGCGAGCTCTGCTCGCGTGCGCGCCACTGCCTGGTCGTACGGCAAGTCGACCGTAGTGCTGATGCCATAGGGAGTCGTCTGCTCAACCATGATCGCGCCCGTGTCGTTTGTTGACGATTGCCTCAGCTCGACGTGAATGTAAGAATCATGCCGAATCCCCACATGCCGGACGCCGCCACTCATCATGTCTCCCTTCCAGCGGGGTAAAGGGCGGCGTGATGGGGCCTGGCACCCAGGCGGAAGACGACATCTACGGCGGCGGAAAGAAGAAATAGCTACGCGGGATATCCTGCCGGGGCGACGCGCGTCACCCCGACTTGCGTTTCCTGACGGTCGCCCGGCGGCGCAATGGCGATCCGGTAGCCGAGGAAGATCAGCGCGAGCCCGATGAACTCGGTCACGTAGAGCACCTCGGTATACCCGAAGCGCGTGAAGGTGCCGCCGATGCCGGGCAGTAGCGCACCTACCGCAATGAGCACATTGCCCACGAAGCGGTTGCGCGTCACCAGCGACTTCGAGAAGTGCCACGCCGACATCGCCGCGCCGCCCACGAGGAAGATGAAGGCGTACGTATTGATGAACGGGCTGAACGCCCGTACCCACGTCCAGCCGAGCACCTTGCCGGTGAGGCGGTGCGGCTCGACCAGCTCGTAACGGATGGGGCTCGCGATCACGAACACGCTCGCCGTCACGATGGCGACGACGAGTGCCACCGCGAGACGGTCGGCCGTGCGGCGCTTCACGTGCAGGTACACCGATCCCTGCGCGAGCGGCGCGCCCCCCATGAGTGCTCCCGTGATGTACCACGCGCGGAACACCGCGTCATTCCAGCCGAACAGGGTCGTCCACGACTCCGTGATAGTGCCGGCCGCATACGTGAGCGCGCCTACCGCGAACCACAGCAGGTGCGGCCCGCCGCGCTGCCCCCAGCGGCGGAAGAGCACGACGGAGAAGGTCAGCGCGAGTATCGTCGTCGCAATCGGGATGAACTGGACGAAGTGGCGCATCAGAAGGCCGTCGAGACCGCAACCACGACGTTGCGGCGCGGCTCGGGACGGAAGAACGACGCGTTGGCCGCCTCCGCATAGAGCACGTTGCCGATGTTGTTCACGCCGACGGTGAAGTCCTGGCGCACGCTGCCCAGGGTCCACCCGCGGATGCCCGCGCGCACCGACTGCACCGTGAAGGCAGGAAGCACCAGGCCCACGGGGCTCGCCGTCGCCGCGATGTCGCGCTGTTCGCCATTGTGGCGCAGCGCGTATTCCGTCCAGAGGTGCCCGTTCGACCAGCCGATGCTCGTATTGAGTTTGCTCGAGTATGTGTCGCCCACCGGGACATTCGGCTGCGCGACGTTCGTGGACGCCACCGTGGAGTAGTTCGCGCCGACATTGAACCCGGCACCAACCAGCGCGGAGAGCGAGAGCTCGACGCCGCGCGCGCGCAGCCGTCCGACGTTCACGTTCTCGTACACCGGGAGCGTACCCTGCTTCGCGCCGGTGGCCGAGGCGACGATCGCATCATGGATGTCGTTCTGGAACAGCAATGCCTCGCCGGCGAGCCACTCGTTGCGATACTTCACCCCGCCATCGGCATTCAGGCTCGTCTCGGCGCGCAGGTCGGGCGCGGCCTTCTGGTATGCGGAGCCCTCGGGCGTGGGCCCGTCGAAGTAGCGCTCGACGAGGTTCGGCGCGCGGAAGCCGCGACCCACCGTCGCCACGACCGACGTGTTGTCCGCGACGCGCCACACGCCGCTCGTCGCGTACACGGCGGTGCTGTTCGAGTGGCTGCCGAGCGAATCGGCGCGACCCGCGGTGAGCGTGGGCGCACTCTCCAGATACTGTCCGCGCCCCCCCACGATGAGCGAGAACTTCTCGTGGAGCCGTATGTCGGACTGTGCAAAGGCGCCGTAGCTGGACAGCGTGGCGTTCGGGATCTGCGCGCGGTTGCTGTACCGCGATTGCGGCGGTCCGAAGCCGACGACGGTGGTCTTGCTCGAATCCGT
>JBBQFW010000167.1:0-8462 GCA_038322445.1 Gemmatimonadales bacterium
GTCGGGTCCGGTATACGCCTCGGTTTCCACGATGCGCGCGCGCGTTACGCCCTCGTCGGTCGTGCACTCGATGACCGCGCCGAGTAGCTCGCGGGCCACGAGCTCGGTGGGTCGATCATAGAATGCCACCGGAAGCGCAGCCCCAACACGAGAACGCCGCGCGGTGGGCGCGGCGTCTCGTGTCATGCTTCGGTGCGGGCCGCTGCTTTCTTTGCCCGAGGCTTGGTGGTGGATGCCGCCTTCTTCGCGACGGGAGGCGCTGCTGTCTTGCCTCGCGTTTTTGCGGTCGACGTCTTTCCTGCCGGCACCTTGCTCGCTGGCCTGGACTCAGGCTCGGCGGCTGGCGCCGCTGTCCGCGGCGTTACCGGCAACTTCGCCGTCGCTTTTTTCGCCGCGCTTTTCCGGGTACTCTTCGCGGCGGTTGGGCTGTCGCTCGCGGCTGACGACGGTGCAGCGACGACCGGCGCCGCCGTGGACGCCGGAGCAGCAGGCGTTACAGCGGGTATGGGCGTCGGTGCCGACGCAACTGCGCTCGACGACACACCGACGACGCCGATGCTCAGGAGGTCTGCCGGTGGTGCACCGGGCCGTCCTCCACGTCCGCGTGCGCTGCCACCACCGCGCGGGCCCATTCCCCTGGGAGCGGCAACCGTGGCCGACGGCGCCGGCGCGTTGGCCGTCGCGGTCTTGGCGAGCTGCGAGGCCACCGACTCCGCTTCGACGACACGCGCCACCTCGAAGTCGTCGCCGCGACGGCGCAGGTCGATGATGTCGTTGTCATGTGCATCCTTCAGGATGCGCGGGAAGTTGCGATCGCTGAGGCTCTCGCTGTCGTGACCGAGTAGCTCGCGCGCCTTGGAGCGCACGACGCTGGCGCGTACGGCGCCCTCGCCCGTGACGAGCGCCGCAACCGTCCGACGCAGCAGGTCGAATGCTTCGTCGCGCGTGAGACGTTCCCCAGTGGCGCCGATCTGCTCTGCCGCGTCCGTGCGGGCGGGCCGCTCCTGGCGCGGCGGTGCGGCGGGTCGCTCGGTACGGACCGGCGGTGCGACATCGGCGGAAACCGTCGGTGCCGCCACTACGGACGCTGCCGGAGCGATGGCAGCGGGCGGTGCTTCAGTCGGCTCGCCGATCGATGGCACTTCGGCGTCGAGGGAGGCCTCGCCGGTGTTGTCCGTGCGCGGACGATCGTCACGGTCGCGTCCGCGACCACGACGGCCGCGGCGACCGCGACTGCCGGCCGGCTTCTCGCCAGTGAGGGCAGCGGGCACTTCGGTGCGCGCGGCTTCGTCAGCGGCGGCGTTCTCCGCTGCCCGAGCGTCGCCCTTGGCGCCGCTCGGCAAGCCGATCTCGAGCTGGCCGTTGTCGAGCTTGGTGGCGGAGAGCAGTCCCTTCTGCACTGCCTCCTGCACGAAGCGCGAGAACTTCGCCATGCCGAGATCCTTCTCGTCGAATGAGCTGTCGATCTCCTGCATGACCTGCTTGAGGCGATCGGAGCGCATGACATCGCCGTTGCGCTTCATGCGGTTCACCGCATCGCTGACGAGCTCAAATGGATCCCACTTCTTGGCAGGCTCCTCGTCGTTCTTCACGAGGCCGGCGAGCGCGTTGTAGCTGTAGTACTCGTCGCAGTTCATGACGAGCAGGTCGCTCGACGACTCGCGGATGCCGACGCCGATGACGTACTTGCCGTATTCCTTGAGCTTGTTGACCAGGCTCGCGAAATCGCTGTCGCCGGAGAGCAGGATGAAGGTGCCGATCTCGGGGCGCGTGAACAGGAGCTCGATGGCGTCGACGGCGAGGCGGATGTCGGTGGCGTTCTTCTTCGACGCACCGTAGGCCGGCGCGAAGATCATGTCGATCGACGATTCGGCGAGCGGGACGATGTACTGCGGGTAGCGGCGCCAGTCGGCGTAGGCGCGCTGGACGGCAACCTTGCCCTTGATGATCTCGGAGCCGAGGAGCGTGCGGAGCTCCTTGCCGAGGTCGGAGCGGATGCCCATCGTGACGTTGTCGAAGTCGATGAGCAGTGCGGCGTTCGGGGCGTGCATCTGTGGCGCGTAGTTCGGCGAGCTGGCGCGTGGCGCGCTGAACGCCTGGGGTCCGCGGTGGATGAGCGCTGTGGCCGAGTGCGGCGGCGCGTTCCGCGGGGAGCGTGGGTTCATTCTATCCCTTGCGTCCATTGACGCATGGCGTGTGAGCGGGCATGCGCTCTATTTGTTCGCAGCCCGTGCTCTCATCGCGTCGTGCGCCCAAACAACATCGGTTGGCGCGGGCAGCCGCGTGGAGCGGTTGTTCGCGGTGCGCACGTACACCGGCTCGCCCCACTGCGCGGATGCGCAGTCAAACCAGGGCGGCACCGATCACGCCGACACCGTCAGTGACCTGGTCATCCCTGGCGCCGCGGGCTACCTGCTCGCGCCTCCCTGAAGGACCGAGGCATAATCTATAGTGATAATTGGAGATAGGTAGGGCTGGCTACTCGCCCATGGCCTTGAACAGCACCCGCTTGGCGCGCTGTCCGTCCCACTCGCCGTAGAACACGCGCTGCCATGGGCCGAGGTCGAGCACGCCTTGCGTGACTGGGACGATGACCTCGTGTCCCATGACGAGCGAGCGGAGGTGGGCAGCGGCATTGTCCTCGCCCGTTCCCGCGTTGTGGCGATAGGCCGCCACGTCCCACGGGGCGATGCGCGACTCCAGCCAATCGAGGATATCGGCCCAAAGACCGGGTTCGTGATCGTTCACGAACACCGATGCCGAGATATGCATCGCGGACACGAGGACGAACCCCTCGGAGATGCCGGCGGCCTGGCGGCAGTACTCGACATCGTCGGTGATGTCGATGATCTCCTGACGCTGCGCCGTGCGAAAGGCCCGGTATGTCGTTGCAATGCGCATGAGATTCCCGAGGGTGGTTAGGGTCCGAGACGACCTGTATGTTACCGCGAAACACCGTGTGCGCACGCTCGTATCGGAGGTCCGTGAAGCCGGTCGGATTTCGTGCTCGTCTCTTCCTCATCCTCATCGGCTTTGCGCTCATTCCGACGATCGTGCTTTCGGCGGCGTGGGAGCTGACCGTCGTGCGCCTGCTACCGATCCTCGGCACCATCCCCGCGATGGAGAAGATCGCCGCGAGCGGGACGACGGCCCTGACCGCGGCTCGGCATGCGCCGTTGAACGCCAGTCAGCGTCGGGCACTCGACGAGCATCAGACGACGCTGGAGGACGGCTTGCTGCACGCGCAGCAAATGGAGTTCCTGATGACGCGCAAGGTGCCGGTGGTGGCCGCAGGCGTTGCCATCATCGCCGGGTTGCTGTTCACACTCATCGCATCGCGCGTCGCCGACCACCTCAGCCGCAACCTCAGCCGTCCGCTCGACGAGCTCGTGGGCTGGACCGCGACCATCGGCCGTGGTGAGCCACTGCCCGATGTTCCACCGCGCAAGGGCGCCCCGGAATTCGTGATGCTCCGGAATCGCATGCGCGAGATGTCCGCCGAGCTGCGCCGTGGTCGCGTGCGCGCGCTCGAGGAGGAACGCGCGACCGCGTTACGGGAGTCCGCCCGACAGGTGGCGCACGAACTGAAGAATCCGCTGACGCCGATCCGCTTCGCGATTACGCGTCTCCGCCGTGAGGCGCCGGCGTCGCTCGCCGAGACGATCGATGTGCTGGAGGTGGAGTCGAAGCGGCTGGAGGTGATGGCACGCAGCTTTGCGCAGTTCGGGCGGCTTCCTGACGGGCCGCGCGCACCGGTAGACCTCGCCGAGATGGTGCGCGTGGTCGCGCGTAGCGCCGTGCCGGAGGGGCGACCGCTCAC
This sequence comes from Gemmatimonadales bacterium, assembly GCA_038322445.1. Taxonomy (GTDB): domain Bacteria; phylum Gemmatimonadota; class Gemmatimonadetes; order Gemmatimonadales; family Gemmatimonadaceae; genus AG11. The sequence continues at coordinate 3,821 of JBBQFW010000167.1, forward strand.
CATCGACGTGGCGTCGGACGTACCGATGGTGCCGGGCCATGTCGAAGCGCTGAGTCGCGCGCTGACCAACGTGTTGCTCAATGCGGTGGACGCGAGCGCGCCGGATTCGGCGATCGCGCTGCGCGTGACGCGCGTGCATCGCGATGGCCGCGCGATGGTCGAGCTTTCCGTGCGTGATTTCGGGACCGGTATTCCCGCCTCGCGCCTGGATTCGATCTGGGAGCCGTACGTGACGCACAAACCCGGGGGAACGGGACTCGGGCTCGCGATCGTGCGACAGACCCTGCTGGCGCATGATGGCGCGGTGGAGGCCGTGAGTACGGCAGGTGCAGGGACGACCATGCGATTCTTTCTTCCGGCGGACACGCCGACAGCCAACGCCGGAGCACTCGATGTTTGATCCCATCCTCATCCCGATCATCTTCGTCTCATCCATTCCGGTGATCGCGATCGGGGTACCGATTGCGCGCGCCTTTGCGCGACGCATCGAGCAAGCGCCTTCGCCAACGCCGGCGATTCCTCACGACGTGGTGGACCGCTTGGAGCGGATGGAGCAGGCGATCGACGCGATCGCGGTGGAGATGGAACGCGTGTCCGAGGGACAGCGGTTCACGACGAGACTTCTTTCCGAACGTGGCGCCGAACGACTGCCGGCGCGGACGGACGGCGAGCCACGATAGGCGCGCGTGTCCAGCATCCTGATCGTCGACGATGAGCCGAACATCCGCCGGATGGTTGGTGCGCTGCTCGCGAGTGAGGGCTACGAGGTGCGCGACGCCGCCGACGGTGTGTCGGCGCTGGCGCGCACGGCGGAGAGTGCGCCGGATGTGGTGCTCCTCGACCTCATGATGCCGGGTGAGATGGATGGGCTCGCGACGCTGGGGCGCCTGCGGGAGGTCGCGCCGGACGTACCCGTGATCATGATGAGCGGCAAGGCGGGGCTCAGCGACGCGGTGAAGGCGACCAAGTTGGGTGCGTTCAACTTCCTCGAGAAGCCACTGTCGCCCGAAGGGGTGCTGCTCGCGCTCGCATCGGCGCTCGAGTTGCGGCGCGTGCGGCGCGAGGCGCGGGCACTGCGCGAGGATCTCGGCCTCGCGGGGGAGATGATCGGCGGTAGCCAGGCGATGTCTCGCGTCCGCGAGATGATCGCACGCATTGCGCCGACCGACGCGCGCGTGCTCGTGACCGGTGAGTCGGGAACGGGCAAGGAGCTGGTGGCTGCGGCAATTCACTTCGGCAGTGCGCGCCGCGATCGGCCTTTCGTGCGCGTGAACTGCGCGGCGATTCCGCGCGACCTCGTGGAGAGCGAGATGTTCGGCCACGAGAAGGGTGCGTTCACGGGCGCGACCGATCGCCGCATCGGGCGCTTCGAGCTGGCGCACACCGGCACGCTCTTCCTCGACGAGGTCGGCGACCTCGGGCTGGAAGCGCAAGCGAAGCTGCTCCGCGCCATAGAGGCGCGTGAGATCGAGCGGGTGGGCGGCGGCAAGCCGATCCACGTGGATGTGCGCATCGTGAGCGCCACCAACCGCGACCTCCCACGCGCGGTGGCGGATGGGTTGTTTCGCGAGGATCTCTTCTTTCGACTGAACGTCATTCCCATCGACGTCCCGCCGCTGCACGAGCGGCCGGACGACATCCCCGCGCTCGTGTCGCACTTTTCGGCCATGCACCACTCACGCACCGGACGGCGCGCGCCGAACTGGACGCCGGCCGCGCTCGCGTTGCTCGCTGGGCATCGGTGGCCCGGCAACATCCGCGAGCTCGCCAACATCGTCGAACGGCTGGCGATCCTGCATGCCGGCGTCGACGTCGACGAGCGTCAGGTGGCGGCAGTACTCCCGGTGGCGGGTGGAGTGCGGCGCGGCGAGGATCCCCTGCCCGACCCTGCAGCACTTTCCCAGTCGCTCTCGGATACGCTGGACGCGCATGAGCGCACGCTCATTGTGCGTGCGCTGTCCGCCGCAAACGGCAACGTTGCAGATGCCTCGCGCCGCCTGAAGACCGACCGCGCCAACCTCTATCGACGCATCCGTCGGCTCGGCATCCCAATGAGCGACGAGTGATGTCCATCATCCGCTGGTCGCAGCGCATGGCGTTGATTGCCGGCGTTCTTCTTCTCGTGACGAGAGCGATGCAGGCGCAGCAGCCAGACAGCGCCGTGACGGCCAACGTGCTGCCGCGCGACGTGGCGCGCGAAGTCGTCGCGCTCTTCAATGTCACGCGGGGCCTTCGCGCGACCGACCAGGTGGAGATCCCGGCGGCGCGCACGGTCACGGGCGACGTGTCGGTATTGAATGGCCCCATCACGATCGCGGGTCACGTGACTGGTCGGGTGCTGGCCATCAACGCCGACGTACTGCTGCGGCGTGGTGCGCGCGTCGACGGCGACATCCTGGTGGTCGGTGGCGAGGTGGAGGGCGCGGACAGCGCGTCGGTCGGCGGGGAGATTCGGGTTTACCATCCTCCGCTGCGCTACACGCAGGTCGGCGACCAGCTCATTGCGCAGGTCGACGGCGGATCAGACGATCAGTGGTGGCGTCGTTTCGAGCGGCGTGGTCGCCGGAACTTCAATCGGCTCGACATTGCGAACGCGGGGGTGTTCAATCGCGTGGAAGGGCTGCCCGTGCGCATCGGCCCGGTGCTCTATCGCGACCAGGGATGGGGCCACCTGCGGTTCGGCGCCTCGGCAATCCTCCGTACCGCCAGCAGCTTTTCGGGATCACAGCCGGATGTCGGCCACGACGTGCAGGGCGAGATCCGTATCGGGCGGGAGTACGGCGCGACGCTTGGCGCGCGGCTGTTCGATGTGGTGGACGGGGTCGAGCAGTGGCAGCTCAGCAACCTCGAGACGGGGCTCGCGTCGTTCATCTTCCACCGCGACTACCGCGATTATTACGGTCGGCACGGTGGGCAGCTTCGCGCGTCGCTTCGCGCGACGGACAATGCCGATCTCACCCTCAGCTACGGCGACGAACGCTGGAGCTCGCGCACCGCGCACGACCCGTTCACGATCTTCAGGAACGACCTGCCATGGCGCGTGAACCCGCGCGTCGATGACGGCCGCTTCCACGTGGCGAATCTCACGTTGCGCGTGGACACGCGCAACGATGCGTTCAATCCGTGGGCGGGGTGGTATCTGCTCGCGGACTACGAGCGAGGGACGGGAGGGATCGACGCACTCGCGCCGACCTCGGTGCGGGTGCGTGTCACTCCGTCCGGACCGACGCGCTACCAGCGGGGCTTCGTCGACCTTCGTCGCTATAATCGTCTCGGGCCGACCGCGGCGCTCAACCTGCGGTTCGTCCTCGGCGGATGGTTGAGCGGTGACGCGCTCCCACTCGAGCGACGCCTTTCGATTGACGGACCCGGCACGATCCCGGGATTCGACTTCCGGGTGAACGGGGGGACGGACGTGGGCACGTGCGCCCAGGGCGCGTCGCTTCCGGGACGACCGGCACAGTGCGATCGTATCTCACTGGCACAGCTCGAGTACCGCAGTGACATCCGCATCTCGGTCAGCGATGGTGATGCGCTCACGCGCCGCAATCGCTTTCGTGCCGACGGCGCGTGGGTCTTCTTTGCGGACGCAGGTCGTGGATGGCTGGTGAATGGGCCGGGAAGTCCCCTCAACTACGGGCGCACGGAGCTTCCGCCGCTGTCGTCGTATCGTACTGACCTCGGTGGTGGGCTGGACTTCGATCAGATCGGCATCTACCTGGCGAAGGCACTGTCGGAGCCGGCAGAGCCGCTCAACGTTTTCCTCCGCGTTCGTCACCGCTTCTAGGCGATGAGGCTCGGTGGCGCGATCGCGCTCCTGCTCCTGCTCGGAGGGCCGCGTGTGCTCATGGCGCAGCGGCGGCCCACGCTGGAGATCGTGCCACCGCTGAGCACCACCATCGGCGCCACGGTCACTGCGTCGAACCTGTTTGCCGACGCCGGCATCCGTGATCTCGTGCGCAGCGGCTTTCCCGCGTCGATCCACTACAAGCTGGAGCTGTGGCGCACGGGCGGGTTGTTCGACGACCTCGAGGGGCGCAGCGAGTGGGACATCATCGTGCAATACGATCCCACCGCGCAGCGTTACCGCGTCGTGCGCCGGCAGTCCGGCCAGCACGACGACCTGGGGAGCTTCGCGACGCTCGCCACGGCGCAGACGGTCATCGAGCGCCCATGGCTTTCCACCCTCGCGCCGGAACGCGGGGGCGTTCGCTACTACTACACCCTGGCGATGGACATCGAGGCGCTCTCGGTGAGCGACCTCGACCAGCTCGAGCGGTGGCTGCGCGGTGCAAAGAGCGGGACGGCCGCGAGCGCCGTTGGCAGCGGACTCCGCACGCTGATGCTGCGGATGCTCGGTGGGGAAAAGAGACACTACTCTGCACGAAGTAGTGTGTTCACGGCGGAGAGGTGAACGGCTCACAAAACAGGAAGAGCGTACCTGGCAAAAAAACAGGCAGCTATTCCGCTGCCAGTGTGTCGAGAGGTGTGTCGTTCCGCAGCGCGTGGCCTGTCGCGAGGGGATGCACTCGATGCTCCAGTGCTTCGAGCTGGTGGAGGATCGCGTCGCCGTAGAAGGTCCGGATGTACTTCGCCTGCGTTTGCGTGAGACGTCGAATGGCCCACGAGAGATGCACGAAGT
>JBBQFW010000168.1:0-8420 GCA_038322445.1 Gemmatimonadales bacterium
CATTGCGCGATTGAACCAGGTTGCGGGTCGCACGAATGCGAACCCGCGCGTTCGTCACTACGGCGCGAGATCCGGCGTCGCCGGCGTGGTGGCGCGATCGAGTCCCTTGCGTTGTCCACGTCGAGGATCAACGCATCGGGCGGTGCGGTCTCGAGCATCTTCCACAGCATCTCTGGCTCCGACATGCCTTCGATGCAGCACGCCGGCGTAGGCAATCACGCCCAGGTCGCGGATTGCCAGGTTGGATTGCAGGAAGTCGACGGTGTGCGCATCCTCCACCACGAGTGGTTCGCCGGTGGCCACGACGAACTGGTAGAAGGAATGCGACAGCGGCGTCTCGCGAGCGGTGTCCACGGCTCGCCCAGCCCCGGACAGCTCACGAAGAACTGGCGATCGTCGTCGATGAGTGACACGAGCGCCATCGGCACGCCGAGCAGTCGCGTGGCGAGCGTCGTGAGGCGTCGAAGGTGTCGGACGGACGAGTGTCGAGCAGCCCGGCACGTGCGAGGGCGGCCAGTCGTCGCGGATCGGAGACCGCAGTGCGGGGACGTGCATTGGCTGACACGAGGGAAACATGCGCGTGTTTGCCGCCTCGTGGGAGTGTTTCGGAGAACGCGCACCTCATTTTTCTGAGGGGGAGTGTGCAAAGATCCCGCGGCCGGCCACTCGTTCTCCAGGTCACGCGAGCGCTTCTCTTCCGCTCCGCACACGCAGCCCGGCAGCTTCACGAAGTCGCATTCGCCGTGCGCCACGCTTGATTTGCCAGGCGCATGTCGCGACGGGAATTCACCACCATCCAACGGGCGCGAATGAGCGAAGAGCCAGCGATGAAGGACGGGCAGAATGACAGGAAGGGGTCGGGCGACGACTATGACCTGATCGTCATCGGCGCGGGTCAGGGCGGCGGGCCGCTCGCCGGCGCCTTTGCGCGCGCGGGCCGGCGGGTCGGGCTGGTCGAGCGCGTGCACGTCGGCGGTACGTGCGTCAACGAAGGGTGCAGCCCGACCAAGACCGTGATCGCCAGTGCGCGCATCGCGCATCTTGCGCGGCGGGCGGCTGAGTACGGCGTCACGCCTGCGGGCGCAATGGACGCACACGCGCGGTCGCCGCGCGGGTGGCGCGTGGACATGCAGCGCGTGCACGAACGCAAGCAGCACATTGTCGACGACTTCCGGTCGGGCAGCGAGCGCGCGCTTGCTGCCGCCGGGGTGGAGCTGATTCGCGGCCAGGCGCGCTTCGTGAGCGAGCGATCCATTGAGGTCGTCATGACTGACGAGGCTGCGGACACGCGAACGCTCACCGCCGACCGAGTCGTGATCAACACCGGGCTCAGGGCGTCCATACCAAAGCTCCAGGGGCTGGAGGCTGTACCCTACCTGACATCCACATCCATCCTCGAACTGACTGAACTTCCCGAACACCTCATTGTGCTCGGCGGGGGCTATGTGGGGCTGGAGTTCGCGCAGGCTTTCCGCCGCTTCGGGAGCCGCGTGACAGTGGTGCAGCGCGACGGGCAACTCCTGTCTCGCGAGGATGCGGATGTAGCGCAGGCAGTCGCCGACATCCTGCGCGAGGAGGGCATCGACGTCCTGTTGTCGGCCGAGGCGGTGCGTGTGGAGCGCGATGGGAACAGCGCCGATGGGGTGCGCCTCGTCTGGCGCTGGCGCGAAGGCCGAGAGAAGGAGCAGGCTGTCGATGGCTCGCACCTTCTGGTAGCCACCGGGCGTTCGCCCAACACCGATGATCTCGGGCTGGATTCTGCCGGCGTGTCGAGGGATGATCGCGGATACGTGAAGGTGAACGAAAAGTTGGAGACCTCGACGCCCGGGGTGTATGCGATCGGCGACGTGAAGGGCGGACCGGCCTTCACACACATCTCGTACGATGACTTCCGCATCCTCCGCACGAACCTGCTCGAGGGGGGTAGCGCGACGACCACCGACCGCATGGTCCCCTACACGGTGTTCATCGACCCGCAGCTCGGCGCGGTGGGAATGACGGAGCGCGAAGCGCGCGCGAGCGGCCGCCGCATCCGGGTCGCCAGGCTGCCGATGAGCAGCGTGGCACGTGCGCTCGAGGTGGACGAGACCCGTGGATTCATGAAGGCAGTGGTGGACGCCGAGACGGGGCAGATTCTTGGCGCAACAGTGCTCGGGCTGGAAGGGGGCGAGATCGCGACGCTTTTTCAGATCGCCATGATGGGCAGGCTCTCCTATACGGTACTGCGAGACGGCATCTTCTCGCATCCCACGCTCGCCGAGGCGCTCAACAACCTGTTCACGGCCATGGATCGTCAAGGCGGGGATGCCGGGTGACCGATGAAGTCGTTGCGCCGCTGAGCAAGGCGGGAGGGACGGCCTCCGCGCCGGCCGCACTCCGGGCCTCGGGTGTCGTGCACACGTTCGGCGCGTCCGGCGCACGCGCGCTCGATGCGGTGGACTTCGAGGCACCGGCCGGTGCGTGCGTGGCGCTCGTGGGCGAAAGCGGCTCCGGGAAGACGACGCTGCTCCGCTGTTTCAACCGCATGGTGGAGCCGCGGGCAGGCGTCATCACCGTAGATGGCCGCGATGTGCGTGACCTCCCTGTCGAGACACTGCGCCGGACGATGGGATATGTCCCGCAGGACGGGGGACTCCTTCCTCACTGGACGGTACGGCGGAATGCCGGGCTGGTGCCGAGATTGCTCGGGCTGGATGACGTGGAGCAGCGTGTGGATGAGGCGCTCGCGCTCGCCGGGCTTGCACCCGCTGTCTACGGGTCCCGGTATCCGCACGAGCTGTCAGGTGGTCAGCGTCAGCGGGTGGCGCTGGCCAGAGCCGTCGCAGCGCGGCCGCCCGCCATCCTGCTCGACGAGCCGTTCGGCGCACTCGACGCGATTTCGCGCGCCGACTTGCAGTCCGCCTTCGAGGAATTGCGCCGTGCGACGGGCGTGACGACGCTCCTCGTGACGCACGACCTGGCCGAGGCGGCGCGACTTGGGGACTGGCTGGTCGTGATGCGCGCTGGACGTGTGGAGCAGCGTGGGAGTTTCTCAGAATTGCGGCATTCGCCCGCTACGGCGTACGTGCAGACGCTCGTGGAACGCACGCTGGCGGGCCTTGCGCGGCTGGAGGAAAGCGCGTGAACGGCCGGGCAAGGCGCCTCATGCACCTTGGTGGATTCCTCGCCGCGTGCCTCATCGCAGGCGTGGCGCCTGCCGAAGCACAGCGGGCGTCCGCGGCGATTCCGGCGACGCCGGTCATCGTCGCGTCCAAGCCGTTCGGGGAGTCGTACCTGCTGTGCGAGCTTTTCGCGCAGTTGCTGGAATCGCGCGGCCTCGCCGTGGAGCGACGACCAGGACTCGGTGCGACGGAGATTGCCTTCGGCGCGATCCGCTCTGGCGCAATCGACGTCTACCCGGAGTACACGGGCACCGGGCTGATCGCCATCCTGCACGATTCCCTTCCGGACTCGCTCGCCCGCAGTCCGAAGGCGGTCTTCGCCCACGTGACGCGGGCGACCGCCGATCGTTACGGAGCGCGCTGGCTGCCGCCGCTTGGATTCGAGAACACCTACGCCATCGCTGTGCGGAAGGAGACCTCGGCGCGCTACGGGCTGCATACGCTCTCCGACCTCGCGCGCGCGGGACCGGCGCTCACGGGCGGGCTCACGGCGGACTTCATCGGCCGGCCCGACGGGCTCGCGGGACTTCGCCGCGCGTACGGCCTCTCGCCGCGCGCCGTGAAACCCCTCGCGCCGGGCCTCAAGTACCAGGCCCTCGCCGCCGGTGCCGTGGACTTCATCGACGGTTACTCCACCGACGGGCTGCTCGCGAAGTACGACCTCGTGGTGCTCGACGACGACCGGCGTTTCTTCCCGGCCTACGAGGCAGCAGCACTCGTGGGTACGCGACTCGCCCGTGACCGGCCCGACGCCATCGCGGCCCTCACGCTGCTGAGCGGCCGGCTTGACGAGGGCACGATGCGCCGCGCGAATCGGCGCGTAGAGGTGGACGGCGAGGACATGCGCGTGGTCGCGCGCGACCTCCTCGTCGGCCTCGGTCTCTCCGGCAGGGCGCATCCGAGCGACGCAGGCGCGGCGCCTCGTAACGCGTTGGGGCTCGGCGCATATCTCTGGAGCGTGCGTGTGCCGATTGGACGTCTCACGCTGCGGCATCTGCTGCTGGTCGCCATCGCGCTGGCGCTGGCCGTTGTGGTGGCCGTGCCGCTCGGCCTCGCGCTGGAGCGTGTGCGAGGTGCGGCCGAACCGGTGCTCGGTGCGCTCGGCGTGCTGCAGACGATTCCGAGCATTGCGTTGCTCGTCTTCATGATCCCCCTGCTCGGCGTGGGTGTGCGGCCTGCGCTCGTCGCCCTCTGGCTTTACGCGCTTTACCCGATTGCGCGCGGCACGTTCGTCGGCGTGACGGACGCGGATCCGAAGGCGGTGGAGGCAGCGGAGGCACTGGGAATGACGGCGCACCAGCGATTGCTCCAGGTGCGACTGCCGCTCGCCGCACCCGTGATCATGGCGGGCGTGCGCACGGCAGCGGTGATCACAGTTGGGGCGGCGACCCTCGCGGCGTTCATCGGTGCGGGCGGCCTGGGTGAGCCGATCGTTACCGGCCTCGCGCTCGCCGACACCCGGATGGTGCTGTCGGGGGCATTGCCTGCGGCCGCGCTGGCGCTGCTGGTGGACGGCGCCCTGGCGCTCGTGGCGCGTCTCGTCACACCCGCCTATCGTCGTTCGACGAGCCGAAAGCGCCGTGAGCCGTCGAACGCTCGGGGCAGTTCCTCGATATGAGGTTACGCACACCGCCTCCACCACGTGTCTTGACGGACGACGAGAAACGGCATCCCTGACTCACAGCAGGGTCGATCGCCTCGACGGATTCACCGTGGGGCTCGGCCGCGATGTGAGGGACGTGTGGCGTAGTTCCGCGACGGCCCCGCGCTACGGCGCGGCATGGCGAAGTTCAGGCGCGTGCCGCCGTGAGATACGTGACCCAGAACCGCTCGGCCGAATCCGTCCAGAGACGCTCCACCCGGAAGCCCGCACTCGAGACCAGCAGGTCCAACGCCTCGCGGTCGTACTTGTATGAGCTCTCCGTCCAGATCGTCTCGCCCTGCTCGAACCCGATATTTGCGCCCGCCACGTTCACCACCTGTCGGTCGAGACTCATGAGGTGCATTTCCACGCGGCTGGCCGTCTCGTTGAAGAAGGCGCGATGCGCGAAGCGCGCGGTGTCGAAGTCCGCACCGAGCTCGCGATTCAGGCGGTGGAGCATGTTCAGGTTGAAGTCCGCGGTGACGCCGGCTGCGTCGTCGTAGGCGGCGTTGAGCACGCTCGCGTTCTTCCGGCGATCGACGCCGAGCACGAGTGCTCCATCGTTTCCTACGGTGCGTCGTACGCGATGCAGGAACGCGGCTGCCTCGGTCGGGTGGAAGTTGCCGATCGTGGAGCCCGGGAAGAAGGCGACGCGACGCGCCCGAAGTGGCAGGTCCGGAAGGGTAAGCGGCGCCGTATAGTCGGCGCACACCAGGTGCACCGGGACGTCGGGGTACTCGGCGGCGATCTGCGCGGCGACGCTCGCAAGCTGCTCGCGTGAGATGTCGATGGGCACGTACGCCGCGATGGAGATACCGGCCGCGGCGAAAGCGTTCAGGAGGAGACGCACCTTGATGCCCGCCCCGCTGCCGTATTCCAGGAGCGTGGCGCGCGGCGCCGCGAGTGCGGCAATCTCGTCCGCACGCGCCTCGAGGATCTCGAGCTCGGCGTTCGTGAGGTAGTACTCGGGCAGCGTGGTGATGCGCTCGAACAGGTCCGCGCCGATCGCGTCGTAAAACAGCTTGGGTGGCAGCGTCTTCGGCACCGCGGTGAGACCGTCGAGCACCTCGGTGCGCAGCGAGTGGGGCATGCCACCGTGTTCAGTGATGTGCTCGCGGTCGGCGGGCACCGAGTTTTTCCCGGGCGCGGTCATGGCTGTCCTTTCGCGTTGCCGTCGGCCAGCCGGAAACCGGTGAACTGCCACCGCGTGTCTGAGGGGAAGAAGTTGCGGTAGGTGGCACGTGCGTGAGAGAGTGGTGTCGCGCACGAAGCGCCGCGCAGCACCCACTGGTCCGCCATCCACTTGCCGTTATACTCGCCGATGGCGCCGTGCGAAGGCCGGTAGTTGGGGTAGCCGACATAGGCGCTCTGCGTCCACTGCCATACGTCGCCATAGAGTTGCGCGAGCCCCTCGCCCTTCCCGGCGGGGCCGGGATGGAAGCGCTCCGCGTCGACAAACCGCCCCTCAACCGGCGCGCCCCGTGCCGCCACCTCCCACTCGAACTCGGTGGGCAGCCGTACACCCGCCCAGCGCGCGTATGCGTCGGCCTCGTAGTAGCTCACGTGCGTCACCGGCTCGGCGAGGGCGGCGCCCTCCAGCGTACGCGTGCCGCCGAGCGTGAATTCCGTCCACTGGCCATCGGCGTCCATTTCCCAGTAGAGCGGCGCGTCCCAGTGACGGTCCTGCACTGTCGCAAGTCCGGCCGAGAGCCAGAGATCGGGACGCGAGTAGCCTGTGTCGCGCACGAACTCCAGGTAGTCGCCGTTGGTGACGGGCCGCGATGCGAGACGATACGGCTCGAGGAAGACCCGGTGGCGTGGTCCTTCGTTGTCGTAGGCGAAACCGGGCCCGTCGTGACCGATCCATGCCACTCCGCCACTGCACTCGTTCCACTGCATTTCGGCTGCGTGTGCAGCGTTCGCCTCTCCGCGCGCTTGCCGGGCCGGCGCCTCGCGGTAGGTGGGTCGCAGCGGGTTCGTCCAGAGGACGTGCTTGATGTCGGTGACGAGGAGTTCCTGATGCTGCTGCTCGTGGTGCAGGCCGAGCTCGATCAGCCCCGCGGCTGGATGGTGGACGTCGCCGGCGATGCGTTCGATGAGCCGCAGCATTGCGGCGTCCACGTGGGCGCGATAGGCGAACACCTCGCGCACCGTGGGCCGCGTCACCAGGCCACGCTGCGCCCGGCAGTGGCGCTCCCCAGCCTGCACGTAATACGAGTTGAAGAGGAACGCGAACCGCGGATCGGGTGAGCGATACGTCGGGTCGTGCTCCGCCAGCACGAACGTCTCGAAGAACCAGCTGGTATGCGCCAGGTGCCACTTGGTGGGACTCACGTCGGGCATCGAGCTGACCACGAAGTCTTCCACCTCCAGCGGCTCGCACAGGCGTTCGGTCTGGGCGCGAACCATCTCATACCGGTCGATGCTGCTGGAGGCCGGTGATGACGAGGGAACCGGCAGGTACGAGAGGGTCATGGCGGCGGATGGGGCGAGTGCGAGAAATGGTGGCTCGACGACATTGGTACCGCACGAGCGCATTGGCGTCAGGGCAACTCGCGGGCCCCCCGCAACGTTCCCGAGATGAGCGAATCCCGCTCAGACCGCTGGCACTGGGGTGAACCACGCTACCAGCCTTCACTTCGCATGCCGCGGCGGCAGGCGTCCGCCGAAGCCGGTCCCGATCCGCCGTTGCACGTTTCGCGGGCGACGACGGTACTGGACGAAACTTATAAAGTGGCGTCCTGATCGCAGATACCTGCTGGCGCGCGTCTGGACGGAGACAGGGCCGTCGCTAGACTCCACCAACCCCGCGAGGGCGCACCCCCTCGATCGCTCCAGCATGCACCCAACCAAAGAGGCGGAGATGCGATTCCTGCGACTACTGGCCACGCCCGTCGTGTTCGCGCTCGTGGGCGCGTCGTGGCCGGCCGACGCACAAGCGCCGAGCAAAGTGGACGTTGCCGGCAAATGGCTGTTCACGGTCGAGACCAGCGCGGGCACCGGAACGCCAACGCTCACCCTGACGCAGAAGGGCGACTCCCTTGGCGGCCACTACTCGTCGCAGGCACTCGGCGAAGCCGACGTGAAGGGATCGGTGAGTGGGCAGAAGATCACGATCACCTTGAACGTCGAGGTGCAGGGGACGCCGCTCCTGGTGACGTACGCCGGCACCATCGAGGGCGGGAATTCAATGAAGGGCACCGTTGATATCGGCGGTCAGGCGAACGGAACATTCACCGCCAAGCGACAATAGACCGGCAGCCCCGAGCGCCCCACCATCCAACGCTCCCCACCATGAGACACACCTTGCTCGCGCTGGCCGCGCTTTCACTTGCGGCAGCATCCCTGTCGGCACAGACTGCCGACGACATCATGGCCAAATACGTTGCGCGCGTGGGCGGACAGGAGCGAATTGACGCCACCCGCTCGCTCCGACGAACCGGCAAGTTCATCGGGGGCGGCGGATTCGAAGCAGTCGTCGTGCAGGAGAACCGGCGCCCCAACCTCGTGCGCGAGGAATTCGCCCTCCAGGGCATGACCTCGATCAACGCGTGGGACGGCAAGGAGGGGTGGAAGATCAACCCCTTTGGCGGAAAGAAGGACGCCGAGACGCTGAG
>JBBQFW010000169.1:0-8368 GCA_038322445.1 Gemmatimonadales bacterium
GGTCGATGGCTTGCCGAGCACGTAGGTTGCCAGCCGCATGGGGCCGAGCCACGCGTGATAGCCCACCGGCCGCTGCGCCGAGAGGAGCACCTGTGGGTCGCTGCCATCCAGTGCGAAGCTCCAGAGGCGTTGCGTCGAATCGCTCTCGACCCGTATGACGCTCATGCGCAGGCCGCCGGGCATGACGGTGGCGGAGTACTCGCTCTCCCGCGTCGCCGTTACACGCGTGGTGCGGCGCTCCGCGATGTCATAGCGCCAGATGTCCGCCTGTCCGTCGGCACCGATCGACGTGTAGAGGATCGCGTGGCTGTTCGGCAGGAAGCTGGGCTGGTTGTCGTAGCCCACGCGATGCGTGACGTTCACCGGCGCCCCAACGACCAGTGAATCGCGCATGCGTCGCAGTGGCGCGAGGAAGATGTCGCTCTCTGGTGCCTGCGCCGCGACCGATGTGGCCGCGCCGAGTACGAGGGCCAGGCCGCTCAAGAGTCGGCGACTCATTCGAGCTCCAGAAGGAGCGCGCCCTTTTCGACGGCGGTGCCCTCGCGCGCCAGGATCGACTTCACAGTGCCCGGGGTCGCAGCCCGCAGTTCGTTTTCCATCTTCATGGCCTCCATCACGATGAGTCCCTGGCCCGCCTGCACGCTGTCTCCCACGGCAACCGAGATGCGAACGATCATGCCTGGCATTGGCGCAATGAGCGGCGCGGGGCCGGACGCTTCCTTTCCTGCCCCGGACAGCGCGCGAATGGCGCGCGTCCGCTCGTCGAGTGCCTCCACCTCGTAGCGAAAGCCGTCGAGCCAGAGCGTGTACCGTCCGCGCGTTGTGCCGCGTCGTGCCACGACGCGGTGCACCTCGTCGCCGATCGTTACCATGCGCACCGGCGTTCCCTCGACCTCGTTCAGGTGCGCGACACTGCTGCTCCCGTCGACGGTCACGACGTCGCCATCGAGATCGACATCAACTTCCGTGGCACCCACCATCACGACGTATTTCATTCCGCCTCCGACACCAGTTCGCAGACCGTCTCCACGTGGGCGGTCTGCGGAAACATGTCGTATGCCCGGACCCCGGCAAGGCGATAGCGCGGCAAGCGCGACAGGTCGCGGGAGAGGGTCGCCGGATCGCAGCTCACGTAGATGATGGCGCGCGGCGGCTTTTTCGCGCGCTGGAGGATGTCGGTCACGCGGGCGTCTGCGCCAGCGCGCGGTGGATTGAGGAGCACGACATCGACTGGGAGCGCACTGGCCAGATGATCCTCCACCCGCCCGACGATCGCACGCGAGGGCGCGCGCAGCTGGCCGGCGAATCGTGCAACCGCTTCCGCATCGAGCTCGATGGCGGTGACGGCGACGTTCCTCGCCGCCATCGCGAGCGCAACGGCGCCGGCGCCGGCATACGCGTCCACCATCGCGCGCGGCGCGAACGCCGCTATGCGATCGATCACGTGCTGCTGCAGCCGTGCGGCGACCCTGGCGTTGACCTGCACGAATGACGCGCCACCCTGCGACTCCGCACTGCGCGCGGCCAGGCGACGCAGGCGGCCATGGTCCGGCTTCCACCAGAGTTCGAGCACGGAGGGCACTGCGGCAAAAAAGCGATCAGCCTTCGCCCACGCCGCGCCGCCTTCAACGACGACCGCCGCTCCGTCCGGCAGCAACCGAACCGCGACGCGCAACGCGCGCTCGTCGGGCAATTGGTCGAAGGCATTCCGCAACTCCGCCCATACCGCCATGACGCGCTCGTCGGTGATCGGGCAGTCGCTGAGGTCGAACACCCCGACCGGATCATCGAATGGATGCAGGCCCGCGATCCACGATGCTCCGGTGCGCCGCAGATGCAGCGTCAGCTTGCGACGGTAGCGCCACTGCGCGTCGCTCGGTGCAACGTCGACGGACGCGAGGTCGCGACTCCCGATACGCCGAATGGCGTCCACGATGATCGATGACTTCGCACGGAGCTGCGCGTCGTACGACAGATGCTGGATCTGACAACCCCCGCATCGGTCCACCGTGTAGTGCGAGCACGATGGGTCGACCCGATCGACCGACGGCACCTCGACCGACTCCAGCTGTCCACGGGCAAATCGACGCGACGGCGTGAGGGACACGAGCGCGACGTCACCAGGCGCACCGCGCGGCACGAACACCACCATGCCATCGGTGCGCCCGACCGCATCACCGCCGGCCGCAATGCCCGTGAGCTCAACGCGTGCGGTGGCGGCCCTCACCGCAGGCCCTCGAGGCGCGCCGCGCGCACCCAGTTCGTGCGATCAGAGAAATCCGGGGTGGTGGCGCCCGCTGCCGAAGGCGCGGGCGCACGCGGCACACTCCGTTCACGCTCCACGAGGAGGACGGCCGCGATCGCGGCGCGCATTACGCCTTCGGGCGGCGGCGGGCGGTTCGTAAGGTCGGCGAGTCGGCGCTCGAGCCACTGGATCTCGATGGCGCCGTCCCGAAATTCGGCGTCCTCAAACACGCGCAGGTGAAAGTCCCGGGATGTCTCGACGCCTTCGATCGTCAATTCGAGCAGCGCTCGATGCATGCGATCGACCGCCTCGCTCCGCGTGGGCGCCCAGACGATGAGCTTCGCGAGCATCGGATCGTAGTACAGCGAGATCTCGCTCCCGAGCTCGATGCCGCCGTCCCACCGTACGCCGGGACCGCTGGGCACATGCAGGTACTGCACGCGACCAGTGGAAGGCAGGAAGCCGTTGGCGGGATCCTCACTCGTGATGCGGCATTCGATGGCCCAGCCACGCGGCGTGATATCCGACTGCACGAAGGGCAGCCGCTCGCCCGACGCAATCCGGAGCTGCCACTGCACAAGGTCGATGCCCGTCACGAGCTCCGTCACCGGGTGCTCGACCTGGATGCGCGTGTTCATCTCGAGGAAATAGAACTCGCCCGACGCATCGAGCAGGAACTCGCACGTCCCTGCATTCACGTAACCCGCCGCCTTCGCCGCGGCGACCGCCGCTGCACCCATCCGCTCGCGGAGTTCCGGCGTGACCGCAACACTCGGCGCCTCCTCGATCATCTTCTGGTGCCGGCGCTGCACCGAGCATTCGCGCTCACCGAGATGGAGCATGGTACCGTGCATGTCGCCCAGCACCTGGATCTCCACGTGGCGCGGCCCGACGATGTACTTCTCCACGTACACCGCATCATCGCCGAACGCGTTCTTCGCCTCGCGCTGCGCCGAGGCCAGCGCACCTTCGAGTTCGGCGGACGCATGCACGACGCGCATGCCCTTTCCGCCGCCGCCCGCGGCTGCCTTGAGGAGCACCGGGTAACCAAAACGCTCCGCCACTTCAGTCGCTTCGGCCGCGTCACGAAGTGCCGTCGTCGTCCCAGGGACGACCGGCGTGCCGGCGGCAATCGCAAGCGCACGCGCCGACGTCTTGCTGCCCATGGCGGCAATCGCTTCAGCTGGTGGTCCGATCCACACGAGTCCCGCATCACGTACGGCGCGCGCAAACCACTCGCGCTCCGAGAGGAATCCGTATCCGGGATGAATCGCCTCGGCGCCGGTGCGCAGCGCTGCGGCGATGACCGCGTCGCCCTTGAGATACGACTCGCTCGATGGCGCGGGACCGAGCAGCACGGCCTCATCCGCTTCGCGCACATGCGGCGCGCGCGCGTCCGCCTCGGAATAGACGGCGACGGTTCGTACGCCGAGCTCACGGCAGGCGCGGATGATCCGCAGCGCGATCTCGCCGCGATTCGCGATCAGAACCTTCTTAAACACGTCGCCGCTCCGTTCGTGCGCTCGTGACCGGCATCAGAGCGGAATGTTGCCATGCTTCTTCGGCGGATTCCGATCGCGCTTCGTGCGAAGGGTGTCCAGCGCATCGATGAGCCGCGGTCGCGTGTCGCGCGGATCGATGATGTCGTCCAGGTATCCGCGACCCGCGGCCACGTAGGGATGCGCGAACTTGTCGCGATACTCGTTGATCCTTGCGTCCGTCGCCGCGGACGGATCATCGCTCTCGGCGATATCCTTGCGAAAGAGGATCTCGACCGCGCCCTTGGGTCCCATGACCGCGATCTCCGCGGTCGGCCACGCGAGGTTGAGGTCGCCCCGGATGTGCTTCGAGCTCATGACGTCGTATGCGCCGCCGTACGCCTTGCGCGTGATCACGGTGAGCTTGGGCACGGTCGCCTCGCAGTACGCGTAGAGCAGTTTGGCCCCGTGGCGAATGATGCCGTTGTGCTCTTGCGCGACACCCGGAAGAAAGCCCGGCACATCCTCGAGGGTGATGATGGGGAGGTTGAAGGCATCGCAGAAACGGATGAAACGCGCCGCCTTGATCGAGGCATTGATGTCGAGGACGCCGGCGAGCATGGCCGGCTGGTTCGCGACGATGCCGACGCTGTACGCGCCAAGATGCGCAAAGCCGCACAGGATGTTCTGCGCGAACGCGGCGTGCACTTCGTAGAACACGCCGTCATCCACGATGCGACGAATGACCTCGTGCATGTCGTACGGCTTGTTCGGATTCTCGGGTATGACGTCGAGCAGTGCCTCGTCGCGCCGGTCGCGCGGATCCGTGCCGCGCCCACGCGGCGGCTCGTCCAGGTTATTCGACGGGATGTACGCGAACAGGTCACGGATGGCCTGGAGCGACGCCGGTTCGGAATCGTGCGCGAAGTGCGCGACACCACTGGTGGCGGTGTGCGTGTCAGCGCCGCCGAGTTCCTCCATGGTGACGTCCTCGTGCGTCACCGTCTTCACGACGTTCGGCCCGGTGACGAACATGTAGCTCGTCTTCCGCACCATGTACGTGAAGTCGGTGATGGCGGGCGAGTACACCGCGCCGCCCGCACAGGGGCCGAGGATGGCACTGATCTGCGGGATGACGCCGGACGCGAGCGTGTTGCGCAGGAAGATTTCAGCGTAGCCACCAAGCGAGACCACGCCTTCCTGAATGCGCGCACCGCCGGAGTCGTTGAGCCCGATCACGGGTGCACCGTTCCGAACAGCGAGATCCATGATCTTGCAGATCTTCTCCGCGAAGGCCTCGCTGAGCGAGCCGCCGAAGACCGTGAAGTCCTGCGAGAAGACATACGTGAGTCGGCCCTCGATCCGGCCGTACCCCGTGACCACGCCGTCGCCGTAGTACAGCTCCTTTTCGAGCCCGAAGTCGTGCGAACGATGCGTGACGAAGCGATCGAGCTCCACGAAGCTTCCTTCGTCCAGGAGCAGGTCGATGCGCTCGCGCGCCGACAGCTTGCCCTTGCCGTGTTGTGTCGTGAGGCGCGCCGCTCCGCCGCCGAGCTCGGCCTCCGCCGCGCGGCGCTCCAGCTGGCCGAGTTTGTCTCGCATCGTCATAGGGGAGAAAACCTAGTCGTTCACGTGGGCCCGTACCAGCACCGCCACTGCGGGATGCCACGGCACGCGTCGGATCGCTCCACTCACAGTCTGCCGTGGACAGGTTCGCTCCCGCGCGAGTACTAGCTAGTCGGACTTATCGGCAATGCCGAATGCAGGAGAGCCCGCCATGGCTGACCATGGCGGGCTCCCTGTCCTGCAACCTGCGCTGGCGACCTACTCGTCGCCGGCGTCCATCGGAATGTCCATCGGAATGTCGAGGATCTCGTCTTCCGTGTGGATCTTCGACGGCGTCTCCGGACGAGGCGGCTGCTCCTCGGGGATGTTGACGACGCTCAGCACGATACGACGGTGAATCGGATCAACCTCAAGAACGCGCGTGTCCAGCAACATCGTCTCGTAGACCACTTCGTCCGGGCTGTTCACCGGCTGGCCATTGAGCGAGAGCTGCGAGATGGGCACGAAGCCCTCGATGTCGTTGCCGATGTCGACCACGACGCCCTTGTCCATCAACCGCACGACCGTCGAGCGCATCTCCGTACCAACCGGATAGTTCTCGCCGATGCGGAGCCACGGATCTTCCTCGGCCTGCTTGAGGCCGAGCGAGATGCGCTTGTTCTCGCTGTCGATGTTGAGGATCACGACGTCGACCGCATCGCCCTTCTTCACGACTTCCGACGGATGCTGGACACGCTTGGTCCAGCTCATGTCGGAGATGTGAATCAGGCCATCGATGCCCGGCTCGATTTCCACGAATGCGCCGAAGCTCGTGAGGTTGCGAACCTTGCCGTTGATGCGCGTGCCGACCGGGTACTTGAGCGGCAGCACGACCCATGGATCCTGCTCCGTCTGCTTCATGCCGAGCGAGATCTTCTCCTCGTTCGGATCGACCTTGAGCACCACCGCCTCGATGGTCTCGCCGATGCTGACAAGCTTGCTCGGATGACGGACGTTGCGCGTCCAGCTCATCTCGGAGATGTGCACCAGGCCTTCGATGCCCGGCTCGAGCTCGATGAAGGCACCGTAGTTCGTGATGCTGACGACCTTCCCCTGCACGCGGGTACCGACCGGATACTTCTCGGCCACGTCCTTCCACGGGTAGCTCTGGAGCTGCTTGAGGCCGAGCGAGATGCGCTCGCGCTGCCAGTCGATATCCAGCACCTTCACCTCGAGCTCTGCACCAATGGCCACGAGCTCCGACGGGTGCGAGATGCGGCCCCACGACATGTCCGTGATGTGCAGCAGGCCGTCCACGCCACCGAGATCGATGAACGCACCGAAGTCCGTGATGTTCTTGACGACGCCCTTCCGGATCTGGTCCTTCTCCAGCTCCTTCATGAGCTTCTCGCGCTTCCCCGCACGCTCGTTCTCGAGGATCACGCGACGCGACACCACGATGTTTCGGCGGCGCTTGTTCAGCTTGATGATCTTGAACTCGAACTTCTGGCCGAGTAGCTCGTCGATGTTCGGCACGCGCCGCAGGGCGATCTGCGAGCCGGGGAGGAACGCGTCGACGCCCATGAGGTCGACGACGACACCACCCTTGATCTTCTTGACGAGCGTGCCTTCCACCGGCTGCTCGTTCTCGTAGGCGAGACGGATGCGCTCCCACACGCGCATGAAGTCCGCCTTCTTCTTCGAGAGGACGACCGAGCCTTCCTGGTCTTCCAGATGCTCGAGCAGCACCTCGACTTCGTCACCGATCTTGAGGTCGGGAAAATCCTTGAACTCTTCGAGCGGGACGCTGCCTTCCGACTTGAAGCCGATGTCGAGCACGACCATGTTGTCGCGAATCTCGAGAACGCGAGCCTTGACGATCTCGCCCTCGTCGATCGACGCCATGGTGCCGTTGTACATCTCCATCATCGCTTCAAGCTCGTCGGGCGAATAGCCCTCATCGTCGACGAGTTCCGGGCGCAGGTTGGCAAGGGGGCGAAGAATCGCGCGCTGCGCGTCGCGCTTCTCGCGCGCGGTCAGCGCCGCCAAGCCGGTAGAGGTCTCGAGCTCAGTCATACTTGTGGACAAGTCTCCTAGATCGCGGAATGTTTTCGCTCGCCGCGGCGAGTCAGAGGACGTGCCAGCGACGCCGGAATGGCGGGCGGGCGCTGTACCACTCGGCGTGTGGCCGGGGGTACAGTCATGGCGAACCTGAAAATATAGGGGCGCCCGATCCGCACGTCAACATTAAGTGATGTGGGGACGCTGACTTACGGCGCGCGCCAGCGCGACGATCCGTTCCACCTGCTCCGCCTGCGTCAGATACGTCGTATCGAGCACCACCGCATCCTTGGCCTGGACGGTCTGGGTCGCATCCTTCGCGTCCCGCTGAACCAGCACGTCCGTCTCGGCCGCGATCTCCTCCTCCGTTGGCCGATGATCGAGCCGTTGGCTCAGGCGACGTCGCGCCCGCTCCCAGGGATCGGCGATGAGGAAGATCTTCAGGGTCGCCTCCGGGAAGACGGCGGTGCCCATGTCGCGCCCGTCCACCACGACGTCATGGTCGCGCGCCGCCTCGCGCACGCGTGCATTCACCCACACCCGCACGTCCGGCGCGGTGGCCACGAGCGACACGTGCGACGTGACCAGCGTCCCGCGAATCTCCTCCTCCGCCGCCGCACCGTCGATGAGCGCGGAGAAGGAGGTCGCGTCCGCCCGGAGCGAGATGCGCGAGCCCTGCGCGAGCATCACCGCCGGTGTCCAGCGCTCCGGCGGCGCGCCCGCTCGAAGGAGGGCGGCGGTCAGCGCCCGGTACAGCGATCCGGAGTCGACGTGCAGGAAGCCGAGCTTTTCGGCCACCCACTGCGAGGTGGACGACTTGCCCGAGGCGGCCGGCCCATCAATGGCGATCACGATGTGCGGCACCGCGGTCATCGGGCGACGACCCGTGCCAGGTGGGCCCAGAAGTCCGGATACGAGACTGCCACGCAGTCGCGATCGTCGATGGCGATCTCGTTGCCGGGCATCGCCGACAACACGCCGAACGCCATCGCCAGACGGTGATCACCGTGCGTGGTCACCATGCCGCGAAGACGTGGCC
>JBBQFW010000170.1:0-8286 GCA_038322445.1 Gemmatimonadales bacterium
CATCGTGATCGCGACACCCACGGGATCGACCGCGTACAACCTGTCGGCGGGCGGGCCGATCGTGTTTCCCACGCTGGAGACGATCCTCGTGACGCCGGTGAGTGCCCACACGCTGGCGCTTCGGCCGCTGGTGCTGCCACCCACCGCGGAAGTCACCGTGCGGGTTGAGGATGGTCCGGACGAGCTTTTGGTAACGGTCGACGGACAGGTCGGTGCGACATTCAGTCGCGGCGAGACGCTCGCCATCCGACGGTCCGCACACTCGGTGCCGATCGTGCGCTTCCCTGAGACAAGCTTCTTTGCCACCATGCGCGAGAAGCTGCAGTGGGGAGGGTTGCTCGAGCGAGACGAACGCACGAAATGCTGACCGAGCTGCGCATCAGGAATTTCGCCATCATCGAATCGCTGACGCTGCCCCTGGCGCGCGGGTTCAACGTGCTGTCGGGCGAGACCGGCGCGGGCAAGTCCATCATCGTCGGCGCGCTCGGCCTGCTGCTGGGTGAGCGCGCCAGCCCGGACCTGATTCGCACCGGCGCCGACCGCGCCAGCGTGGAGGGCGTGTTCGACATCAGCGGCCAGCCCGAGATCAGTGCGCTGCTCGACGAGCGTGGGATCGATGCGGAAGAGCCACTCGTGGTGCTCAAGCGCGAGATCGCGTCTGCCGGACGCGCGCGCGCGTGGGTCAACGGCACAACGGTGAGTGCCACCATCCTCGCGGAGGTGGGCCGGCTGCTCGTGAACCTGCACGGACAGCACGAGGCGCAGTCGCTGCTCGACGGCGATGCGCAGCGGCGCATCCTCGATGCGTTCGCTGGCGCAACGGAGCAGGCGAGCGCTGTCCGCGACGCGCACGCGAGCCTCGCCGCAGCCCGCCGCGACATTACGGACCTTCGTCGTCGCAAGGCCGACGCAGAGAAACGCGCCGACTATCTCCGGCACGTCGTCGCGGAGATTGAAGGGGCGCGGCTCGTGGACGGAGAGGACGTGCGGCTGGAGGACGAAGCGAGGCGCCTCGAGAACGCGGAAGAGCTGCGCGAGCTCGCGACCGGCATCGCCACGGCCCTCGAGGGCGCCGAAGAGTCGCTGCTGCCGCGACTCGCCGCGGTCAATCGCCTCCTTGCCACCATTCAGCGCGTTGACCCAACGCTGGCCCGCCTGCAGGAGGCGTACGACACTGCGTACTACGGGCTCGAGGCCCTGGCGCGTGAGCTGACCGACTATGAGTCGTCGATCGAGCTCGATCCGTCACGACTGGAGGCGGTACGCCGACGCCGCGACCTCCTCTTCAAGCTCACCAAGAAGTATGGCGAGACGCTCGGCGAGGTCATCGACCAGGGCACGTCGGCGCGCGCCGAGCTGGATCTCGTCGACTCGGCCGCACTCGACCTCCGGGTGCTCGAGCAGAACGAGCTCACCGCGGTCGCGCGACTCGAGGAGCAGTCACGGGCGCTCACGCAGCTGCGCACGCGTGCCGCCGAGCGGCTCGCCGGGGCGGTGGACGAAGTGCTGCCCGATCTCGGCATGAGCGACGGGCGGTTCCACGCGGCGTTGCTGCCGCTCCGCGAGCTCGGTCCCGATGGAGCCGAAGCCGTGGAGTTCAGGGTGTCGCTGAATGTGGGACACGAGGATCGACCGCTCGCCCGCGTTGCGTCGGGTGGGGAACTCTCGCGCGTCATGCTTGCCCTCAAGACGATCCTCGCGCGACTCGACCATGTGGGCACGCTCATCTTCGACGAGGTCGACGCGGGCATCGGCGGCCGGGTCGGGCTGCAGGTCGGTGAAACGATGCGGCGCGTTGCCGGTGATCATCAGGTCTTCGCGATCACGCATCTCGCGCAGATCGCTGCGCGTGGACATCACCATATCCTCGTGAGCAAGGGCGCGCGGGGTGGAGTGACGACAGCCGACGTCACCGTGCTGACCGACGACGCGCGCGTCGCCGAGATCGCGCGCATGCTTGGTGGTGATCCCGAGAGCGAAGTGAGTCGTGCGCATGCGCGCGAGCTGCTGGATTCGGCGGCGGTCCTGACGACGGACACTGCGAGCGCGACGTCCGAGGCCAAGCGGTCCCGGCGCAGGTCGGCCGCTACCGGTTCGACCTGAGCCGGAAGTACAGTCGCACCTGTACCTGGTCCCGCTGCAGGCGCGCGACACCAGCGTCGCCCGAAATGGTCTGCAGGTGGGTGAATGAGACTTCCAGCGGCGTTCCGGCTTGTCCGCGTTGCCACGCGTCCACCGTCGAGTAGCGAACGCCGAAACCCACGCGCTGCGCGTTGCGCGCAGACGTGGACACTGTGGCGGCGGCCGAGCAGATCGGGCAGGTCGACGGTGGGACGACGCGATCGTATGTCGTGGCACCGGTACGCTCGAATCCATAGTGGGCATCGAACGCGAACGAGGGGCCGATCAGGAATCGGGGTGTGAGGTCGAGCCCAATGACTGAACCGGCGGTCGCGTCGGCGCTGACGAACACCGGAGTGGGCCAGAAGGATTCCGGATCGCCGACGAGCGGGGCATTGACCGTATGCGGCAGATACTTCGTGTACCGCACCGCCGCCGTGCCACCGAGGTTCCCGGCGATGATGTCCATCGCCGAATGCACCTCGACCGCCGAACCGTTGCCGGGGGAAATAATGCCGAGCTTCCGCGCGGAGTCCTGGAGCAGCCGCTCGAACTTGAAGCCCCCACCGACTGCGAGACGACTCTGGAAGGACGGCGCGGAGACGGAGTCGATGCGGAAGTGGTCGAACACCTGGTACTGCAGCGCGAACGTGACGCCGCCGAGTGCAAGCTTGTTCGTGGTCTGCAAGGAATCCACGCCGCCAAGCGAACCCTGAAGCAGGCCGGGCACTCCGTTGCGTCCCTGAAGGTCGATGTACGAGAACGGGATGGCCTGCGTGAAGATGCCACTGCTCGCACCCGCTGACGCGCCGAGGTACTTCTGTAACCGCGCATTGATGATGATACGCTCGACTTCAATGCTCGTAGCGAGCGTGCCGCCCTTCCTTGGCGCCATCCGCGTGCTGGCCGTATCCGTTCCGAGCGAGGACCTGACCGCCTCCGCATACTGGCGCGCCAGCGTGGCCGCCGCTGCGGCGTCGGTCGAGTTCGCGTTGACCGCCGCGCAACCCAGGGCCGTCGGGTTGGATGGACACCGGGCGAGGAGTGTGGCGAGGCTGTCTGCCGCCCTGGTGAAGCCGCCGTACACGAGCGCATTCACCTTTGCCGCGCTGTCACGCTGCCGCGAAGGGACGAACCCGACGTTCGCCGCCGAGTCCCTGTTGATGCCGAAGGCGATGTTCCGACGCGTCTGCACGACGGGGAACATCACGCCGAAGCTGAGGCGACGCGTGAGCCCGTATTCAAACGCGATCGGCGTGGTCACGATGCGCGCGTCGCTGTACGCAGCGAGCTTTCCGAGCGACAAGCGCGCGCGCGGATCGGCGGCAAGTGTCCGCAATGCCTGTTCGATCGGGGCGAGGTACGGTAGCTGCGCCGATCCAAGCGAGTCCGCGGAAATTTCATCGGTCAGTGAACGTCGACCGCCGGCGATGAACCGCTCGTCATAGCGCGTCCAACCGGTCGTCATCCGGAAGCGCAGCGCGCCCTGAGGAACGGGCGCCGCGTCTTCGGTATGCGTGAGGGTGAGCTGGGCCTGCACCACACTCGGCATCATGCCGAGGAGCACCAGGACGAGCGCCTTCCGCCATCGGGCGCGCGGCGACGCCACGCGGGCGATGAGGGATCTGAGTGGACCGAGCGGATGCATGTGGCTGAAGGTTATCATTGGTGCGCACGGCCTTCAACTTCCTCCGCACGACATCGTGACACACGCGGCACTCCCGAACGTTCCCTGGCAGCTCACGGGCAATCACTGGCTCGCCCTCCCGTGCATTCATCCCGCGGACGGGTCCATCCACGCGGTCGGGATGCTGCATCGGGGCGCCCGTGCCGCCGTGGAGCTGGCCGGGAGCGCCGGCTTCATCAACGGCGACGGCCCGCCGCTGCTCAAGCCCGTCATCGAGATCGACGGTGTGACACAGGACCTCTCCGCCGGTACGATGGCATGGGAACGCGCCGCCGCCTGGCTGCCGACGTTCACCTGTGCCCTTGGCGACCTCGTGGTCCGCGGCAGCATTTTCGCTCCGTATGGGCGCGATGTCGACGTCGCCGGGGCCGTGTATGTCTTTGCGTTCGAGAACCGCGGAGCGTCGCCGCACGACGTGCGCGTGCGCATGGACGGCACACTCGGCCACCGGCAGTTGCGGGTACGGACGGCACGTCCCGCCGAGGATGCGGCGCGTGTGTCCCTCAGTGCGAATGGGCTGGTGTTGCTCGAGGGGAGCGCGCAGCCAGGGCTCGTGGCGCTCGCCTTTGGGGCAGATGGCGAGTCGGAAACCACGGTTGGCGGCAATTCCTTCAGTGTCACCCGTTCGATTCATGTTCCTGCTGCCGGGACGGCCCAGGTGTCGTTCTACCTGGCGGCAGGGCCCGAGCGCGACGGCGCCGAAGCCACGGCCGCGGTGCTGCAGCGCCGGGGCTGGCGCGCGTTGCTCGCCGGCACGCGCGAGGCGCTCCAGCAACTGGAGCAGAGCACCGGCGTCGAGGCCATCGACCGCCTCATCAACCGCAACCTCCTGTTCGCGTACTTCTATGGGGTCGCGCGGGCGCTCGACGACGCGCACTACTATCTCGTCCGGACGCGCGCACCGTGGCACAGTGCCGGTGTCACGATCCGCGACTGGGATGCGTTGATGTGGACGTTGCCCGCCGTGCAGCTCGCGGACACGGGCCTCGCGCGCGAGCTGCTGCTGCGAATGTGCGAGCTGCACGCGTACGCACCCGGGCGAGGCGTCCACTATTTCGACGGCACCCTCTTCGAGCCGGGCTTTGCGCTCGAAGGGGTGGCGGCGTATCCGATTGCCGTCGATCGGTATATCCGCGATACCGGTGACGACGCCATCGTAGACGAGCCGGCCATCGGCGACGCGCTCTACCTGTCGGGTGACGACCTGAAGGATCGCCGGGATGGCCGGGTGCCCCTGTACTCGACGGATGTCACCACGGCGGGAACGCCAACCGCTTTTCCGTTTACCCTGCACGCCAACGCGGCCGTCGCGCAGGCGCTCGAGGTGCTCCGACGCACGCTCGATGAGCAGAGCGCCAGGGATGTCGAGGATCCCGCCGCGGTGCGTGCCGCCATCAAGCGGCACTTCGCCAACGACCGTGATGCGAAGGGCAAGCTTGCGTCGGCGGTGGATCTCGCGGGCCATCGCTCGGAGGCGGACGTGGACGTCGCCAGCGCGTTCTGGATCCCGATGTATGAGGCGATCGATCGACAGGACTCGCTGTATCGTCGAACGGTGAAGGCCATCGACCCCGATCCGTCGGCGCTGGTGCGCCAGATCGGGCGCCTCCTTGGTCCCGATGGGCCGAGTGTGCTCGAGTGGCTACGTCGCGCGCCGTTGCATGGAGGCGTCGCCGCAGAGATCGTCGACGAGAGCGGCGCTGCGGTGAGCAACGGGGGCGACGCGGCGCTATCAGGACTGCTCGCGTCGACGGCGTGGCACGCGATGCACGTGCTGGGAATGAAGGGCTGATCGGCTCCAGCGTCTTGCTACCAGTGGGTGCGACGCTCGACTAGCTTGGGGAGCATTGCGGGAGTAGCTCAGTTGGTAGAGCACAACCTTGCCAAGGTTGGGGTCGCGGGTTCGAGTCCCGTCTCCCGCTTGGGATCGCATGAAACGGGGAGCGAAAGCTCCCCGTTTGCGTTCTCGTCAGCGGAAAATACCCCTATTCAGTAAAGCGTTGGGCCCTCAATGCACCCCGCCGGGATCGAACCGGCACTCCGTTACCGGAAGGGAATTTTAAGTTCCCCGCGTCTGCCAATTTCGCCAGGGGTGCAGTGCAGCACGATAGCGCAGCGCGCCCCTCAGCCGCCACTCTCCGGTGCGCAAGATCGCGCCTGCGTGGCGGCCCGCGCGAGGAGCGCCGCCATCATGGCGTGCATGCACCCGCGCGTATCGCGCCAGCCGACGACGCGCGCGGACGCTGATGCAAACGTCCCGCACCGCAACATTGCCCCCAAGTACATCTGCTAAAAGCACGCATTTCGGGCGCGCCACATCAGGTCACTGTTTTCCTGCGAGCAGCCGATACTGGAGGTGTTCTTGCAATACTGGCGGGAAATTGGTTGGGGCACGCTGAGGCCGACATCTTCGGCGCCTTCGGGGAGAGCACTCACTGCAGATCGCCGCGAACGCGGCGACCTCCGGTTGGGACTTGCCCGACCTGGTGAAATGAAGCTGTTCTTCCTCGACGTCCGTCTCTCGCCGGACGTCATGAAGGGCGGTGAATTCCACCGCGTCGACATCCTCGGCGTCATCCGGAATGGCCAAAGCACTACACGCCACTCGCATCGCACCGAGCGCGCGGCATGGCGCGGGATGCGTCATGCCGACGAGGAAGAAGGCGGAGAACGTGACTCACGTGCCGCCAACCTCTCCACCCCGACGCGGGTATGAGACTCGATAATGGCCTCGTCGACTGATCACCGCACGGCCCTTGAGCTGACCTTTCCCGGCGAGAGCGAGATGGCGAGGCTGTCCCGCGCCTTCGACTGGGCGTCCACCCCCCTCGGATCAGTCGACGACTGGCCACCGAGCCTCACCGTCACGGTGCGCAACCTGATCACCGCTCGCAGCCCCATGCTCCTCTTCTGGGGTCCGGAGCTGATTCAGTTCTACAACGATGCCTTTCGCCCCAGCCTCGGCGACAATGGGCGGCATCCGCGCGGACTCGGCGCCTCGGGCGCCAACTTCTGGACTGACACGTGGGACGTGAGCGGGCCCGAGATACACGGCGTCCTCAGCACCGGCGTGGCCACCTGGCACGAGGACGTCTACATCCCGATCGACCGCGACGGACGCCGCGACGACGTGTGGTGGACCTACGGCTACAGCCCCGTCTTCACGGAGAGCGGCAGCATCGACGGGGTGCTGGTGGTGTGCCAGGAGACCACCCAGCGCATGCTCACCGATCGCGATCGCGTCGCGTTGACGGCGTCGCTGGTGGCGGACCGCATGCGCCTGTCAGCCATTTTCGAGCACGCGCCCTCCGTCCACGCCGTGCTGCGCGGCCCAGACCACACCTTCGTGCTGGCCAACCCCGCGTACCAGCGGGCCATCGGGCGACGCGACATCATCGGGAAGACTGTCGCCGAGGTGATGCCTGAGGTGCGCGAGCAGGGGTTCATCGAGCTGCTGGACCGCGTGCGCGACACGGGCGAGCCCTTTGAGGGACGCAACCTCCCCGTGACCCTTGCCCGCGAACCCGGTGCGCCCCTCGAGACGCGCTACGCCAACTTCGTGTACCAGCGATTGCGCGAGGCCGATGGTGCGTATGCCATCGTCGCCCATGGGGTGGACGTCACCGACGAGGTGGTGTCGGTGCGGGAGCTGCGGGAGTCGGAGGCCGAGCTGCAGCGGAGCCAGAAGCGTCTGCGCGATCTCATCGACGGCATTGGCCCCAGCATGTTCGTGGGGCTGCTGACGCCGGAAGGAATCCTTGTCGAAGCCAATCGGTCGGTGCTCGAGGCAGCCGGGTTGCAGCCGCACGACGTCCTCGGCAAGCCCTTCGTGGACTCCGGGTGGTGGGCCTACTCGTCAGAGAAGCAGGAGCGGCTGCGCGAAACGATCGCGCGCGCGGCGCACGGCGAAGCGTCGCGGTACGACACGCAGGTGCGTGGGGCGGATGGCCGTCTGATCGACATCGACTTCTCCCTGCAGCCGCTGCGGGACGAGGCCGGCCATGTCGTCTTCCTCGTCCCGTCGGCGAACGTCATCACCAAGCGCAAGGCGACGGAAAACGCGCTGCGCGAGAGCACGGACAACTTTAACCTGCTGGCGAACAACATCACTGATGTGTTCTGGATCCGATCGGCTGACATGCGGAAGGTGCTCTACCTCAGTCCGGCCTTCGAGCGGATCTGGGGCGTGTCCGCGGACACGTTCTACGCCAATCCGCAGCAATGGGTTGATGTCATCGTCGCCGAAGACCGCGAGCGTGTCCGGACCGCCTTCGATGGGCTCACGCGCGATACGCCCAGTGTCGACGTGGAGCATCGCATTACCCGGCCCGATGGCGAGATCCGCTGGGTGCGCACCCGCGGGTTCCAGGTCCGCGATGCCGCCCGGAAGGTCGTCCGACTGACTGGCATCGTCACGGATATCACCGAGTCGCGGCGTGGCGCGATGGCGCTCCAGGAGAGCCTCGACGAGTTCCGGT
>JBBQFW010000171.1:0-8229 GCA_038322445.1 Gemmatimonadales bacterium
GCGTGGCGAGAAACTCATGCGCTCCATGCCGAAGCGGGCCAGGTCGTACTTGGACGCCGCCGTGGCCATGAACTCGATGGCGCAGCAAGCGGTGCCGAAGGGCATCGGCCACAGGGAGTTGGCGCGGCCCCAGTTCACCAGAAAATCGAGCTTCGTGGTAACCCAGCTTTCCTGGCTCTGTGGATCAATCGTCGTGAAGTTCGACTCCGGACGAGGGCTCAATCCCATTGCAGTGCTCCCTTCTTCCAGACGTAGACGTAGCCAACGAGGAGGATCGCGATGAACACGAGCCTCTCGTAGAGGCCGAACAGCGAGAGCTGGCCCGACGGACAGGCGCCGTCGACGAGGTCCACGCCGCAGGAGAGCTGCCGGAAATGGGCGCCCCACGGGATCATGAACACCGTCTCGATGTCGAAGATGATGAACAGCACCGCGACCATGTAGAACTTCACCGAGAAGCGCTCGCGCGCGTCGCCGAGGACCGGCATGCCGGACTCGTACGGTGTCTGTTTTTCCGCGGTGGGCCGCGGACGCAGGGTCAGGTGCGATATGAGGACGATGAGGACTCCGTTCATGACGACGAAGCCCAGCAACAAAAGCACAGGCAAGTACGAGCGTTCCATCGATTCTCCGCCCTCGTGAAATCTTTCACTAAGTCGCAGCACATCAAGGTACCCGATGCCGCAAACGGGTGTCAACGCCAGAACCAACAATGGCAGAGACTTCCGTTGGCTGCTGTCTGCATCAGTGTGAAGCGGGCGGTAGCGCGCCCATTTTCCGCGGCGAGCGTGATGGGCAGAAGCCGTCGTGAAGTCGCCGCTGGTTCCCCGAAGCTGACGCCGACAGGAAACACACGCTGCGCTCTGCCCTGCTCCGCCGTCCGCTGCATTGCCTGAGCGAGCGCGGACGGACTAGCTTACCCGCGCGCGCACCCTGCTTCCCTCCGCCCGAGATCGCATGAGCATCATGTCCGACCGCTGGATCACCCGCATGGCCACCGAGCACCGGATGATCGAACCGTTCGAAGGCCGACAGATGCGGGAGGGTGTCATCTCATATGGCGTGAGTTCCTACGGCTACGACATGCGGGTCGCCCGGGAATTCAAGATCTTCACGAACGTGATGAATTCCGTCGTGGATCCCAAGAACTTCGACCCGAGCTGCTTTGTCGAGGTCGAGACGGACGTGTGCATCGTCCCGCCCAACAGCTTTGCGCTCGCGCGTTCGGTCGAGTATTTCCGTATTCCGCGCAACATCCTGACCGTCACGGTGGGCAAGTCGACCTACGCCCGGTGCGGGATCATCACCAACGTCACGCCCTTCGAGCCGGAGTGGGAGGGCTATGTGACGCTGGAGATCTCGAACACCACACCGTTGCCCGCAAAGATCTACGCGAATGAGGGCATCGCGCAGGTGCTGTTCTTCAAGGGCGAGGAAGAGCCGGAGATCTCGTATCGCGACAAGCGGGGGAAGTATCAGGGCCAGCACGGTGTGACACTGCCGCGGCTGTAGTCATTGCCATGCGTCTGGGCCTCGGCCTGGCGGCGCTTGCATGCCCGGCAATGCGCATCCATTGCCCGCTCAAACGCACAACGCCACCGATTCGCGGGGAGGCGTTGTGCGTGCTCATCCCGATCAGCGAATCGATGCGCGCTCAGCCGTGCCCGCCCCCCGACTTTTGCTCGACCGCAGTTGCCGACGCATACACGAAGTCGCGGTTCATGCGCGAGATGAAGTCGATGCTGATCTCCTTCGGGCAGGCTTCCTGGCACTCGCCAAAGAGCGTGCAGCCGCCGAAGTCCTCGATGTCCATCTGTGCGACCATCTTCAGGGCGCGACGATAGCGTTCGGGCTGGCCCTGCGGCAAGAGCCCGAGGTGCGCGATCTTCGCACTCGTGAACAGCGACGCCGACGCGTTCGGACATGCGGCCACGCACGCGCCGCAGCCAATGCAGGCGGCCGCATCCATCGAGGAATCCGCCGCCGCCTTTGGCACCGGGATCATGTTGCCGTCCTGCGCACCGCCGGTTGCCGCGCTGATGTAGCCGCCCGCCTGGATGATCCGGTCGAACGCGCCGCGGTTGACGACCAGGTCCTTGATGACCGGAAACGCCTTCGCACGCCAGGGCTCGATGACGATGGTGTCGCCATCCGTGAAGCTCCGCATGTGCAGCTGGCAGGTCGTCGTCCCCTTCATCGGGCCGTGCGCGACGCCATCAATCATCACGCCGCACGAGCCGCAGATGCCCTCACGACAATCGTGGTCGAACGCGATCGGCACGTCACCTTTCTGCATGAGTCGCTCGTTGACGACGTCGAGCATCTCGAGAAAGGACATCTCCGGGCTGACGTCCGTCGCCTGGTATTCCACGAGGCTGCCAGGCGCGTCCGGCCCCGCCTGCCGCCACACCTTCAACGTGATCTGCATCGAACCGCTCACTTGTAGCTCCGCTGCGACAGCTTGATGTTCTCGAAGACCAACGGCTCCTTGTTCAGCGCCGGCGTGTTCCCGTCGCCGGTGTATTCCCATGCGGCGACATACGCGAACTCCTCGTCATTGCGCAGGGCCTCGCCGTCGGACGTCTGGTGCTCCGTGCGGAAGTGTCCGCCGCATGACTCCTCGCGATGCAACGCGTCGCGACACATGAGCTCACCGAGCTCCAGGAAGTCGGCTACCCGCCCCGCGTGCTCGAGCGTCTGGTTGAGATCCTCGCCGCTGCCGGGCACCATGACATCCCGCCAGAACTCCTCGCGCAGCGCCGGTATCAGCTCCAGCGCCTTGTTCAGGCCGGCCGCGTCGCGGGCCATGCCGCAATACTCCCACATGATGCGGCCAAGCTCGCGATGAAACGACGCAACGGTCCGCTTGCCCTTGATGCCGAGGAGCTTCGACGTACGCGCGCGCACGTCGGCGACCGCGGCCTGTACCTCTGGCGCATCGGGCGACACCGGCTCCAGCTTCGTCGAGGCGAGATAGTTCCCGATCGTATAGGGCAGCACAAAGTACCCGTCGGCGAGCCCCTGCATGAGCGCACTCGCGCCGAGCCGATTCGCGCCGTGATCGGAGAAGTTCGCCTCTCCCGCCACATGCAGGCCGGGAATGGTGCTCATCAGGTTGTAGTCCACCCACAGCCCGCCCATGGTGTAGTGCACGGCGGGATAGATGCGCATCGGCACCTGGTACGGATTCTCGTTCGTGATGCGCTTGTACATCTCGAAGAGGTTGCCGTACCGCTCGCGAATTGTGTCCTCGCCGAGCCGCTTGATGGCCTCGGCGAAGTCGAGATACACGCCGCGGCCACCCGGCCCCACGCCGCGCCCTTCGTCGCACACTTCCTTCGCGGCGCGTGACGCAATGTCGCGCGGGCTCAGGTTCCCGAACGCGGGATACTTCCGCTCGAGGAAATAGTCGCGATCCACCTCGGAAATCTGGCCGGGTGCCTTGCCCGTATCCTCCTTCCGCTTCGGCGCCCAGACGCGTCCGTCGTTTCGCAGTGACTCCGACATCAGCGTGAGCTTCGACTGATAGTCACCGTGCACCGGAATGCAGGTCGGGTGGATCTGTGTATAGCACGGGTTGGCGAACGCCGCACCGCGCTTGTACGAACGCCAGATCGCCGTCGTGTTGCAGCCCTTCGCGTTGGTCGAGAGATAGAACACGTTGCCGTAGCCGCCCGTGGCGAGCACCACAGCATCGGCAAGCACCGGCTCGACAGTGCCCGTGACTTCGTCCCGCACCACGATGCCACGCGCCCGACCATTCACCACGATGAGGTCGAGCATCTCGGCGCGGGGATACATCTTCACCCCGCCCTTGGCGATCTCCTTTTCAAGCGCCTGATACGCGCCGAGCAGCAACTGCTGTCCGGTCTGGCCACGTGCGTAAAACGTACGCGACACCTGCGCCCCGCCAAATGATCGGTTCGCGAGCAGCCCGCCGTACTCGCGCGCGAACGGCACCCCTTGCGCCACACACTGGTCGATGATGTTGACGCTGATTTGCGCAAGCCGGAAGACATTGGCCTCACGGGCGCGGAAGTCACCGCCCTTGATGGTGTCGTAGAACAGCCGCTGGGTGCTGTCGCCGTCGTTCTGGTAATTCTTGGCCGCGTTGATGCCGCCCTGCGCGGCAATCGAATGCGCACGGCGGGGCGAATCCTGGTAGCAGTAGGAGCGGACATTGTATCCCAACTCGCTGAACGTCGCGGCAGCCGAAGCACCGGCGAGCCCCGACCCCACGACGATGACGGTGTATTTCCGCTTGTTCGCGGGATTCACCAGCTTCACTTCGAACTTGTGCCGTTCCCACTTGTCGGCGAGGGCACCGGCAGGAACGCGGGCATTGAGGTCGAGCGTCATCTAGCGAACCACTCCGAGAAATATCGCAACCGGCACGGCGGTGAACCCGAGCCACACAGCGACGGCGACGACGGTCGCGGCGCGGCGACGCAGCGGATGCGATGACGGCTTCACGAGGCCGAGCGTGCGGACTGAACTCCACGCACCATGAAACAGGTGAAGCATGAGGAACAACATCGAGACGACGTAGAAGGCCACGACCCATGGAACCCGGAAGGCGCTGACCACGTTCCCGTAGACGTCCGTGTGACTGAATGCGGGATACGTAACGTCGGGACGGCTCGCCATGGGGAACACGGCGCCCGTGGTGAAGTGCAGGATGTGGAAGACGATGAAGGTCAGCAGCAGCACGCCGCCCCATCGCATGGTACGGGATGCCAGCGTGCTCACCTGCGGCTGCCGCAACACGTAGTCAACCGGACGTGCCGCATTCTTGATGCGCGTGAGCTGCCACGCCATGAGGATGTGCAGCAGCACCGCGACCAGCAGGCCGAGGCGCACGAGCCACAGCAGCTCACCCGTGCTCTTCAGGAACGCTGCATAGGCGTTCATCTTCGCCGAGCCGATGAACACCTGGAGATTGCCTGCCATGTGGCCGATCACGAACAACACCAGCACCAGGCCAGTTACGGCCATGATGACTTTCTTGCCGATCGTGGAGCGGTACAACGTCAACAGCCACATCTTACATCTTGATCGCTGACATCGGCTCGCGAACGGCTTCGGCGCTCTTCTCGAGCGCAGCACGCTCGTCCGCCGTGAGCTCCACTTCGATGATCTTCTCCAAGCCGTTCCTCCCGAGCTTGCACGGAACGCCGAGGAACAGGCCGGACATGCCGTACTCGCCTTCGAGCCACGCCGCGCACGGCAGGATACGGCGCTGGTCCTTCACGATCGCCTCCGCCATCTGCACCGCCCCCGACGACGGCGCATAGTACGCCGAGCCGGTCTTGAGGTACTTCACGATCTCCGCGCCGCCGTTCCGCGTCCGCGTCACGATGGCGTCGAGCGTGGCCTTGTCCATGAGTTGCGTGATCGGGATGCCGCTCACACTGGTGTACGAAATGAGCGGCACCATCGTATCGCCATGTCCGCCGAGGACCATTGCCTGGATGTCACGCACGGAGACGTCGAGCGCCTCGGCGATGAACCCGCGATAGCGACCGGTGTCGAGCACGCCCGCCATGCCGATCACGCGCTCGCGCGGGAAGCCACTCGCTTCCTTGGCCACATAGCACATCACGTCGAGCGGATTGGAGACCACGATGAGGATGGCCTTCGGCGAGGTCTTCGCGATCTGCTCTGACACCGACTTCACGATGCCCGCGTTGGTATTCAGCAGGTCATCGCGCGACATGCCCGGCTTGCGCGCGATGCCGGCCGTGATGATGACGATGTCAGAATCCTTCGTCTCCTCATAGCCGTTGGTGCCGATCAAGCGCGAATCAAAGCCCTCGATGGGCGCACTCTGCCACTGATCGAGCCCCTTCCCCTGCGGAATGCCCTCGGCCACGTCAACCATCACGACGGTCCGCGCAAGCTCCTTTTCCGCAACACGTTGAGCAGTCGTCGCGCCCACGTTTCCGGCGCCGACAACGGTAATCTTGTTGACCATGTCTAGAACGAATGTCTGAAGGTGAGACTGCGAGGAGAAAGCTATCGCCGCAACCGGGCCACGCTACCCTCCAACCTCAGAGAGCGCACGCAATCCACCATTCCGTCGCGAGAGCAACGCGTGTGCTTCCGGCTTCTCGGCCAATGCCTGGCGAACGAGGCCGGCCAGGGGCTCTCCACGCCGCAGCGCGCCGCGCAGGTCCACTTCGTGATCACCGAACAGGCAGGTGCGCAAGCGACCGTCGGCGGTGAGACGGACGCGGTTGCATGAGCCGCAGTACGTATGCGTCATGGGTGTGATCACGCCCACGCTGCCCGCGGCCCCCGCGAGTGAGTAGTACGCCGCAGGTCCATTGCCGCGGGCCGGCCCACCGCCGCTCGTCAGGGGCCCGAGCGTATCCTGGATGCGGGCGAGCAACTCGTCGCTCGGCACCACCATTGCGTCCGTCATCGGCTCCAGCGACCCCACCGGCATGAGCTCGATGAAGCGGACGTGCCACGGGTGCTCCAGGGTGAGGCGCGCGAAGTCCACCACCTCGTCATCGTTGACGCCGCGCATGACCACCACATTCAGCTTGATCGGGCCGATTCCCGCATTCTCCGCTGCCTGCGCAGCCGCCACGGGATCGAAGCCCAAGTCCCGACGCGCAATGGCGACGATCCGATCGGCACGCAGGCTATCGGCCGAGATGTTCACGCGATCCAGTCCAGCGGCAGCGAGGGCCGGCGCGAGCTCCGGCAACTTCACTCCGTTCGTGGAGAGCGCAATGTCATCCACGCCCACCGCGCGGATAAAGCCGATCAGCGTCGCCAATTGCGGGCGAATGGTCGGTTCTCCGCCCGTGATGCGAATGCGACGCAAGCCGAGTGGCGCCAGCTGTGCCACGACCTCGCGGATCTCCTCGTAGCTCAGGATGTCCGCTTTCGGCAACCACGGCAGCCCTTCCAGCGGCATGCAATAGCGGCAACGGAAGTTGCAGCGGTCGGTGACCGAGATCCGGAGGTATTCAATGGTGCGGCCGAACTGGTCGATCAAGCTCTCGCTCATCGCGATGCCTCGACGGCTGCGCCCGTAGGATCGACCCACTCGCGCGTTCCGTCGGTGTAGTGCTCCCGCTTCCAGATCGGCACGCGGCGCTTGAGTTCGTCGATGCACCAACGTGAGAGCTGGTATGCGTCATCGCGATGCGCGTTCGCCACCGCAATGCCAACGCTCGCCTCCTGAAGCCCCAGCTCGCCCAGGCGGTGGACGATCACCACGTTCGCTGGCCCATGGCGCTCCGCGCCCTCGCGCGCGATGTCGCCGAGGAGGATCGCGGCCATCGCCTCATACGCGGAATAGTCGATGGCGGTCACGGAACGACCGTCATTGATGTCGCGTACGACTCCCAGAAACACCAGGATTGCACCGAATGACGGGCTGCCCGCCTCAACGGCGAGTGAGGATGCGTCGATGGGTTCGTTGGTCAGCCGTCCGACGGCCGTCATCCGCCGGCCACCGGCGGGATGAGGGCGACCTCGTCGCCCGATGCAATACGCGTCGACGGATGGGCGTACCGTTGGTTGACGGCGACCAGCGGCGCTTTCGGCAGCACGTGCGCGCCTGATCTCCCGCTGATGGCGGTCAAGAGGTCGGCCACGGTCGCCTGCTCCGGCAGCTCAACCGACAGGCTCGGCGTACCAAACGCGTCTGCGTACGAAGCGAAGAGAAGAAGTGTCACACTCATAAATGTGCATGCTACAGAGCCGCAGCAGGCGGGGGAAGTTCCGCGGGTGCAGGAAGTGACAGAGCCCCAGTCGGGCGACTGGGGCTCAAGGCGCGAAGCAGGAACGAGTTAGACGTCTGTCTCTTCGTACTCGCTCTCGTGCTCCAGCTCTTCGATCGAAATGTTTGCGACCATGGCGCGCAGCTCCTTGCTCGGCTTGAACACCGGCACTGGCCGCGCGGAGACCTCCACCGGCGAACCCGTTCTCGGATTCCGAGCCATGCGCGTCTTGCGATGACGAATCTTGAAGGTGCCGAAGCCGCGAACCTCAATATTCTTCTGCTCCTGAAGCGCCTCCTTGATGGCGTCCAGGAACGAATCAACCACGCGGGCACAATCCTTCTTCGAAATCATCGGACCGGCCGTGCGGGAAATCTGGGCGGTTACTCGCTCGACCAGATCAGCTTTCGTCATGAGGAGTGCCTATGAACGGGCATCGAAGGGGGTGCAAGCTGATCGAACATATCCGCGTTAACTCTTGTGTGTCAAG
>JBBQFW010000172.1:0-8227 GCA_038322445.1 Gemmatimonadales bacterium
ACCCGCCCATCACCATTGAAGTCGCCCGGCGTCACACAGGCGGCGTTCTCGAAGACCACGGGAAGACCCGTCGTGTCGCGCGTGAATCCACCATGCCCGTCATTGATGTAGAGCCGCTGACGGAGTGCTTCCGCCTGATCCCAGAATTCATTGCCCGCACTGGCAACGATGAGGTCAGGGTGGCCATCCCCATTCGCATCGAAGAACGACGCATCGACGTCCTCG
This sequence comes from Gemmatimonadales bacterium, assembly GCA_038322445.1. Lineage (GTDB taxonomy): Bacteria > Gemmatimonadota > Gemmatimonadetes > Gemmatimonadales > Gemmatimonadaceae > AG11. The sequence continues at coordinate 226 of JBBQFW010000172.1, forward strand.
TTGAGGCTGTCGGCGCGGATCGCGGGTTGCGGGCTCTCGCGGAATCGTCCGTCGCGCTGCTGCAGGAACAGCTTCCCCGGCTGCCACTTCGCTCCACCTACATAGATGTCGTCGAGCCCGTCGCCGTTCACGTCCGCCACGGCCAGCGCTGGTCCTTCCGTGGACGCGAGCCGCGGCATCAATGGCTCGCGATCGAAGTCGACGAATGAATTCTCCTCGTGCTTGTAGGGAATGCCGAGCGAGCGGGTGACGTCGGTGAACAGTGCTGGCGTCATGGGTGGCAAGACGTATCGGCCGCTGGCGTAACGCTGGTCGAGCACGAGCGCGCGGTCCGCTGGAACATGCGTGAGGGTCTGCGTACGACGGTCGGGCCAGATCACGGTCAGCGAATCGACGACAGTCGCCGCGCCCAGCCCGAAATGCAGGCGCGGGTCGACGGACGATTCGAATCCACGCGTCGGCATCTGCTCCAGCATCTGACGCTTGCCGCCGCTCGTGATGATGACCGTCGATCCGATACCCGCCGTATTGGCGCCTGAGCCACGCAGCGAAATCGTCAGCGCGTGGTTGTGATTGCGCTCCCGGGCATGATTGCGGTAAATCGACGCCACCGCGTTGATGTTGTTGACCACGAGGTCGAGCGCGCCGGTGTTGTTCAGGTCCACGTACGCCGCGCCATTCGAGAACCCGCGCTGGTCGAGTCCCCACTCGGCCGCCATGTTGGTGAAGGTCAGGTTGCCATTGTTGCGATAGGCAAACTTCGCCGCTGGCACCTGCGGCATCTTCTCGATCAGGCCCATGTTTCGCGCCTTCACGCCATTGGCGAGCGACGCCTGGTTCGCCTCGCTCCCGACGGCCGTGATATAGTCCAGATCGTTCGGCCGGCGGAACACGCCGTTGGTGATGAAGAGATCCTTCCATCCGTCGTTGTCGAGATCCGCGAACAGCGGCGACCAGCTCCAATCGGTCGCCGCAACGCCCGAGAAGAACGCGATTTCGCTGAACACGCCCCCGCCACGATTCAGCTGCAGCGCGTTGTGGACGAACTGCGGATGATACCCCGCCTTCATCCGCATCATGCTGAGGTTGAAGCTTTCGGAGCTGGCGGATGAGGTCAGGATCTCCTCGCGGTCGGGCAGCATGTCGAGCGACATCAGGTCCGGCCGGAGGTCGTTGTTGAAGTCGGCCGCATCCACGCCCATCGAAAAGCGGCTCGTGTGTCCCGTCAGCCGCTCGCTCGACTCGGTGAACGTGCCGTTGCAGTTGTTGATGTAGAGAAAGTCGTTCTCCTGGAAATCGTTGGCGACGTAGATGTCCGGACACCCGTCGCCATTCACGTCGGAGACCACCACTCCGAGCCCGAAGCCCTCGACACCGCCATAAATGCCCGCGGCTTCGCTGACGTCCGTAAAGTGCCCGTTATCGTTCCTGTACAACCGATCACCAGCGCGCGGATGCCGCACTCGGCGATCCGGTTGCTCGCCCGCCGTGAGCTCGCCGTGCGTCGAATGGTTCAGCAGGTACATGTCGAGATCGCCGTCTCCGTCATAGTCGAAGAACACCGCCTGCGTCGAGTATCCGCTGAAGTCGAGCCCGAACTCCTTCGTCCGGTCGGTGAACGTCCCGTCACCGTTGTTGATGTAGAGCACGTTGCGCCCGTGCTTCGTGAGGTAGCTCACCCCGGATACATAGATGTCCAGTCGCCCATCGCCGTTGACGTCCGCCATGGTGACACCGGTGGCCCACCCGCCGACCCCCGCCACACCGGCTCGATCGGTGACGTCCTCGAAGCGGTAGTTCCCCCGATTGAGATACAGCCTGTTTTTCCCGGCGTTGGAGGTGAAGTACAGGTCCGGCAGTCCATCGCCATTCACGTCTCCGGCGGCGACACCCCCGCCATCATAGAAATACAGATAGTTGAGGACATTGAACGTCGTGTCCTCCGGCAGTCGATTCTCGAAATTGACGCCCGTGGCTGCCGGAGAGAGCAGCTCGAAGAGCGGCGGCGTGCGCGGCGCGCTCGGGGAGCAGGCCACCAGCATCGCGCACGCCAGGGTCCCGACGCGCACGACAATTGACCCAGGGACCGACAGCGCGATTGCTCCCGGACGTTGACACCGGGCGGCCCGTGCACCCGATTTCTTGGTCGCACACCACGACCGGTTGATGCGCGAACGAAACCGATCGAGGCGCGCCTCAGCGGCATCACACTCATGACTCAGGGCGGTGAACATCATGGCCCGTAGGTTCTCACCCACGCGCGTCACGGCTCTCGCGCTCGTTGCACTCGGCGCCGCATGTTCGGGCGGAAGCTCGAATCATGACGTCGCCTCTGCTGCCCCGGCGCCTGCGCCCGGCACGGGCGTGAGCGCGGAAGACGTCCAGCGCACGCCCAACCTGCCCATCGAACAGATCCTCGCCAGCAAGGTTGCCGGTGTCGTGGTGTCGCGCACCGAGGATGGCGGCGTCGCCATTCGGATTCGCGGCACCTCCACGCTGAACGGCAGTTCGGCACCCCTGTATGTCATCGATGGCGTAGCGACAGAGGCAGGTCCGGGAGGCAGCATACCGGGCATCAATCCGTACGACATCCAGAGCATCAAGGTGCTCAAGGATCCAGCCGAGCTGACCATGTATGGGTCGCGCGGCGGGAATGGCGTCGTCGTCATCAAGACCAAGCGCCCGAATCAGTGACGTGGCCCGCCGGTGCTCCGCGCACTGCGGAGCGCTCGGGTGGCGCGAAATACCATCGGACCATCGTTGTTCCGCGCGACCACGTAGACGTCGCCTGACGCCGTGCGCACCCGCTGGATGTCGCGCGCCTGCCCAGGCACCCGGAAGCCGCTGCGCTCTGCATCGAGCGCAACAAACCCCTTCCCGTCCCATCGCAGGACTACACCGGCGCTCGAGCTCATCCTGCCGATCTCCGGCTGAAAGCCGTCGAAGTTGCCGGCCATGAGCAATTCCGGGCGTCCATCGCCGTCCACGTCGGCAGCCACCATCCCATACATGGGCGCCAACTGGGCCGCCCGCGGCAGGGGCGTCATCGTGAAGGATCCGTCGCCATTGTTCCTGAACATGGCACTCGCGAAGGTATAAACCGACTTGTGCGTGGCGTCGGCGAGCTCCCCGCGTGTGAACACGCCCGTGATCTGCTGGTGCGCGTACTCCTTGTATCCCTTGAATCGCGCCTTCAAGTACGGGAGCGCAGCGAGGAGCGCGTCCCGCAGCGCGAGTGGGTAGCTCACCTTGCCGTTGTAGAGCGTGAGGATCGGCTGCACGGAGCCGTTGTGTGCGAAGTCCTTCACGTACATCTCGGCCGGGGTGGAGTCACTCGCGTGCAACCGTCCATTCAGCCCGAGATTGCCGACGACGAAGTCCACGCGGCCATCGCCGTCGAAATCGCCGGCGATGATCCGGTTCCACCACCCGTTGCTCTTCTCCAGGCCGCGCACCTCGATGCGCTTGAGCTTTCCGCCGCCCATGTTCCTGAAGACGGTGATGGGCATCCATTCTCCCACGACCACGAGATCGAGTCGCCCGTCGCCATCGATGTCGCGCCAGAGCGCATCAGTCACCATCCCGACGTGCGCCAGCTCCGGCGCGAGTGAGGCCGTCACATCGGTGAAGTGCCCGCGCCCGTCGTTATGGAGGAGCATGCTCTTCGGGTCGGTTCCATAGCGCCACGGTACCACGCGTCCGCCAACGAACAGGTCCACCGCCCCGTCACCGTCATAGTCCGCGGCGACCACACGTGATCCGCTCTCGGTTTCGGTGGGCAGCGCGTTGACCGCCTTCTTGAACCGCCCACCGCCCATATTCAGGTAGAGACGATCCTGCAGAGGACCTGCTCCCTCCGAGTACTCGTTGCCGCCGCTCACGACGTACAGGTCGGGACGCCCGTCTCCATTCGCGTCGAAGAAGACCGCTCCAAGATCTTCCGAGAGCGAATCCTGCTCGAACAATCCGGGATTGCTTCGCGCAAACGTCCCGTCCCGGCGCTGGAGCAGCAGCTGGCCCGGTTGGTCCTTCGCGCCACCAATGAAGATGTCGTCCAGCCCATCACCGTTCACGTCGCCCACGGCCATGAACGGCCCTTCCGTCGACAGCAGCTTCGGCATCAGCGGCTCACGATCGAAGTCCACGAAGGCGTTCTCGTGATGCACGAAGGCGATACCCGCACGCGAGGTGACATCCGTGAGGAGCGCATCCGTGACCGCCAGAATCACTGGAGCAGCCCTGGTGGCATCGGCCTGACGCATCACGACAAGCTGGTTGGCGGCAATACTGCGCAGCAGACTCACCCGCCCGTCCGGCCACACGACATGCACCGAATCGACAGCGCCGGCACTTCCGATACCGAAGTCCAGCACTGGGTCGCTGCTCGACTGGAACCCGCGTGTCGGCGATTCCTCCTGCATGAACGCCTGACCACCCGCGTGCACCGTCACGCGGGCGCCCAAGGCGAACCGGTTCATTCCTTCACCACTCAGCTTCACGCGAAGGAAGTGGTTGGTCGGCTTCAAGGTGCGCGCGTTGTTTCGGTAGACGAAAGCTTCCTGGTTCACGTTGTTCACGACGAGATCGAGCGCGCCATCGCCGTCGAGATCGCCATACGCCGCGCCACTCGAGAAACTCGGTGTCGCTAGTCCCCACGCGGCCGCGACGCTGCCGAACTGCAGATCCCCACGGTTCTGGAAGGCGTAGTTCGCGATGCGCGTTGCCGACATGGCGGCCGTCAGCTTCGTGAAGTCCGCCGACGACTTGCCGCCGTTGGTCGCCGACTGCATCGTCGCGTCGTTCGACAGGTACGCGATGTAGTCCTGCGACGTGATGTCCTTCGTGAGGCCGTTCGTCACGAAGATGTCCTTCCGGCCGTCGAGGTCGAGGTCCGCGATGAGCGCGCTCCAGCTCCAGTCAGTACGCGCAACGCCGGCCATCTGCCCCACGTCCGTGAACGTGCCGTCCCGGTTGTTGCGTTGCAGCATGTTCCGCATGAACTGGTGCCCATAGCCGTTGTGCACCTTCGTCTGGTACGCCTCCCAGTTCTCGAACTGCGCCGTTGTCTTGAGGCGCACTTCGTCCTCCGGCAGCATGTCCGTCGTGTAGATGTCGGGCCAGCCGTCATTGTCCACATCCGCAATGTCCAGCCCCATCGAGAAGTAGCTCGACACGGCCATCTGATCGTCGAGCGCCTCCGTGAAGGTGCCGTTCTTCGCATTGATGTACAGGTAGTCTCGCTCGAAGAAGTCGTTCGAGACATAGATATCCGGCCAGCCATCATTGTTCACATCGGCCACGACAACGCCCAACCCAAACGCGATTTCCGGACTGTGAATGCCTGCGGCCGCGCTGACGTCGGTGAAGTGCCCACCGTCATTGCGGTAGAGCCGCGCACCGCCGTTGGGATCGCGGATGTTGCGCGTATTTCTCAGGCCAAAGCTGCTGACTGGACGCGGTGAATTGCGGATCAGGATGAGGTCGAGATCCCCATCGCGATCATAGTCGACGAACGCGGCTTGCGTGGAATACCCGCCGTCCGCGACGCCGAGCTCCTTGGCCATCTCCTTGAAGGTCGGGACGCTGTCCGCGCCGATGCCCTGATTGATCCACAGCTCGTTGGCGCGCTGCTCGGCGGTCCCCGGGCCGGCGTGGCAGATGTAGATGTCCAGCAGTCCGTCCCCGTTCACGTCGGCCAGCGTGATGCCGGTGCTCCACGACTTCCTGGCAGAGTGTAGCCCGCTCTTCTCGGTGATGTCGCGGAAATGGAACTGGCCGCGGTTCAGGTAGACACGCGGGCCGTCCTGGTTCGAGACGAGAATCACCTCGGGCAGCCCGTCTCCATTCAGGTCGCCGACCGCGACACCACCACCGTTGTAGAAATTGCGGTAGGTGAAGACGTTCAGTTCCTTGGTCTCGGTGAGCCGGTTTTCGAACGTCACCCCCGTGACCGACGACGGGAGCTGCGTGAAGAGAGGGTCGGAGGCCGTCGCTGGCGTAGCTTGCGCGAGCTTCGTCCCGTCACGCCCGCCGGAACATCCGCTCGCGTGAACGAGGGCGGCCAGCGCGAACGCGCGCCGCAGGAACACGAGATACGATGAGCAGGTCATGCAGTGCGGCAGAGGCAGCAGGTGGGTGACAGGGCGCCCCGATCTTCAGCACGGACACAACTGGCAAGGAGTGCGGAGGCCACTACGGCATCATGGCCTGCCACCAGGTCGGTGGCAGGCCATGACGACTACATACATCACTACCGGATCAATATCCCGGGTTCTGCACCAGAAGCGGGTTGGACGCAATCTGCGTCGCCGGAATCGGGAAGAGCACCTTGTTCCCGGACGCGACCGCCTTGAAACGGCGGCTCGCGGTGTACGTACCCGCACGGATCATGTCCTGCCGGCGCTTCGCTTCAGCAGTGAACTCGAACAGCCGTTCGTTGAAGATCGCCGTGCGCAGGTCGGACTGTGAGAGACCAGCCAGTGGCTTCTCGGGCGAGAACTGCCGCACGCGAACACGGTTGATCTCCACGAGCGCCGCTGCCGTATTGCCTTGCTCATTCAGCGCCTCGGCCTTGATCAGGTACATCTCGGCGAGTCGGAAGAAGGGAAAGTTGTTCGGGAACGAGCCGCCGTCGAGCGCGGTCGTAAGCGGCACGAACTTGTTGTACCGCGGCCCTTCGTTTTCCGCCGCCGCGGTTTCATTTCCGATATCCACCGTGAAGACCAGCGGATTGCCCGTGCGATCCTTCACGGCCAATCCGGTATCGAAGCTGTACTGCTGGCCCACGAGGAAAATCTCGCGGCGCTTGTCAGCCGGGTCGAACGCGCGGTAGGTGTCGGCGATGGCGGCAAAGCCGTTCCACGGTCCGCCCGCGACGCCGAGCATGTTGTAGTGCAGCGTGCGCATCGGCAGGCTCATGCCGAGTCCAGGCTGTGCATTTGTGTTGGAGATCACGAAGATGTTTTCCGGCGAGTCATGATTGTCCGGCGTAAAGTTCTTCCGCCAGTTGGTCGCCAGCGAGTACTGACCCGAGTTGATCACACGATCCGCCGCGGCGATTGCTTCAGTCCACTTCGCCGTGCCCTTCGTGAGACCGCTTGCGTTGACCGTACCCAGGTAGGTCTGCGCATTCAGGTAGAGACCGGCGAGAATGGCATCCGCCGCACCGGCGGTGAGTCGCCCCGCCTGATCGGAGGGCCGCGTTTTCGGCAGCACCGCACTCGTCGCCTTCAACTCGGACTCGATGAAGCGAAACAGCGAATCGCGCGACACGCGGGCCGTGGCACCCACTTGCGTGCCGGTGACCAAAGGAACCCCGCCGAAGAAGTCCATCAGCATGTAGTAGTACCATGCCCGCAGCGTTTTCAGTTCCGCAAGCGTTTGAGGCGCCGATGGGCCACCGGCCTTCGTGATCACGTCGATCATGAGGTTGGCGCGCGCGACACCGCTGAACAGGTTGTTCCACGCACCGTTCACGTCTTCGAGCGTCGAGCCGCTGCTTGACGTCCAGTTCTGCTTGTAGATCTCGAGCCAGCGGCCGTTGTCGTACCAGTCCTGGCCACGGGTCGGAACGATAATCTCGTCGGAGCTGATCTCACTGAGGTTGTAATACTCCCACATCACGCCGCGCAGGCCCGCATATACCGACGCGACGCCGGCGAGTACCTCCGCATCGCTGCGGAATGCGTTATCCGGAGTCAGTGCGTCCTTCGGCACCTCCGTAAGGTTCGTGCAGCCGACAAAAGCCATCTGCGCGGGCACGATCAACAGGATCCCCGCAGCCAGTCGGCGTACTGATTTGAGATTCAACGTAGTCATGGATGACAGTGACTGAATGGTTGGCCGAATGAGTTGGAATCTCATCGTCAGAACTGGATGTGTGCGCCGGTCGTGAACGTCCGGGCGCGCGGGTAGGTCAGGTAGTCAATGCCGCGCGTCGCGATGCCGGCATCGACGAACACCTCTGGGTCGTATCCGCTGTACGGCGTGAAGAGCAGCAGGT
>JBBQFW010000173.1:0-8208 GCA_038322445.1 Gemmatimonadales bacterium
CCGAGCAGGAGCGGAAGCTCGCGCGTCGCGCTCTCGGTCACGCGAACGCCCGATCGACCACCATCGCCGCAAAAAGCAGCGCGAGATACAGGAGAGAGAACTTGTACAGCGCCCACGCCGGCTTCGGGAACTCGGCGGCGCGCATCACACGCACCACTCCAAGGAGCAGCCATCCGTCGAGCGCCGCGGCCATGACGAAGTACGGAATACCCAGTGCGCCGAAGGCGGTGGGCAGCAGCGTGATGGGCACGAGGATGATCGTGTACCAGAGCATGTTCCGCATGGTCTCGCGCTCGCCCCACACGAGCGGCGCCATTGGCACGCCCGCGCGGCTGTAGTCCTTCTGCTTGTTGAGCGCGAGCGCCCAGAAGTGCGGCGGCGTCCAGTAGAAGATGATGAGGAACAGGTAGATCGACATCAGGTCCACACGCCCCGTCACCGCCGCCCAGCCCACGAGCGGCGGAAATGCGCCGGCGGCGCCTCCGATCACGATGTTCTGGGGCGAGCTGCGCTTGAGCCACCGCGTGTAGATGAAGACGTACGTGTAGAATCCGCCAAGGGCGAGTACGGCCGTGAGGACGTTGGCCGCGCGCGCGAGCAGGAACGTTGCCGTCGTGGCGCAGAGGATGCCGAACGCCAGCACCGCCTCCGCCTGCATGCGCCCACTCGGGATGGGTCGCAGCCGCGTGCGCGCCATGCGGTCGTCGATGTCGCGGTCCATGTACATGTTCACCGCGTTCGCGCCGCCGGCCATCAGGTATCCGCCGACGAACACCGCCAGCACCAGCGTCCAATCCGGCGAGCCGGCGACATACATCGGCGCGATCGTCGTCACGAGCAACAGCGAGATGATGCGCGGCTTCGTGAGCGCAACGAGGTCCTTCGTGAAGCTGCGATGCGCCGTCGTCTCCAGGATCACGTCACTCATCGCTGCGTCCCGGCCAGCACGGCCTCACCCGCAAGCACCGGCGCGCTGGGCCGCCGACGCGCGGTCACGCCCATCGCATCACCCGAGATGCGCGCGAGGTAGGCCAGCGCGAACGTCGCGATCCAGATGCTTACCCCCACGCCCTCGTGCAATGACCGAAGGACCGGCGGCAGGTGCATGCCGATCATCGCGCCGGCAACAAGCAACTGCAGGATGCAGAGCGACAGAGCGACGAGCGCGCCGCGACGGTAGATTGCCGCCTCGCCGCGCCGCCGCATGGGCAGCACCATGCCGAATGCTATATGCAGGATGAGCAGCAGTGCGAGCACCCGATGCGTCAGCTGAATGTGAATTGCACCCGGCACGACATCCGGATTCGCTCCGCAGAGCGGGAATGACCGGCATGCCACCGAGGCGCCCGGATACTTCGCGGTGAGGCCGCCCATGATCACTGCGATCAGCGCAATTCCCGCCGCGGTCATGGAGGCCCGGCGCGTGCGCGGCGACGCGGCCACGCCGCTCGCGACAACACCGCCGAAGCCGCCCGATCGGATCACCGTCGCCACGACGGTGGCCACGAGGCTCATCGCCACGGTCCAGTGCGCGAGCGTGGCGAAGGGCGCGTTGCCGAGCTTCACGGTAATGGCGCCGAGCACCGCCGCGGAGAACCCGAGCACGACGGCGAGCGACGCACTACGCAGCACCCCGCCGCGCCCGCCCACGCCCGGCTCCGCACGGCGACGATACGCCGCCACGGCCAGCGCGATGAGCGACAGCAGCAGGATGGACGCGAGGTAGCGGTGCGAGACCTCGATGATGAGATCAGGGCGATTGAGCGGCGGAAAGAACGCGCCATAGCAACGTGGCCAGTGATCGCCGCATCCCATGCCCGATCCGGAAATGCGCACGATGGCGCCGAAGATCAGGTGGGTACACGCGACCCCGAAGGCAAACAGCGAATAGCGTCGGAGTGTGTTCATGTCGCGGGACCCGCGGATGCCGTTGCCATGCCGTGTGACCGCGCGGTCGACGTCGACTGGATCGCACGCCACGTGAAGGCGAGCAACACGATCAGGCCGACCGCAGGAAGGACGGCCCACAGCATTTCGACCGCGTGGCTGGAGCGGGGCACCGTCGCGGTCGGCTCGGGCACGTACCGCGTGCCGCGAACCGAGCGAATGATGAAGAACTGAGCAACCGCGCAACACGCCACGGACATCCAGAACAGTCCGTTGGCGAAGAGAGAAGGCATGTCTGATACGGGGTGACGAGCGTGGAACGAAAGGTCACCATCCGATGGGCAGGGGTCAACCGGGAGAAACCCTACCACCTCGCGACGCGCGCCCCGGCGACGTACCATTCGCGAATGGCGACCTCCTCCGCGGCACCCGACGCTTCGACGCCGGGCCTGAAACGACAACTCGGCCTCTGGAGCGCGGTCGCTGTGCTCATCGGCTCCACGATCGGCTCGGGCATCTTCCGCACGCCGGCCGGTGTGGCCGACAAGCTCCCCGGGCCGCTGCCGATGATGGGCGTGTGGGTCGCGGGCGGGCTGTTCGCGCTCTGCGGCGCACTCACCCTCGCCGAGCTGTCCGGGGCCTTCCCACACACCGGCGGCGCCTACGTCTTCATTCGCGAAGGCTGGGGACGCCTGGCCGCGTTCCTCTTCGGATGGTCCGAGCTCGTGCTCATCCGGGCGGCGTCGCTCGGCGCCATCAGCACCACGTTCGCCGAGTACCTCCTTCGAGTGCTCGGCCACGATCCGTCGGTGAAGCCTTATGGCGATTACGCCCACTACATCGCAGCCATCGCGATCGCCCTTACCGCGACATTCAACTACGTGGGCCTTCGCTGGGGCTCACTCGTGCAGAACATCACCACGGCGGCGAAATACGGCGGCCTGCTGTTCATCATCATGCTCGCCTTCGCGCTCGGCCTCCCGAAGACCGGCGGCCATTACACACCGGCCGTTCCGGAGGGATCGTTCCACATTGCCGCCTTCGGCCTCGCCCTCGTCTCGGTCCTGTGGGCATTCGACGGATGGGCCGACCTGAGCTTCGTCTCGGGCGAGGTGAAGGAGCCGAGGAAGACGCTGCCACGCGCGATCATCATCGGCACGCTGGCGGTCATCGTGATCTACCTGCTGGCGAACATGGCGTATCTCGCGGTGATACCGGTCGAGGAGATCCGTCACTCGAAGCTCGTCGCCGCGGACATCGCGCAGCGGCTCATGGGTGCACCCGGCGTGATCTTCGTGGCCACGACCGTGATGCTGTCGACGTTCGGCACGCTCAACGGGACACTCCTCACCAGTCCGCGCGTCTTTTTCGCCATGGCCGATGATGGGCTGTTCTTCAAGAAGGTCGCGGCGGTACACCCGAAGTACGGCACGCCGTACATCTCGATCCTGCTCGTCACCGCGCTCGGCATCATCTTCGTGCTGCTGCGGTCGTTCGAGCAGCTCGCCGATACGTTCGTGACGGCGATCATCCCATTCTATGCACTCGCGGTGGCGGCGATCTTCGTGGTGCGCAAGCGACCGGACTACGATCCGCCGTTCCGCGTGCCGCTGTATCCGATCGTGCCGTGGCTGTTCATTCTCTCCACGCTATTCCTGCTGGGGAACGCGATCGTGGATCCGTCGAGCCGCTGGCCTACCTTGGCCGTGCTGGGAATCATCCTCGTCGGGATTCCCGTTTACTACCTGACGGTCGGACGTAAGGGTCGGACAGTCTGACAGTCCGACCTAAAAGATTCGCAGGTTGATGTATTTCTTCGGGTTCGCCTTCAAATCGGCGAGCACAGAGTCCGCCTGCGTCACCAGCCCGCGAAGATCGCGATACAGCAGCGTGTCCTTCATGAACTTCCCCACCGTGCCTTCGCCGCGCTCGATCCCGCCGACCAGGCTGTTCACCTTCTTCGTCGTCGAGTCCAGGTTGCTGGCGATGCGCGTGAGGCTCGCGCTCGACGTGCGGAAGTTCTTCAAGGTCGAGTCGATCTGCGCCGAGTCCACCGCGCTGGCCGCGCGGCGGAACGACGCCATCGTCGCCGTGAGGTTGCGGTTCTGCTCTGCCGCGATCGCGTTGAGCTGCACCGACAGCCGGCTTGCATTCGCCGAAAGCTCGGCCGCATTCGCCAGCGTCTTCCGCATGTCCTTGAAGCCGCCCGACGCGATCAGCTCCTGGTTCAGTGTCTTCGTCATCAGCTGCACGGTGGCGCCGATGGAATCCACGCGATTCATGATCGCCTGAATGTCCGTGTCGCTCGGCCCCACGGGCACCGTGTCGTTCGGCGCGTAGGATACGCGGCTGGGCCCCTTTGGCGTGAGCGCGACCGCCGCGTCGCCGAAGATGCCGATCGGCTTCACGCTGGCGAACGAGTTCTTCGGGACCTTGATGTCGTCGTTGACGCGAAGGATGACGTCGAGGTAGCCATCGTCGCGCAGCTTCACGTCGCGCACACCGCCCACGTTCACGCCCGCGAGCAGCACCGGCTGGCCCGGCTTGAGGTTCTGTCCCCACGCGAACTTCACGTAGAGCGGATAGCCCGACGACAACCCGCCGCGCACGAGCCAGAGCGTGCCGAGGAGCCCGATGGCCACCGCGACGATGATGAACACACCCACGAGGACTTCGTCGCGCCGTTTCATGTCTGTAGGTAAGGGGCGAGAAGCGCCGCCGTCAACGTATCGAGCACGAGGATTGAGACCGAGGTGATGACCACTGCTTTCGCCGTCGAACGACCCACGCCCTCGGCGCCCGCTTCCGTGACGAACCCCTCGTAGGAGCAGATAAATGCAATTGCGCCGCCGAAGAGCGTGGCCTTGAACAGCGAGTACACGACCTGAAAGGTACCGAAGCCGAGCCGCACACCGGTGATGAAGTCCTGCGGGGTGACGTCCGTGCCGTACACCGACACCGCGTAACCGCTCGCGAGGCCGGTGAAGTCCGCGAGGATGACGAGCAACGGCAGCATCATGAGGGAGGCCAGCAGTCGCGGGACGATGAGGAACGCGAGCGGATCGTACGAGAGCGTCTCGAGCGCATCGATCTGCTCGGTGACGCGCATCGTGCCTATTTCCGCCGTCATCCGGGCGCCCACGCGGCCGGTGAGTACGAGGCCCGTGAGGAGCGGACCCAATTCGAGCACCACCATCAGGCGGGTGGACAGCCCGATGATGCTGAGCTGCACACCGGGGAAGAGCTGGTAGCGGGTCTGGATGGCAATGACGCCGCCGATGAAGGCGGCGACGATGACCGTGAGCGGAATGGAATCGACGCCGATGCGGCGCATCTGCCGGATGGACTCCGGCACGAACGTGGCCGGGTCGCCGAGAGCGCGAAAGATGTCCCGGAGGAAGTAGCCGCGGGCGCCGATCTGCCGGAAGAAACCGATGAAGCCCTGCGTGACCCGCCGGAAGAAGATGATGCCGCGGCGCTGCACGACCGGGAACGACTCGGTGGGCCGGCTGCTCATGGTTGCGGTGGGCCGCCGGCTGGGTGGGAGATCGCGATCCGTCACGTACGCACGCGGGCGAGCAGCACCAGTCCGATCACGGCAAAGAGGAGATTCGGCATCCACGCGGCGGCGTCTGGGGACACGAACCCGCCTTTGCCGACCGCCTTCGTGAGTTGAATGAGCATGAGGAACGTAACCGTGATTGCCAGGCTGATGCCGATTCCATACGCGGTGCCGCCCCGTTGCGTGCTGGTGGCCAGCGGCGCGCCGAAAAGTGCGATGACGAGGCACGTGATGGGAATGGCGATCTTCAGGCCGCGCTCCACGCGGAGGAGGTTCGCGTCGCCGCCCGAGCGCTCGAGCGACGTGATGAAGCGCGACAGCTCGCCGTAGCGCATCTCCGACGGACTGCGGGGTCTGGCCATGAGATCCTTCGGCTTCTCCTTCATGTATCGATCCTGCATGGCCTCGAAGCTGATGTCGAAGCTCGGCTGCGAATCACGGATCACGTGCATCTCGCCCTTCGACAACGTCCACTTGCCGGTCGTGTCGGAGAACCGCGCGCCTCCCGAGGAGACGACGACCGTCGGGTAATCCGCGCCCTTGCCCTTTCGTTCGATCTGGAGCTTGTCCAGCGTGCCGCCGGTGACGTCGAGCTGTTGCGCCTCGTAGACCCGCCCGAAGTCCGCCGCGTAGGCGAAGTTGGTCCGCACGGTGCCCGACCCGATCCGGCTCTCGCCGAGCAGGTCCTGGCGCCGCGCATCGGTGATCGGCACGAGCTCCCCGATCACGAGATCGATACCTGCGGCGAGGAATGCACCAAAAAGAATGGGCGCGATCAGCCGGTAGAAGCTCACTCCCGACGCCTTCGCCGCCGTCACTTCGGAGTGCCGCGTGAGGGCCCCGATGGAGAACACCGTGGCGAACAGTACGGCCGCCGGCAGCGCCTGAAACATCGACTGCGGCATCCAATAGACGTAGCTCAGCGCGATGTCGGCACGTGGCAGCTTGCGGTTGAGGTACTTCTGGAGGTTGTCGGTGAGGTCGATGATCACCAGCAGGATCGGCAGGCCGAGTCCCGTGGAGAGGAAGATCTTGAACCACTCGCCGAACACGTAGCGATCCAGCGGTCCGCCAATGCGCTTCATGTGCCCACCCGGTTTGCCGCCGCGCGTTTCTCCTCGCGGAGAAAGCGTCGCTCGTCGAGCCATTCGCGCAGCCCGCCGCCACGCGCAGACCCGCGGTCCTTCCCCATGCGCAGGAGCATCACGATGCCCACCGCCGTCATGATGACGTTGGTGCCCCACATCGCCCAGAAGGGCGGCACATAGCCGTTGTTCGCTGCCGCCTCACCGCCGATGAGCCCCACGTAGTAGATCGCGAAGACGAGCAGGCTCACGCCGATCACGAGGCCCACGCCGCCCCGCGGGAAGCGCAGCGCGATCGGCGGTGCCAGGATCGAGAAGATGAGGCACGCTGCCGCGAGCGAGAATTTCTTGTTGATCTCGATGACGTAGCGGTCGCGCGCGCGCTGTGAAATCTCGAGACGCAGCTTCGCCTCGTTCACACGCGATGCGTTGGCACTCGAGTCGCCTTCGAATGCGATGGTCGGCTGCGCCGCGGCGGCCGACGCGACGGCGTGCGCCTGTGCGGCCACGCGCGCCGCGACCTGCTCGCGCTCGAACCGCGCGAGATTCGTGTCCCGCCCCGGGCCGACCTTGCCCAGTGCCGCCCGCGCCCGGGCCCCCTGCGCTCGCAGCGCGGCGATGCTCGGCGCGCTGTCCTTCGGCGACACGCGGAGCACGCGGACGGTGCTCTCGGGCGGTGCGAGCGAGGCCTTCTTCGGCAGAGTGTCCGGCGGAACGGCGGCCTTCTTCGTCACCGTGTCCTGCGCGACGTCGCCGACGGTGCTCGCGGCATGCAGTTGCGACGGGTCCACCTCCGCGGCCTGTGCGGTCCGGAGCCCAATCGCCTTGAGCATGCCGCAATAGACGGCACCGAGCCCACCTGGCTCGGGCGCGACGGTGCGCTTCGGGGGCGTCATCGAGGGCTTGGGCGGATGCTTTGCGTCCTCGAGCTCGCGGAGGTTCATCTCGTACGCCGTTTGCGCGCGCCACAGCCGCTGCTGCATCTCGCACACGCTCATCTCGCGATCACCCTTCATCGAGGAGTCGCTCTTGCTCGCCTTGAAACCGCCACTCCCGACATTCGGGACGCGGATGCGGTTACTGTGGAAGAACAGCCGGTTGATCTGGGTCGGCTTGTCGGACGCCACCTCCTGCATCTCGCCGTTGTAGAGGTCCAGGTCGAGGTCCACCATGTTCGCGCGGAACGCGATGCGCCCGCTGTCCGCGTAGATCGTGCGGCGGTGCAGGGGATCCGCGAGGTCGTAGATGACGACCTGCGACAGGCGACCACCTGCCCGGTCCACCTTGTCTGCCTTGAGGTAGAACTTTCCCTCGGCGATGGGGTTGATGACCTGCTCCTTCAGGAAGAGCGTCGGCTTCGTCTGCGAGATGTCGTCCTGGAGCGTCTTGAGCTCGTGATTCGCGCTCGGTAGCACCTGGTCGTTGAAGGCGAGCAGGGCGATGGACATCAACACCCCGCCAACGATGGCCGGAGCGACGAGCCGCCACGGACTCACGCCGTTCGCCTTCATCGCCGTGACCTCGTTCTCGGACGCGAGGCGGCTGAAGGCGTACAGCACCGCCACCAGCACCGACATGGGGACGGTCAACGCCAACGTGAAGGGAATGGAGAGCAGGAAGAATTGCCCGATGGCCGACCACGGGAGACCCTTTCCCACCAGCTCGCCGAACTGG
>JBBQFW010000174.1:0-8180 GCA_038322445.1 Gemmatimonadales bacterium
GTTGCGAGGATGATGTCGCCGGGCTTGAGCGTCGTCTTCGTGAAACTCGTCGTCACGCCGTAATAGTCGTTGATCACGCTCCGGTGATTCTGCACGAGCATGCTCGGGACCGGATCGAACTTCGCGGAGAAGTTGAAGAGCGTGAAGGTGCCGAGTGGTTGACGTCGGCCGGGGACGTTGACCTGGTGGCCATCGATGTCGCTCATCGAGTTCACGAAGGGCGAATGCTCGAGGTGCGCGTCCTTGAACGCGAGCGAGCGCTTCCAGTTCATGCGTGCGTCCGCGTCCGGATCCATCGGCGAGCCGTCGGAGAACTCGCCCGCGATATCGACGTCGTGCCCCGCGATCGCGAGCTCCAGCGTTTCCGTGGCGCCGCACATCGCGAACAGGAACCCACCGCGCTCGACGAACGCGCGAATGCGCTCCGCCACGTCTTTTTTCAGTCCCGGCACGCTGGCGTAGCCGAGCTTCTTTGCGATCGCGGCATTCTTCGCGACCATGTCGCGAAACCACGGCGCGTCGCGATAGCCGAGCTGGAACTTGTTGAACTGACCGGTGAAGTCCTCGTGGTGGAGGTGCAGCCAGTCGTACTTCGTGAGGTCGCCCTGCTCGACCTGCTCATCGTAGATCGGCGTGAAGTCGATGCCGGCGTACTTGAGCGCGAGTGTGACGGCGTCGTCCCATGGCTGCGCATCGGCGGGGGTGTACACGGCAATGCGCGGCGATTTCTCGAGAGGAACGCTCTCCATGTTTCCGCTCGCCATCTCCTTCCGGAGCGACGCGAGCTGCGCGTCGTTGATGCGCTCCGTCGCGATGCCATCGAGTGCCGCGCGACGACGGAGCTCGGGTGCATCGGGAAGGAGAAACGAACCACCACGATAGTTGAGCAGCCATTCCGCCGGCACGCCGGTCTTCATGGCGTTGTACGTGAGCCCGTACGCCTTCAGGTGGTTGGTCTGTCCGTCATCCATCGGGACGAGGAGCCGCTGTCCGTACGCCACGACGGGGACGATGAGCAGCGACGCGAGCGCGAGGCGAAGAGTCTTCAACGGTGACATCATGATCCAGGGGGAACCGCGCCGCGCGCCAGCTCGAGCTCACGCCTCGCCTGCGGAAGGAGCGCGCTCTGCGGCGCGGTGAGTATCAGGTGTTCAAGATGCGCCGTGGCGGATGCACTGTCGCCACGACGGCGGAGCACGCGCGCCCATTCGAGCTCGCTGTCCACCGCCTCGGGTGTCGACGGATAGTCCTGGACAATACGCTGCCAGATGGGCACCGCGCGATCCGATGTCGCAGCGACGAGCCGTGCGCCCACCAGCAACAGCGCCGGCGCGACCTCCTGGTGCTGCGCCGCCGCTTCGACAAAACGGGTTGACGCCGCAGTACTGTCTCCACGCGCGAGCGCGAGGAATGCGGCGCCGAGTTGCGGAGCGGTCTCGCCTTTCGCCCGCGTGACGAGGCCCATCGCGAGCGCGAGATCCGCACTCGGTGTCCGCGACGAGCGCAGTAGCGTACGCGCGGCGGCCAGTCGTCCTTCGTACAGCGCGAGCCATCCCGCTGCCTCGCTGGAGTCGGCCTCGGGGCCTGCCGCGCGCAGCGAGGCGCGAGCCCGGTTCATGTCACCCGCGCGCACCCATGCCGTGGCCACGACCTGCGCGAGGCGCATGCGGTGCGCGGGAACGATGAATCGGTCGAAGCGCGCAATGAGGGCTTCGGCATCCTGGCCCCGCGCGAGCGCGACGTACGCTGCAACATGCAACGGCACGATCTCGCGCGCGATGCGCACGGAGTCCATTTCTCCCTCCGGCAGAGGCACGAGCGTGAAGACCTCGGCCGGAACTCCGGCGCGCAGTGCCGCCGACGCAGCCTGCAGCGCCAGGGGCTGGGTCCGTCGTGCACCCACCGCGGCTACCAGCGCATCACGCGCAATCGACCAGCGCTCCTCCGCCACCGCGCGCGCGCCGAACTCCTCCCACATGGTGGCGGCCATCGAATCAGGCTTGAGTCCACGCAGGGCTTCCCACGCCTCCACCGGCCGACCCCAGGTGAGTTCGAGCTCCGCGAGCGCGCGCCGCGAGCCCGCGTCAGCAGGCAGGCTGCTGAGCGCCCCACGGATGCTGTCGCGCGAAGGCGGCGGCGCTGGAGCCAGGGCGTACGCGGATGCCACCGCAAGGAAGGGCGCGTCCACGAGCGCGCGTCTCCACGACACTGCGCTCGCGACCCACTGGCCGAGTGCGGCGCGGAGCTGCGCATTCTCGTACTCGAGGTCGCGCAAGCTTCCGAGCGCCGCGCGACCGCGCATGACGATGCTGTCGGCGGACGCTGGTCGGTCGAGCTGGATGAGGATGCGCGCGTACTCGCGATACGGCTGCGCATCACGTGGCGTGGCACGGACCCACTGCTCGAACGCCTGACGGAGCCGGTCGTCGCGATGCAGGAGCTGCAGGGTGCGGAGCTGCACCGTGCGATACGTCGACTCTCCTGGATGCTGCGCAATCATGGTGTCGAGCGGCGCCAGCAGCGAGTCGCTCATGCCAAGTTCTGCGTAGACGCGCTCGAGCCCGAGCACGGCGTTCGGCGACGGCGCGGCACGAACAGCCGCGCGAAACAGGACGGCCGCCTCCTTGTACTTGCCGTCATTCTCCAACTCGAGCGCCTTCAGCACATCGGGGCGCTCCTCCTGCTGCGCGTTAGACGCGCGGTACGGCAAGGCGAGCGCGGCGAGCAGCACCAGCGCGAGTCGGGCGGCGCGTACCGTCAACTCAGGGCGTCGACGCGGGGGCACTGTTGAGCCGCGTGAAATAGTCGAGGATCGCGCGACGCTCGTCGGCCGAGAGCGACCGAAGCTCCTGCCACGTGGGCGGCCGGAACTTCACCGCGGCCCGTGCGTCCACCTTGCCGTTGGGACTGAAGGCGTCTCCACCAGTGGCGGACTTCGCCTCGCGCTTCCCGCTGTCATCGCGCTCCTCCTTCTCGAGCGACTTGCCCGCATCGAGCAGGCGCCGAAAGAGTTGTTGCTGTCGCGCGATGGTGCTACCGTCGAGCCGGCCGTTGTCGAGCGCCTCGGCGAGCTGCCGCGCTTCCTGCGCGAGCTTCGCCGCGCGGTCGCCCCCCGCAGCGTCGCCGGCGTCCTCGAGCTGCTCCGAGAGTTGGCGTTGCTGGCGCGCGAGCTGGCGCGCGAGCGACTGGCCCGCAGCGCTGTTCTGTCCGTTGGGCAGGTTGAACAGGCTTTGCGCCTGCCCGTTGATCTGCCCCTGCTTCTGCGCCATCTCCTGCATCTGCTTGAGCATCTCCTCGAACCCCGACGCGCTGTTCGCGTTGTTCGCGCGCTCGCGATCGCGGGCGAGCGATGCCGCGGCCTTCGTCAGTGCGTCCGCCGCGTCGCTCAAGGCAGCCGCCTGCTTCTGTCCACTGCTGTTCGGCTGGCTCACGCTCTCGGTCGCCTGCGAGACCTTGCTCTTCGCCTCGGACATCGCGCGCTGCGTTCCGCCCGACAGCAGCGCGCTCTTCTTGCCGGCGCCCTGGAGTCGCTCGCTCGCCTTGTCCACACCCTGCTCCACCGCGCTCTGCGCACTGCGACGATCGTCCGCGGACGCACCATTACGCGCCTTCTGCTCGAGTGACCGCTCTTCCCGCGCGAGCTGCATCATCTCCTGCACCGATTGATCGATCTCGCTGGTGAGCTCCTGCTTCCACTCCTTTACCTGCTCGCTCCGCGCGTCCTGCATCGACTTTGCGGCCTGGTCCATCTCGCTCGCGGCGTCACCAGCGGCCTTCGCGCCAGCCTGGCTGCCCTTCTGCCCCGCGCCGGCGTTGCTCTCGCCGTCCTTGCTCTCGCCGCCTGCCTTCGGCTCGCCGCCACCCTTCGCACCGCCAGGCTTCGATTCACCACCCGCCTTCGACTCGCCGCTCTTTGCCTCGCCTCCGGCTTTCTTCTCGCCCGTCGGCGCCTTCGACTCGTCCGACCTGTCCGACTTGTCCCCCGCCTTGATCTGCTCGGCGAGGCGCTGCAGCGCGTCTTCCGACTTCTCGGCGTGCTTGCCCGCATCCTCCGTCTTCGACGCCCCGGCCTCGGCGCGATCCTTGGCCAGTCGCGCCTTGAGGTCGTCCATTGCCTTCTTGAGGCGTTCGGAGCGGTTCGCAAGATCTTTCGCGTCCTTCGCATCGGAAGACTTGCGGCCATCGGGGCGCGCAAGCGAATCGGCGAGCGCGCGCTCTTTCTGCGCCAGCTCCTTCGCCTCGTCGCCGAGGGTCTGCATCGCGCCTTCGTGCGCGGCGCGCTTCAACATCTCCGCGCTGCGCTCGAGTTGATCGCGCATTTTCTGCTGCATCTGTGCAAGATCGCGGAGCGCATCGCGTGACTGCTCGCCATTCATCTGCTGCGATGCATTCTCGAGCTTCTGCATCTGCGCGAGCATCTGCGGCGTGAGCGCCTGGCGAAGCAGGGCCTGTGCTTCGCCGAGCTGCCGCGCCAGCGATGTGTCGAGAGCGCCGGCAGCCTTGAGCTGCTGCTCCAGCTGCTGCGTGGCCTGACGGAGCTTCTCGACGCGCTCGGTCATCGTGCGCTGCTCCTGTGACAGCGCGCGTGCCTTTTCCGCCGACTCGAACTTCATGGGACTCTTCTGCTGCCCACCAGCCGCGTCCTTTGCCGTGGCCGCGCGACTCTGCGCGCGCGCGGCCTCGTCGGTGCGCTGCGCGAGCGCCTTCAGGTCCTTTGCGGCCGCCTGCGCTTCCTTCACAGCCGAGTCACCAATGGCACGCGCGGCGTTGCGCTGCTCTTCGTTCGTCGCGCGCCGTAGCACGACCTCACGACTGACGCCGCGCTGTGCCCAAGGCGACGCATCCACCGCCTCCGCGCGAACCGTGACCGCGTCGCCCGGAGCCAGATGGAGCGCGGCGATGTCGACGCTGGTCGCACCCGCCCAGCTGGTGCCGACCGCGCCGGCGAGCGCACGCACCATCGGCGCGGCGTCGCGCGATCCCGAACGCACGATGCGCAATGCGACCGACGCCACGCCGTGGTCATCCGACACCTGGACCACGAGCGGGACGGCGGCGTTGGCGACGAGCAGGGTGTCGGCGCTCGGGTCGGCGATGAGCACTCGCGGGGCCGAATCCGCCACGATCACGAGGTCCAGGGATTCCGGCAGGTCAGGCACGAGGCCGCCGGGGCCACGAGCCGTCCAGTGCAGCTGCTCGGAATGATCCGCGATGAGTCGGCCGCTGAACGTCTGTCCGCTCGCCGCCAGTGCGACCCGCTCGCCACCGGGTGCCACGAGCGCGACATCCGCCAGCGCGACGGACGCGCGACCTGCAATAGCGAGCGTGCTACCGCGCGGAATGTGCAGCGGCTCGCCGATCGGCAGCGATTCGTCCGTCCGCGCGAGGTACGCAGGGTAGTGCACATGCAGCGTGACGGCGCCGACAAACGGGCGATCGGCCGCATGGACGACAACACTGTCGCCGCTCGACCGGCCGTCCGACACGAGCAACCGCACGTCGCCGCGCAGTGTCTCGATCGCCCACGTGGCAACTCCAGTGCCCGGATTGATCGCCAGCGTGTCGGTGTGCCATGCGTCGCCGGTCTGTCGCACATCGAGATAGACCACCCGGCGACCTGGTGCACGCACTGTCACCCGGAGGGGCGATCCGCGCAGCAGTTCCTGCGGAGCACCGACGATCGAGGGGCGGTCGAGCAGCGTGCCCTTCCAGGCATCGATCGGGCGCAGCACCGCGCGCAACCCGTCGCCGAACAGCGGAGACGCGGTCACCAGCACGAGCACTCCCGCGGCCGCCGCGCCCGCACCCGCCAGCACGCGCCGCGAGCTCGCGTGGCGCAGTGCGGGCGCCAGCGGCGCGTCAACGGGCAGCGAGCCGCGAACGTGCTGCGCCGCGCGTGCCGCGAGCGGTCCCTGCCCTTCGAGCTCCAGCGCTCCCACGAGCGCGCCACGTCGAATGCCTTGTTCCATCTCGATCGCATGCGCCACGTCCCCGCGCGATGCGCGACGCACGAGCCTCATCCGCGTTCGCGCTGCGAGCGCGGCCACCGCAACGCCGATCAGTACCCAGATCACCACGGGAAGCCCGCGCGGCAACGCCAGCCACCGCGCACGCGCGAGCGCCGCAGAGCCGAGGGCGATGAACACCGCCACGATGGCCACCGCCAGCAGCGCGCCGGCGGCAAGCTCCGCGCGGCGCAGGTGACGCCGCTCCAGGTCGACGAGCGTGCGAATCGTCACGGCAGTGCCCGACTCGTGACCGCGTACACGAACAGGTTCACGCCCATGCGCAGCGCGGCCTCGTGCAGCGCGATCGGGTCGTGATACGTTTCGGGATCTTCCCACCCATTTCCGAGGTCGCTCGAGTAGGTGTAGTACACCGCGAGCCGGTCGCCCAGGAAGATGCCGTAGCCACGCGCAGGCTTGCCGTCGTGCTCGTGAATCTTCGGCACGCCCTTCGGGAAATCATAGACCGCGTGGTAGATCGGGTGCGACAGCGGCACGTCGATCAGCTCGCGATCCGGAAACACTCGCCTGATCTCGCGCCGGAAGCTTTCGTCGAGCCCGTAATTGTCATCCACATGCAGGAAGCCGCCACGCGTGAGATACTCGCGCAGGCGCACCACCTCCGCGTCCGACAGCTTGATGTTGCCATGCCCCGTCATGTGCAGAAACGGATAGTCCCAGAGCTTGTCATCCATCAGTGTGACACGCGCTTCGACCTTTTCGACGGGAAGCGACGTGCGCTCGCGAATGGCCGCGAGCAGGTTCGGAAGGCTCGACGGGTTCGCGTACCAGTCGCCGCCGCCTTCATACTGGAGTCGCGCGATCGTGAGCCGTGGCACGGGCCTCGCGCCCGTGAGGCTCAACGGCAGCAGCAGCGCAAGCCACAGCGCGCGGCGTATCGTCACGCGTGTGCCAGGCGATACGCCAGGTTCCGCGGCACGCCAAGCTCGCTCGTCAGCGTGGCGGCAATGTCGCGCGGCGTGCGCCCCTCAGCGCGCAGCTCCGCCACGCGCGCCTGCATAGCCTCCTCGCTCGCGCCCACCGGCGCGGCAGCCCCAGCAACCATGATCACGACTTCTCCACGTGGCGGTGCATCGAGGTAGTACGCCGCAAGGGCGGACACCGTTCCCCGCCGCACCTCCTCGAACTGTTTCGTCAGTTCGCGGGCGACGACCGTACCCCGCTCCCCCGCCCCGGCCTCCGCCAGCTGCGCCAGCGTGTCGGCCACCCGCGAGGGCGCTTCATACACCACGGCGGCGTGCCGCAGCCCCACGATCTCCGCGATCGTATCGCGACGATCCCCACCCTTTCTTGGCAGGAATCCGTAGAAGGTAAACCGATCGAGCGAGAGGCCGGACGACACCAGCGCCGCCAGCAGCGCCGAGGCGCCCGGCACGGCGGCCACTGCAACACCGGCCTCGACGGCCGCGCGCACCAGGCGACCACCGGGATCCGAAAGGAGCGG
Organism: Gemmatimonadales bacterium; assembly: GCA_038322445.1. Taxonomy (GTDB): domain Bacteria; phylum Gemmatimonadota; class Gemmatimonadetes; order Gemmatimonadales; family Gemmatimonadaceae; genus AG11. Next base: position 7,471 of record JBBQFW010000174.1, read on the forward strand.
CGTGCCCGCATCCGACACCAGCGCAAGCGACTCTCCGCCGAGCAGCCGCTCCACGAGGCGCGGCGTCGTCTTCGCCTCGTTGTGCTCGTGATACGCGATGAGCTGGGTCTCGATCGCATACCGATCCAGCAGGTGGCGCGAATGCCGCGTGTCCTCGGCGAGGACCGCCGCGACGGACCGCAGCACCTCGACGGCGCGGAAAGAAAAATCCCCCATGTTTCCAATGGGGGTGCTGACCACGTACAGCGTGCCGGACCCGCCTGGCGTCAGGCCAGCTTCCACGACAGGCGGTCGAAGAGGCCCGCCGAAAGGAAGAGATGACGCCGTTCGTACGTCAGCTCCTTGAGCATCTGCTCAGGCGTGTGACTCTCCTGGTCGACGGCCGTCCAGAGCACTTCATTGATCAGGGCGGCGACGGCGCGCGTCAGCGAGTCGGCATCTGCGACCACGGCCTTCCCTGGACGACCGTTGAAGGAGAACCCGTCGAGCGACGGATGTGTCGAGAGCAGCGTGTGCCGCGCATGCTCGGCGATCGCGGGTGCGCTCTCGCGGCCATCGGCGACGAGGCGCAGCACCAGGGACGTCGTGAGGTCGCGGTACGCCTGCACCAGTCCCGTGGCGGCCTGAAATGGGAGCGGCGCCGGCATCGGCCAATGCCGCACGCCCATGTGCAGCACGCGGTGGTCGCGGGCGAACAACTTGCTCACACG
>JBBQFW010000175.1:0-8150 GCA_038322445.1 Gemmatimonadales bacterium
GCTCCGCGCGCGCGCGACCCTCGTGGCGCATGTCGACTCGCTGTGGCAGCGCCAGTGGCGCCCGGCATTGCAGCGCTATCTCAACAGCACCCAGCAACAGAATGGAGAGCTGTTCCTCTCGCTCCCGCTCGGCGGCGAGGGTCGCACGGTGCAGTTGGCGAGGAATGAGACGGACGTCGCCGGACCGATGCCCGAGTCGCTCGCGGAGTCGGATGTCGTGCTGTTTACCCTCGCGCACGAGGTCTCCGGGAGCATCGCCAACGCGGCCATTGCGGACAACACCACGCCGGCCGACCGTCGTGCCGGGGTGACCTCGCGCTTCGAGCAGGCGGCAGCGGTCCGCGCTGGCGCGCTCCTGCTGGAGAAAACCATCCCTGCGGCATTGCCCGGGTACATGCGGTTCTATCTCCAGCAGGCAGGTCGCCCCGCACCGACGGATCCGCGCGCGGCCTTCGCTGCGGCATTCGCGATTCCCGATGCCATGCGTGATGCGATCTCCCGTCAGATCGACGTGGTCCTCGGCGGCATCTAGCGACGCGTTTTGAGTAGTCGCCCATAGAGGCGGAGAGGACGGCGGCGTTCTGAGTCGTGGCAATGGCCCGCGCCCGGTGCCGACAACAGTCAGCCCTCCCCGGCTCCGCTCAGCTCGGCGGCCCGGTGAGCTGTGCCAGCCGATGCAGGTCCACGTTGCCGCCGCTGAGCATTACGGCCACGTGGTCCGTTGGACGAATGGAGATCCTGCCCGCGACGAGCGCCGCCGTCGCGGCGGCACCAGCGCCTTCGGTGAGCAGCTTGCATCGCAAGAGCAGGAGCGTCATGGCGGCGGCGATCTCCTCGTCGCTCACGAGAACGACATCATCCACATGCCGTTGCACGATCTCGAAGGTGCGCTCGCCGGCCATCGGCGCAGCGAGCCCGTCGGCGATGGAGCGCGGGGCCTGGATGGTGAGCGCGCGGCCAGCGTCGAGGCTCTGGCGCATGCCGCAGGCGCCCGTGGGCTCCACGCCCACGATGCGCGTGTGCGGACTCAGCGCGCGCATCACAACCGCAGCGCCGGCGATGAGCCCGCCGCCGCCAATGGGAATCACGAGCACGTCGATCTTTTCCGCCTGATCGAGGACCTCGAGCGCGACGGTACCACCGCCGGCGATGATCGCGTCGTCGTCGAACGGATGCACCAGCATGAGGCCCTCCTGCTCCGCCAGCGCCCGTGTGCGCGGCACCAGCTCGGCACTCGTTGCCACCAGTTCCACATGCGCGCCATAGCCGCGACTCGCGTCGACCTTGGACTGGGGCGCCGTTGAGGGCATCACAACGATGCAGCGGACACCGGCCGCCTTCGCACACCACGCGAGCGCCTGCGCGTGATTGCCGGCGGAGAAACCGATGATGCCGCGGGCGCGTTCGGTCTCCGTGAGCTGACTCAGCTTGTTCAGGACGCCGCGGACCTTGAACGACCCGGTGACCTGGAGGTTCTCGCACTTGAGCGACACGCGCGCGGCGCCGGACATCGCCGCGATGGTTGCGGAGGACTCGAGCGGGGTGCGATGCACGCGGTCGCCGATGCGTGATGCCGCGGCACGGATGTCGTCGAGTGTGATCACGGTGTGCGAGCGGTAGGAGGGACAGCCGACGATCGGCGCGACGTCCAGTTGGATTTCATTACCTTTACGCAATGCCCGACGCCCCTCGTCCGCCAGTGCCTTCTCCCTCGATCGACCGCGCGGCTGCCGACCGGATTCTTGCGCGTGCGATGGAGCTCCAGGCCAACGCGAGCGGCGACCCCGACGGGCGGCTCACCGAAGCTCAGCTCGAGGCACTCGGAAAGGAAGTCGGGCTCGATCCGGTGAACCTTCGGCAGGCACTCGCCGAAGAGCGCACGCGGATCGAGGCACCGGCCGTTGAGCGTGGCATCGTTGCCAGCCTGTATGGAAGCTCCGGCGTGACTGCACAGCGGACGGTTCGCGGCACCACGGCCCAGGTGCTCAAGGCGATCGACAGCTGGATGCAGTTGGAGGAGCTGCTGAACCCGCAGCGCTACTTCACCGAGCGCATTGTCTGGGAGGCACGCACCGACATCGGCAGCCGATTGAAGCGCGCCACCAGCGGGCGTGGTCACGCCCTGTCACGTGCGACCACGGTCGGTGCCACCGTCGTCGGAGTGGACGACGGCCGCGTGCTGGTGCGCCTCGATGCGCATCTGGGCGGGTATCGCGCGCTGATGATGAGCCAGAACATCGGGTTCACCACGGCTGGTATCGTGGGAGCGGCCCTCCTCACGGTGCTCAGCATTCCGGTGGTGATCGCCGCGGCGCCGGCCGTGGTCATCGCCGGCGGCGGCCTCGCCGCAGGGCGGGCCGCGCACCTCCGGAGCGTGTCGCGCGCACAGCTGGCACTCGAGCAGGTGCTGGACCGCCTCGAACGCGGCGAGGCCGGCCGGCCCGCCACACTCCTCGGCGCGCTGGCTTCGGCAGTGGTTGGCCGCGCGCGCTGACGACTGTCTGACAGTCTGACCCGCTTGCGGCTCCGCCGCTGCTCGCCCGGGTCCGACTGTCAGGCTGGCTTCTACCGTACGCCGGAGAGCACGAACGGTCGGCGCATGGCGCGATCGGCCAGCCACGCCAGCCCGCGATTGCTGAGGATCACGAGCACGCCCATGAGCGTCAGTGACTTCACCTCGCGACGGGAAATCTTCACCACCTCCCCGCGAGCGAGGGCCTGCGGCGCGCGCGTGAGGTCGCGCAACGTCGCATATGCGAACAGCAAGGGCATCACGCAGAACAGCCTGATCGACACGGCGCGCCGGGGAATCAGCAGCAGGTAGCGGCGTGCGCCGTCGAGGTCATGCCAGGCAAGCTGTATCAGCGTGGCCAGGGCTTCGCGCGTTCCGGGAATGTGGTCGGGCTCCAGCATCGTGGCGTGGCTGCTCCCATGCAGGCGGAGCAGGTCCTCGGGCACGTAGATGGAATTCTCCTTGTTCGCGTCCGTCGCGACGTCCTTCAGGATATTCACCGTCTGCAGGGCTTCCGCGAACTCCCGGCACCGCTCACGAAGGACGAGATACCGCGCGTTCGTGATGCTCGACGCGTGCTCGTGCCAGAGGTCCGTGAGCAGATAGCCTACCGTACCGGCCACATAGTAGCAGTACTCCTTGTACTCGTCGACGCTCTGGATCCGGATGCCGAAGGGGTACAGCAGCACGAACTTCCGCATGCCGACAATCATCTCCGTCACCCAGCGGCGCACGTGCCCGCGCGTTGCGTGGGGCAACGACCGATAGAGCACGAACACGAGATCCGCGTGCCGCGTGAGTCGGACGTGAGCAGCGTCGCCGGTGATCGCACTCACACGGGCCGGAAAGGCATCGGCAGCGCTGGCGTCGTCGAAACACCGCTCCATCTCCTCCAGTAGCGCCGCCTTGCGGTCGGCAGGCATTGTCGGCTCGTCTTCGAGCGTGTCCGCAATGCGACACAGCAGGTACGCCGTGAGCACCGCACGCCCCAGTTCTCCCGGGAGCACCCGGATGCTGAGCGCAAATGTTCGTGAGACGGCGGGAAGCACCTCGCGCGCAAACTGCTCGGCGGCGCTGAGGCGCGTCGCGTCGGTGGACGCTGCGGCGCGGTCCGGATGGGCCAATGGACTTCTCGTCACGCGCTGAAGATACTTCGCGGATGCCCCCCCGGCCCCCCTCCGACTTTCGCGGCGTGTATCGCGACGACCTCGATGCCCGCGCCGTGTATAGTGAGGCGGCCGGCATTGCGCAGATCATTCCCACCGCGGTTGCCATTCCGGTCGACGCGGAGGACGTCGTCACGCTCGTGCGGTGGGCCGCTGGCGACGGCGTGGCGCTCATTCCGCGCGGATCAGGGAGCAGCATGGCTGGCGGTGCAATCGGTAATGGGCTCATCGTTGACCTCAGCCGCCTGGACTGGCTCGAGCAACCGGATACTGCGGCCACCACGATTCGCTGCGGACCCGGCGCGCTCCGCGCGCGTGTCGACACTGCCGCACGGGCCATCGGCCGATCCTTTCCCGTCGATCCCTCCAGCGGCGCCTACTGCACGGTGGGCGGCATGGCGTCCACGAATGCCGCCGGGTCGCACTCATTGCGCTACGGCGCAATGCGCCCGTGGGTCGAGGCGCTGGATTGCGTATTCGCCGACGGGTCGCGCGCGCTCATTCGGCGCGGAGGAGATGTTCCCGATGTCGAACCCCTGCGTCGCTTCCTCGCCGTGGCGGACCAGCTTCGCCGCGAGGAGCGCGTCACGCCATCGCGCCACGCTGGCGTACGCAAGGACTCGTCGGGCTACGGTCTCGCCGCATTCGCCGAGAGTGGAGAGCTCATCGACCTGCTCGTCGGCGCGGAGGGTACGCTCATGCTCATCGTTGGACTCGAGCTTCGCCTCGCGCCATTGCTGCCCTTCACCGCCAGTGTCCTCGGTGCATTCGACTCGCTGGACGATGCGGTGCGCGCCGCGAATGCCGGTCGAGACGCTGGTGCAAGCGCCTGCGAGCTGATCGACCGCACCTTCCTCGACGTCGCGCGCGGCGGCGGCGTTGCCGTTCCGGCGCCCGAGACCGCGGAGTCCGTGCTCCTCGCCGAAGTCGAAGGCGAGTCCCACGAAGCGTGCGTTCGGCTCATCGACGTGATCGACGCGAGCTTTCGCGCCGCGGGCGCTACCACCGTGACGCGCGCGCTCGACGAGGCCACCGAGCACGCACTCTGGGAGCTCCGTCACGCGGCAAGCCCGATTCTCAGCCGGCTCGATCCGTCGCTGAAGTCCATGCAGTTCATCGAGGACGGCTGTGTGCCGCCGGACCGACTCGGCGACTACGTTCGGGGCGTTCGCGCAGCACTGCAGGCTCACGACACACGCGGCGTGATCTTTGGTCACGCCGGCGACGCGCATGTCCACGTGAATCCGCTCGTCGACGTGCGTCGCCCGGACTGGCGCGAGCGAGTCGACGGCCTGCTGCGCGACGTCACCGCCCTCGTGGCCGAGCTGGGCGGTACCGTCGCGGGCGAGCATGGCGACGGACGTCTTCGCGCGCCGCTCCTGCACGAGGTATGGCCAGCGGCCGCGCTCGCGCGATTCGCGGCCGTCAAGCAAGCCTTCGATCCAGCTGGGATTCTCAACCCCGGGGCGAAGCTCGCGCGGACGGGGGACGTGGCGGTGAGCGCTGTGAAGTACGATCCCGCACTCGCGCCCCTGCCACCGAACGCGCGACTGGCGCTGGCCAAGGTGGAGCGCGAACGCGCGTACGCGCGCCCGCGGCTCGATCTGCTGGCCGAATTTTCGTCTGCGCCAGCGGCCGTTCCCGAGCCGCGCCCCGCCGTCGATCTGGATTAGGTTTCCCTCGTTCGCGTTCCTGAATTCCGCCAGTCGCCGAATCCCTCCATGACTGCAGCCGCTCCCGCCGTCCCGCGTCTTTACCACGAGCCGAAGGTCACCGTGCTCGCGCGCCCGTCATTCAGCACGCCGGAGCACCTGCCGGTGCACTGGCAGGGCGACAGCACCGACGGCGAGCAGCTCGCCGAGTTCGCGGGGCGCCTCTGCTACATGAGCCAGCACAATCCGGCGAATCGCTCCACGCGTGACTACCTGGAGAACATCAAGAAGCAGGGGCACGGGAGCGTCCTCGAACACGCGAACTACTCGCTCCTGCTCGAAGGCGTGAGCCGCTCGCTCACCCACGAGCTCGTCCGTCACCGCGCCGGCTTCGCCTACTCGCAGCTGTCGCAGCGCTACGTCGACGAGAGCGAGGCATCCTTCGTCGTGCCTCCGGCCATCGTCGGTGATGAGCCCCTGGAGGCCGCGTGGCGCACCCAGATCGAAAGCGCGCAGACGGCGTACGTCGCGCTCGTCGCGCAGTTGATGGAGCGCTATGGCTGGGTCGCCGACAAGGTGCATCGCCGAAAGATGGCCCGCGAAGCCGCACGCGGCGTGCTCCCCAACTCGACGGAGACCAAGATCGTCGTCACGGGCAACGCGCGCGCGTGGCGCACCATGCTGGAGCTCCGCTCCAGCGAGGGCGCGGAGCTGGAGATTCGCCGCCTGGCGGTGATGGTGCTCCGCGTGCTCCAGCTGGAGGCGCCCGCGTTCTTCTCGGACTTCGAGATCTACGACGCCGCGGATCGTCGTGAAGCCGCGCGTGTCGGCTATCACAAAGTCTGAACCATCGCAGAAGTTTTCATTGCGCGAAAAATCCGACGTCGGTATCTTCGGCGATGTTAGAGGTGGCGTGCGTTTTGCCCCCATACGTCGCGCACGAAAGACCGATTGAGCTGCCGCCAGTCGGCGCATCGCGACGATCGACTTCGTAACGCACCGCAGCCATACCAGTCCGGGATGGGATGACGCGCATCGGTTTCGCGTACAATCAGAAGCCCGATCACGTTGCCGCGGAGAGCGCGGCCGAGCTGGCGCGCGCCGACGAGGAGCCGCCCAGTAGCGGCACTGCCACTGCGACCCTCGTTTCCCCGGCGCCCGCGGCCGACGACGAATATGCCGAGTGGGACGCACCGGCCACGATCGACGCCGTCTTCAACGCGCTCTCGCACCACGGTGAGGTCATCCGGCTCGAAGCGACCGACGACTTTCCGCTGCGCCTCCGCGACACCCGCCCCGACATCGTCTTCAACATCGCCGAGGGACTCCGCGGTCCGAACCGCGAGGCCCACGTCCCCGCGATCTGCGAGTTCTACGGCATTCCGTACTCGGGCAGCGACCCGTTTACGCTCGCGCTCTGCCTCGACAAGGCGCGTACGAAGGAGATTCTCCGGGCACGCGGCGTTCTTACCGCGGACTGGTGGCTCATCACGACGCCGGGCGAACTCGCGCAGTTTGTCGCCAGCGCGCCCCCGCTGCCGTTGTTCGCCAAGCCGGTGCACGAGGGATCGTCCAAGGGCATCACCGAGCGCAACTACATCGCCGACGCGGACGCCATCGAGTCCGTCGTGCGCGATCTCCTCGAGCGGTACCAGCAGCCAGTGATCGTCGAGACGTTTCTCGCCGGCGCCGAGTTCACCTGCGGCGTCCTGGGCAACGGCGCCTCGGCGCGCGTGCTGCCGATCGTCAGCATGAACTTCGCTGCGCTACCCGACGGCGCCCTGCCGATCTACGGCTTCGAGGCCAAGTGGCTCTGGGACAGCCCGGAGGATCCGCTCGACATCTTCCAGTGCCCGGCCGACGTTCCGGCCGCGCGACGCACGGAGATCGAGTCCGTGGCCCTCGCGGCGTATCACGCGCTGGGTTGCCGCGACTGGTCGCGCATTGACGTCCGCCTCGATGCCCACGGGCGCGCCAATGTGGTGGAGGTCAATCCGCTCCCCGGAATCCTTCCTGATCCGCGCGACAACTCGTGCCTGCCCAAGGCCGCGCGCGCCGCAGGGCTCGAGTACGACGCGCTCATTGGCGCCGCACTCGTCGCCGCGGCGGAACGCCAGGGCATCGCGCTCGCGCGGAGCCGCACGTGAGGATTGCGATCCTCTTCGACGGCGCCAGTGCCGACGTCGCCGCGGCCGCCGATCTCGCAATCCTCGGGACGGTCGGTGCGGTCGAGGCTTCGCTTGCGTCCGAAGGCAACTCGATCGTTCGCATCGCGGTGCATCCCGACTCGAAGTGGATCGACAAGCTTCGTCGCGCGCGCGTCGACCTGGTCTTCAATCTCTGCGAATCCATCGACGGCGTCGCCGCGCTCGAACCAGCCGTGATCTCCGTGCTGGAGCTGCTCGGACTCCCCTATACGGGCAGCTCGAGCTGGACGACCTCGCTCTGCCTCCGCAAGCACATCGTGAACGGCGCGTTGGAGCGCGCCGGCCTGCCGGTGCCGAAGTTCGCCGTCGTGCGGCGCGGATCCGCTGCCCCGTCGGTCGGATTTCCGGCCATCTGCAAGCCCGCGGCTGAAGATGCGTCCGTCGGCATCGAGCAGCGCTCGGTGGTCCGGACCACGCGCGCCCTCGCGGAGCGCGTGGACGCGATGCTGGAGCGATGGGAGGAAGTGCTCGTCCAGCGCTTCATTGAAGGACGCGAGGTGAATGTCGGCATCCTCGGTGACGCGGTGCTCCCGATCGCCGAGATCGACTTCGGCAACATGCCGAAGGGCATGTGGCGCATCGTGACCTACCGTTCCAAGTGGGAAGAAGGATC
>JBBQFW010000176.1:0-8138 GCA_038322445.1 Gemmatimonadales bacterium
CGCCGTTGCCACCGGCGCCAAGCTGTTCATCGCCTACAACTGCATCGACTGCCACGGCGCCGACGGCAGTGGCGCCATGGGACCAAGCCTGGCCGACAACCGATGGCACTTCGGCGGAGCGCCCGCCGAAGTGTTCGAGTCCATCCACCAGGGCAGGCCGGAGGGCATGCCCGCGTGGGGCAGCCTCATCTCGGAAGACCAGGTGTGGCTACTCGTGACCTACGTCCGCTCCCTGGGCGCGAACAAGGACGTCACCACGGAAAACTTTGGCGGAAAGACGGTCGAGCGCACCGGCCACTGACCGTCGTTCCGCGACGCTTGCTCAGAACGAGAAGCGAGCGCCCGCGCTGAAGGCAAAGCTCTGCGACGTCCCGCCGTTGATGTCAAACGACGTCGCCTGCTGGAAGTTGAACTTGCCGATGTAGTCCTTCGCCATCAGTCGCAACCCCACGCCACTACCGAGTGCGATGTCCGCACCCACGCCGACATTGCCGGCGAGGTTGGTCGCTGTCGTCGACACGAACGCCTGCGTGATGTTGTTATGAATACCACCGACGCCGCCCTCCACGAACGGCCGTCCACTTCCAGCGTCGGTCACGCGCCAGTGAGCGCCTTCACTACGTACCGATGCAGATATGACGAGTTTCAGGATGGCGACCAGCTAGAAGCGCCACTCCCGGATCAGGAACGCGCCAAACTGCAGAGTCGATGTGTAGGTCTGGCCGGCAAGCGTCGGCGTATCCAGGATGTAACGTGGGCTGAAGTTCACGTCCAGCCGAAGTCCGTTCGGCGTCCGGTGCGTCGCGAGAACTCCGGGCGGCGCGCACGAGCTGTTGCTCTGGCCGCGCGACGAGATGCAGGAGAAGATGCCAGGCGTGACCAGCGTGGACACGAAGGTGCGCGGATCGATATAGCGCCCGGCCTCGATCTCGGTGCCCTTGAGGAACTGATCGAGCCCGCCACCGCTGCCCAGTGGGATGTCGCCTGGTGTGATGTTGAAGACGTCGAGTCCGAGCGAGCGCGCCGCATTGCCCTTCACCTCGTCGAGCGCGACACCGAGCGCGATGCCCGCCAGCCGAGTCCCGGCCACGTTGAGAAGGCTGCCCCCCGTGTTCCCCGCCAGCGACGTCTGGCTGAACTGGAGCAGCGACGTCGAGCGCTCACCGAACGCGAGGTAGCTCAGCAGGTCGCTCTGCGAGAGCGGCGGTTGTGCATCGCTCTCCAGCGAGATACGCGGTGCCACCAGCGTGCCGCCGATCAGCACGCGAATGTTCGTCGCCGTCCCCACCGCCTGCTTCACCTGGTACTCGGCGGTGATCTGCAGCGTGGGATTCAGGTCGGGCGTCCCGATGAACAACGCCGATCCACGCTTGATCTGGAAGCGCTTCGACAGGAAGGTATACTCGCCGCGATCCGCATCGACGGCACCCGTGAGCGACAGCGCATCACCCACCACGTTGATCTTCAGCGGACCGTCGGTGAACACCTCGACGTTGGCATCGCGCGAGCGCACCCACGTGTTGCGCAGCACGTTGACGTCCACGTCGACGTTGAGGTTCCTGAACATCGCCGAGCGCGCGGGGAACAGGTCGCGCTGGTAGGCGAGCGACGTGTCCACCACAGCGAACAGCGATGGATCGCCGGCGCCAATGACCTTCTTGCCACGCGACTCGGGGATGTAGATCACGCCGTGCTCCACCGTCAGCGCACCGGTCACCGTCGGCGCCGAGAGTCCACCGCCAACATGGATGTCCGCGTCCGCGTGCACGGTGCCGGTGGCATTGTTGAGGAGCTGCGCGTCACTCGCCAGGAACGCAAGATCGAACGTGGGTTCGCGCCAGTTCCCCACAGCGACTGTTCCCGAAAGGCGCACGGGGCCATTCGAGAAGCCCGCGATGGAGTCGACGAACACGCTGTCGCCCGTCATGCGCACCGAGCCGTTCACGCGCTCGAGGGTCGTTCCGGTGGCGGCCAGCGTGAAACCCACGTTGCTGAGCCTCACATTGCCCTTGAGCACCGGCTTCTTCAGCGTACCCGCCACCGACACATTGCCGGTGGCCAGGCCGGTGACGTTGATGACTGCGCCGGTGAACTGCGGGATCAGGCCGATCGGCAGGCTGTCGGACGCCAGGCTGGCATTGATCGGCAAGTCGAGCAGGCGCGACCCGGTCACCCCCGACAGCGCGAGGTCGAGGGGAATCGTTCCGTCAACCTTCGCGAGCACGCGCCCTGTCGAGTCCACCGCGCTCGCATTCGTCGTGAGCTGCTTGTTGGCGTACGAGAAGGTGCCGTGCAACTCGGGAACCGGCGCCTCATTATAGGTGCCGTGCACGAAGTCGAGCGTGCCGGCCATGCGAGGATCTTCTGCGTTGCCGCTGACGTGCGCGTCCAGGCTCAACCGGCCCGTCACCGCCAGGTCGCTCTGGAGCAACTCGGCCACGTTCTCCACCGCGAAGTCCGAGACCTTCAGGTCGAAGTTCGCGGTGCCCTTGGTTGGCAACAGGCCGTTCGCGTAGATGCGGCGATTCGCGCCCGCGTTCAGCTCGAGGTTCACCACCTCCACGCCGCTCGCGCCGAACCGGATCGTCGACGCGTGCGTCGATCGCCACGTGGTGGTGTCGAACCGCAGCGCCACGTCGTGCAGCCGGATCTCATTCCGTGATGTGTTCAGCGTGAAGTCGCCATTGATGGCGTAGTCGCGCTCCGTGCCCTGTCGCACGCGGAACGCCAGCGCCCCATTCGGCGCCGCATACCGCAGGTCGGTGGTGAGGCTGTCAAACGCAAACCCATAGGCGCTGATCGTATCCGCCCGCAGCTGTGCCGCGACCGCCGACTTCTTCGTGCGGGCGTCGAGCCATGCGTAGTTCGCGGTGAAGTGTCGCACCGAATTTCCCTGCACCACGATGCCCGCACCCCTCGCCGTTCCCTCGAGCGAGAAGCGGTCGAGCGAACCGGTGATCGTCCCGTCCGCACGGAGCGACCCCAAAAGCAACCCCTTGGGAATCGCGCGCGGCGTGTCGGTGGGAATGCGGAGTTGCGGTGGCGGCAGGTTGGCGATCGCACGCGCCACCTCGGTCTCGCGCGCCACCTTCGCGGAGTCGGCACGCGCGCGGCGCAATGCCTCATACGCCACGCGCGGCCGCGGCCGGATCGTCAGCGTGTCCGCGTTCGGCGTCGTCGCACCGGGGATGAACCGGGCGAACCGAGACAGCGAGTCGACGACAACGGAGTAGGTCAGCGAGGCACTGTGCAGCGAGTCGAGCCCGAACTCGCCGGTGACCGAGATGTTCGTCCCCGATCCCTGAAGCGTGGCGCGCTGCACGTTCGCGTATCCCTCCGCGAGATGCGCCTGGATGAACGCCGAGTCCACGCCGATGGTATCAATCGACGATGGGCCGAATGCGAGCGCGATGTCCGACACCATGGTGCCCGGCTTGAAGCCGACGCCACGCGCGCGCCCTCCACCATTCAGCGACGTGACCGGGCCAAACAGCATGATCCAGCTCAGGTCGAGGCGCGTCGCATCCATCACGACATCATACGCGAGCTCCTTCGACAGGAAGTCGACCGTGCCATTCATGCCGAACTCGCCACCGCCCGGAAGCCGCAGGCGCGTGTCGACCTGCAAGGCATCGATCGGCCCGTGTGCGTGCACCGGTCCATTCGCGAGCCCCTTGAGCGGCAGCGTCGGCGCAAACTTCGTCAGCTCCGCGAGTGCAAACGGGCGCGCGTCCAGGTCAAGTTCAAGGGTCTGTCGCCCGACGGTATGCACCGCCGCTCGGCCAACTGCATGCGAGATGTTCCGTCCATCCTGGTGCACGACGTCGATGCTGGAGATCGCGAGCTGGTTCGCGCCGGAACCGTTCAGTGTCGCCGTCCCGCTGAGCGTTCCAGCGATCGGCAGCGTGGGGAAGAGGATCTTGACGATGTCGATCTGCAACGGCGCCATGCGCACCTTCAGGTTCTGTGCGCTCACCACCACCGGCTTCGTGCCCTGGAACCCCACCACCCCATCGGCGATGACCCGACTGGTCCCTCCGCGCGCCGCTGCGAAAGTGATGTCCGCGTCGAGCGGCAGTCGCTTCAGCGTGCCACTGAATCTCGCGCGGCCCGCGAGAGTGCCCTGGCGCGGGAACGTCACGCCCGGCGCGGCATCCTCGATCTGCTTCGTCGTGAGTCCGGTAAATCGAACGTTCCCGTCGTGAAAGAACACCGTGTCGGCAACAGTCACCCCGATGTCGCCCGTCAGGTGCGTGCCGCCCGTGCGGAGGTCAGCCTTCCGCATCACGTAGTCCTGCGTGGCACCTCGCCACACGACACTCATGGCGAGATTCCCGCCGCCCGTCTTCGGCACCTTGAGGTACAGCCAGTCGAAGTCCGCAAACGCCGCGGGCGACAACGCGAGGGAGAGTCGCATGTCGCCGCTGTTCAGGTTGTACACGCCGTCACCCTTCAGCGCCGTGTTCGGCAGGCGCCCGGTCGCACCCTTCCACCACAACGAGTCGTCGTTGAACTCGAAGTTGCCGGTCGCGGCGCGGACCTGGGCAGCGGGCGGGCGGAACGGAAACGCGTCCATCGTCATCGACGCGACCTGCACCAGCCGGCTCTTGTACTTGGGGTCGGCCCAACGGACGAATGGCACCTTCCCATTGAGGCGCTCGAGGGTGACCACCTTCTGGTATCCGCCGGGCACTTCGGTGATGTACAGGCGTGACCCCGCGCTCAGCGCGTCCTTGATCAGGCTGTCGCGCACGTGCGCAGTGATACCGGTGCGTGGCTGCCACGGCGACCGCACGGTGACAAAACCGTCGATGAGCGTCACGTTGGTGAGACGAACGATCGCACCCCAGCCCGCGGCCGTGTCGCCCGCGGCGGGCGGCGGTGTCGCCGGCCACAGGATGCGGTAGTTCCACGGGCCGGTGGGCATGCGCGCGACGACGACATCGGGGTGATAGAGCACCACGTCGTCGAATTCGAGCTTCTGCGACACGAAGCTGCTCAGCACGTACCGCAGCGAGATGGAATCGGCCTTGAGGAAGGGATGCGCCGCGCTGTCCGTGATGGACACACGCGTGAGCGTCGCACCACTCAGCAGGTTGCCATGCATCCCCTCGACCTTCACGATGCCGTGCGTCTGCCCCTGCAGGATGCCGAGCACGAATCGCCGCGAGCGCTCGCGGCCGAAATCGGTGTTCGTCATGATCCACAAGGCCACCACCGCGAGAATCAGCACGGCGCTGAGGACCACGAGGAGGCGAAACAGCCGGCGAATCATCAGTAGGCCTGTCCGATCGACAGGTGCAGCGTGAACCGATTGAGGATGCCGAGAATCCCCGACGACGTGCCCGTCGCGGAATACCGTCGCGGAATGTCGAGCGGAATGATCTCGCGCTTCCCGTTCCTCACGACCTCGGTGACCACCGCGAGGTTTTCACCCCGCGACGGATTGAAGCCGAGATCCACGCGAATGGGGCCGACCGACGACAGATACCGCACGCCGATGCCGGGCGTGATCGCTCCCGTGCCGCGCACGAGGTTGGCGAGCGTTGCCACACCGGCGCCGAGCGGGTCGAGCACACGCTCGCCCACTGCTGCCCCGTCAACGAACACCGCCCCGCTGAGGTCCTCGATGAACGAGAGCGGAAAGCGATACTCGACACTGCCCTCGATGAGCGACGTGCCACCGAGCGGGCGCGGCGTGAATGCGTTGTCCTTGAGCAACGCGGTGTCGGCACCACGCGCGGTATTCGGATCGCAGAAGCGCACCGCTTCGGTGGTCACGTCACACGGCGCCCCGGAGGATGTCTGCGCGCTCGCGAGGCTCTGGATCGGCAGTGTGAGGATGCGCGGACCGAGTTGATTCTCCCCGTAGCCGCGCACCGATTGCGAGCCGCCGGCATAAAAGCGCTTTCGCGGGTGCAGCACGGCCTCGTTGAGGGTCCCTCCGCCAGTGAGCGGCCGCACGAAGCCGATGCGGAGCCGCGCCGCCAGCACCGATTTCCTTCCCCCGAGTCCCGCGTACACCGTGCCCTCTCCGTACGCGCGGTTGTAGCGATAGTCCGAGATGGTGTACGACGACGCATGCTCCAGCTCCGCGCGCGCGCGATAACCGCGGCTCGGCGAGAGCGGATCGTCCGAACGATCGACCTGCACCTGGGTGAGCAACGGCGAGAGCCGCTGGTGCCCCCGCAGTCCGTTGATCGACGTCGTGTCGCACACGCCGAAGTTGACGCAGAAATACGGGCCGCTCGCCTCTACCCGGGTGACCTCGAAGCGATACGACAGGCTCAGGGGCGCGCGCGACGCGAGCGTGTGCGTGAACGTGAGGTTGCCGCCGTAGCCTTTGTCGATCACGACCGACGGCACCGCACGACGCTGCGTGAACGCCCCGATGGCGATGGCGTCACGCGGACGCTGCAGCCACGCCGGCTGCTTCAGCTCCACGCTCGCCTGGTACGTCGGCTTCAGGAAGTCCGACGCGTCGCCGGTGATCGTCGTGTCGTCGAGCTGCCGGTGGAAGAGCCCGTTGCCGTTCAGCATTCTCGCCAGCAGGTTGCCAGCGGTTGCCGAGACGTCGAGTCGACGCGCGCCACCGAACAGGTTGTAATGCGTGAAGCGGCCTTCCGTCTGGACAAAGTCCACCGTGTTGAACCCCACACCGATGCGTGCCTCGTGCAGCTGGGACTCACGCAGCAGCACCTTGACGGTCTTCACGCTGTCGAAGGTCTCCGGCACGTCGATCGCCGCGAGCTTGAACAGGTTCGACTCGTACAGGTTCCGCTGGCTCTCGAGCATCTTGCTGCGGCTGAACAGGTCCCCGGTGCGGAAGGAGAGCGAGTTCAGCACCGTGCGGTCGGACACCTGGCTCGTGCCGACGATGACCACGTCGCCAACGGTGGTGAGGTGGTTCTTCACGAGGCGGAATTGCACGCGCGCCGTGTGGTTCGCCTGGTCGACCACCGTCGAAGTATCCACCAGCGCGTCGGCGTAGCCGAGCTCCCACAGCTCGTTCTGCAGCTGGATTCGGGTGGAATCCATCTCGAACAGGTCGAGCGGCCGGCCGACCTGCACCTGGTTGAGCTGCTGCACGCGCCTGGTCGTGAGCAGGGTGGAGTCATACACGATCGCAACATCGGAAACGATCGTGGGAGGACCTTCCACGATGTTGAAGCGGATCGCCACCTGCTTCTCGTTCAGTCGCGTGACCGTCGTGTCGACCTGTGCCTCGCGGTAGCCCTCGCGATAGTAGAAGACTCGCACGCGCAGCACGTCGCGCTTGAGTTCCGTGCGATTCAGGAAGTGTCGTTCCTCGAACCCGCCATACGCCGTGAACCGGCAGAGCAGGGCGATCGCCAGGCTTCGGCACCGCGTCGGCTCCGTGTAGATGTTCGCCTGCAGCTCACGCAGGTCGATCGCCTTCGTCGCGCCCGCGAAGTCGACCGACGCGACTTCCGGATCCGGCGTGGTATCACGCCGGACCAGTTGAGCGGAGAGACGGGGCGCAGCAAAGGCGCTCGCAAGCAGGGCGAGCGCCAGGCGCCCGACGAGGCGGGGCAGGTGCATGGTGGGCCAATCTATAGCAAAGGACAGGCCTCACGGGCTGGGCCTGCTGCCCCGCGTCCGACGGTCTGACGGTCGGACAGCCCAACCCGGACCGCCGTCCTATCGTCCTATCCTCGTATCCTCCCACGCCCCACAGCATGAGCCAACACCTACAGTCCGCTGAGAAGCGTGTCGTTGTCGGTCGTGTTCGCGATCCGCTTGATCAGCCACTCCATGCCCGACTGCGGGGGCATCTGGCCCAGCCCGCGGCGCAACGTATACACGTGGTCCAGCTGGTCGGCGCGGAACAGCTTCTCCTCGCGACGGGTCCCGCTCGTCGCGATGTCGATGGCTGGATAGATCCGCTTTTCCGCGAGGGACCGATCGAGCTTGATCTCGCAGTTACCCGTGCCCTTGAACTCCTCGAAGATGATGTCGTCCATCCGCGAGCCGGTCTCCACCAGTGCCGTCGCGATGATGGTCAGCGACCCACCGCCCGACGACGGGGCCACCGCACGCGCCGACCCGAAGAACGCCTTCGGCTTCGCCATCGCCTGCGCATCGAGACCACCGGACATCGTGCGTCCTGTCCCACG
>JBBQFW010000177.1:0-8129 GCA_038322445.1 Gemmatimonadales bacterium
TCGACGCGCACGAACG
Organism: Gemmatimonadales bacterium; assembly: GCA_038322445.1. Taxonomy (GTDB): domain Bacteria; phylum Gemmatimonadota; class Gemmatimonadetes; order Gemmatimonadales; family Gemmatimonadaceae; genus AG11. The sequence goes on from JBBQFW010000177.1 coordinate 17, forward strand.
CTCGGCGTCCGGCTCATGCTCGGGCGGGATGGCATGCCGGGGATTCGTCAGCGTGCCGCACGCCGCGGGGCGGTCAGCGAGACCGACGCGGACCGCCGAGTGCGATTCATTGCGCCTGGGCGCGAACTGATCGACACGCTCGATGCCGTGCGCCGTTACGACTTCTCGGCGCGCGACCTTCCCGGTCACGGATTGAAGGCGGTCGCGCGCCACTTCGGCATTTCCGGTCCCGAGCGCGAGCTCATTCGCGGTGACCTGATCTATTCCACTTATCGGACGGACCCTGCGCGCGTGCGTCGGTATGCGACGGCCGATGTGGACGAAGTGGCAGCGCTGTCGCTCCTGATCGGTGGAGCGGCGTTCGCGTTGGCCCGCATGGCCCCACGGCGCTTCGAGCGACTGGCCGACGCAGGCGCCGCGACGGGCATCATCGATCCCCTGCTTGTGCGCGCCTACCTGCGGTCGGGCATGGCACTGCCAGCGCACGAGGAAGGCGATGGGACCGTGCACAGCGGCGCCGCGCTGCATCTCTTCGCGACGGGCGCGGCGCATCGCGTCGTGAAGGCGGACGTGGCCAGCCTGTATCCGTCGCTCATGCGCGCCTACCGCATCGGGCCGGCACGCGACCACCTCGGCGCGCTGCTCGCGCTTGTGGACCGGCTGGTCGAACAGCGCTTGGCCGCGAAGGCGAAAGCGCGTTCGGCACCGGCTGGCTCAGCGGAGCGGCATACGAACGAAGCGATGTCGGGCGCCATGAAGATCGTGGTCAACACGGCGTACGGATACCTGGCGGCGGGGGGTGGACTCACGCGTTTCGCCGACGTGCACGCGGCCAATGCAGTGACGCGCCGTGGACGTGAGACGCTCGGGCTCATGTGTCGCGAGCTGGACGCGCGCGGCGTCACGCTGCTCGAGGCGGATACGGACGGTGTCTACTTCGCGGTGCCGGTGTCGTGGACGGAGGCGGACGAGCGGCGTGTCGTCAGCGAGGTCGCCGCGCTTCTCCCGCCACTCGTCCAGCTCGAGTTCGATGGCCGCTACGCGGCGATGCTGTCGCACGAGCCGAAGAACTATGCGCTCCTCGCGTACGATGGCACGCTCACGTTGCGTGGCGTGGCCTTCCGGTCGAGCCGTGCGGAGCCGTTCGGCGAGGCGTTCCTGCGCCGCGCGCTGAAGCACCTGTTGCGCGACGACGTTCCGGGGGTGCGCGACACGTACCTCGAGGCGCTCGAGGCACTTCGGCGTCGGGAGCTGCCAACGTATGATGTGTCGTCGCGGGTGCGGCTCACGAAAACGCCAGCGAAGTATCTCGAGACGCGCGGCAAGCGACGCGAACTCTCCTATGAAGCGATGCTCTCCACGGGGCGAACGCACTGGAGCGTCGGCGATCGCGTCCGGGTGTATCGGACGAAGGGCGGCTCTTTCTCGGTGGTCCCGGAGAAAGGCGACATCGGATCGGAGCACATCGATGGGCGGGACTATGACGTCGACCACTACAGCCGGGTGTTGCGCGACACGTTCGCCGCCCGACTGGCACGCGCGTTCACTCCCGGCGACTTTTCTGCCGTATTTGGCAGTCCCGACCAACTCTCACTCTTTGCGCCTCCGATGGAAAGCATCCATCCCATCCTGACCACCCTTTGCGCGCCGGAGGCCTAGAATGCATGTGTGGCACACTCGCCGAACATTGTCGGCGTTGCTGCTCGTCGCCTTGACCATTGCGAGCGCGGGGTGCGGGGACAGCGCGCCGAAGGCCGTGCGCACGGCGCCTGTCGGTCCGGCGCCTGATTCCTTTCGCGTGGCGTTCGAGACGACGCGGGGCCGGTTCGTCGTGCAGGTTACGCGCGCACTCGCGCTGCGCGGCGCAGATCGCTTCTACGATCTCGCCGCCGAGGGGTTCTTCGACGAGAGCGCGTTCTTTCGCGTCGTGCCGCATTTCGTCGCACAGTTCGGCGTGAACAACGACCGCAAGCTGAACGAGGAATGGGACGCGAAGACCATCCCCGACGACTCGGTCAAGGCTCCGAATATCCGGGGGACACTCGTCTATGCGTCCAACGGAAAGGACTCGCGGTCCCATCAGCTCTTCGTGAACCTCACCGACAACAAGAACCTCGACCGTCAGGGCTTCTCGCCGATTGGTCGGGTCATCGAGGGGATGGGGGTCGTTGACTCGCTCTATTCCGGCTATGGCGAGCAGCCCAGCTATCACTTGCTGTCGACCCTCGGGAACCCGTACCTCAAGCGCATGTTTCCGAAGATCGACTACATCAAGTCCGCGCGGATCGTGCCCGGCAGGTAAGCGGGTTCGTCATCGCCGCTTTCGCGGGATGACGAACAGGTCAGGGCTTCATCACCATGAAGTTGGTGACCGTTGCTTCGGTGTTGTGCGCGAAGCGGATGCCGTACACGCCGTCCGTCGACTTCAGCTTGCCGGCACCAACCACTTCGGCCTTGGTATAGCTGGCGACGGTAGTGCCATTGATCGCGCATTCCACCTTGTCGCCCTTCACGGTGACGGCGATCTCCTGCGACACCGGCTCACCAACGGCCGCTGCCTTGTGGACGGCCGGACTCGGCGCGCCGCGACCGTTCAGCTGGAACGGAGTTGGTCCGAAGCCGCGCACAATGAAGTTGCCATTGCCGTACGCCGCGCAGTACAGGTAGCTCTGCTGGTCGGTACCCATGTCGTTCCCGCCGATCATGATGCCGTACGGGTGCGGATGGCTGTTGAGCCCCATGTACTTCGGCTCCGCGAATGTCGCCATCACGGTGTAGTCGCCCTTGGCCATGTTCGTCGGGTTCCAGTAGGCCACCGATGGCCCCGTGGTCACGTGCATGGCAGAACCTTCAGCCGCCAGCTTCGCGTTCTCGAGCACTGAACCCTTCGACGCCTCGCTCGCGTCGATCCTGCCCGTCCAGCCCGGGACGGTGATGCCGCCCGACGCCACGGCGTGGGAGGTCTCCCCCATGGCTTGCGCGGAGCTGACGGCAGGAATGGCGGCGATAGCAGTAACGGCGAGCGCGAGAACGGAGGCGCGATGCTTCATGAATTCCTCTTCAGGATAGGGTGACGCGGAGAAGTATAGGTCCCCGGAATGGACCCGAGGAAGGAGTGAGGTACCCGCGAGGACGGGAACGGTTGCGCGAAGACGAAACGGGCCGGAGCGGATGCCCGGGCCCGTTTCGAGTGCCACCCCGACACTCAGGGCTGCGCAGTGGCCAGCTTGACGAGTGCGCCAGCAAGGAGCCGGACGTGCGCGGCGTCGGGTGACGCCTGCGCTTCCTGATTCAGCGCGATCGAGAGGTCCGAGAGCGCCGTGCGACGCGCCGTTCCGGCCAGCGTCTCCGCGCGGTCGAGATCGCGACTCACGGTCGCGAGACGATCAGCGGACAGCCCATTGCTGCGGCGGAGCTGGTCGATGTGGGCGCGCGCGACGACGAACGACGCGGGCCACACGAGCTTCGGCTGGTCCTGCGCATTCAGGTGATCGAAGTGCACGAGTTTCGCGGCATCGATCTCGTTCTGCGAGAGCAACGCACTCGGCTTCAGCTCAAAGATGTCCAGCCCGCGCGCGATCTCGGAGCCGACGATCACGCCATTGTACCAGTACGATGACCAGTAGCCGGCGTCCACGAACTTCGTGGAGTCCATCGGCCCATAGTCGAAAAACGCGATCTCCATCGGATGGGACGCGTCGGTCCAGTCGAACACGGAGATGCCCCCCTGATACCACGACTGCACCATGATGTCGCGGCCCGGCACCGGGATGAGCGAGCCGTTGTGCGCCACGCAGTTCTCGTTCGACGTCTGGGCCGCGGGCATCTGGTAGTAGCTCTTGAACGTCATCCTGTTGTTCTCGAGCGTGAAGATCGCGTCTGCGCCCCACTCCATCTTGTCCGTCGACCGGCAGCGCGGCTGCGAACCGCCGCCCCATTCATCAGAGAAGAGGATCTTCGTGCCGTCGTTGTTGAAGGTCGCCGAGTGCCAGAAGGAGAAGTTGGAATCGGCGACGGCGGCAATGCGCACCGGGTTGGCCACGTCGCGGATGTCGAGCAGCAGGCCCATGCCGGCACAGGCGCCGCCCGCAAGCCCGATCTCCGGATACACCGTGATGTCATGACACTGCGTGATGCCCGGCACGCGCGCCGGTGGACCACCGGCGCGAGCGCCACCCGCTCCCGCCGCGCCGCCAGCACCACCCGCCCGCGCCGCGCGTGCCGCGGCCTGCGCCGCGACGTCAGCCGCTGGTTCGGCGTGCCGAGGAACTGTTACCAATCCATTGATGGCACCGCTCGAATTGTCGGCAAAGATGCGCGGGTGACTGACGATCGCCGCCTGGTCCGGATGCGCGAGCGGCACACGAATGACCTCGATGCGGAAGAGCGCCGTGGACGGATCGTTCGGGTCGGCGACACATCCCGGCAGCTCGGTGGGCGAACGCACCGCCGCGGAGCCGGACACGTAGATATAGACGTTGTTCTGGTCCTTCGGATCAGTGACGACCGTATGGGTGTGCGAACCGCGGCACGTCTGCACATTGGCGACGTACTTCGGGTGCGCCATGTCCGTGACGTCAAAGATGCGGATGCCGCGGAGTCGCGCGCTGCTCACCGTGTCCGCGACACCCTGCATGCCGCAGTCAAGGCGCCCGGTCGTCGATTCGCCGGACACGAACATCAGGTTCTGGTAGACGGAGACGTCGCTCTGTGAGCCAGGGCAGACGTACGCCGTGGCGAGGGTCGGATGCGTGACGTCCGAGATGTCCCAGACCTGATAGCCGCTGTAGTTGCCCTGGATGGCGTACGTGCCCGTGAACGCGAGATCCGAGTTGACGAGCCGCCGATCGCCTGGTGTGGACTCGTTGATGAATGCCGCGGAGGGCCTCGTCTTCGAGACGACGCCGAGGTTCCAGCTTGCTTCCTGCGCGTTGAACCAGCCAGCGCGTTGCCCAACACGCGGATCGGGGCTCGGCGCCGTCATCGACATGTCTGGCGAGATCGATGACGATGAAGAACTCGCCGAAGTGGCGCACGCCGAAGCGAACGCCATTCCCGCGACGATCGTGCAGGACAGCAGTGGGGCAGCTTTCATGGAGAGGTCCGTGGTTGTGTGGGCGAATCGAACATGAGGCGCATCCGGTCGATCTCGGTGAACTGGTCCGCGCTGACGTCCGACGCGAAGCGGAAGATGTAGAGCTCCTGGCCGGCGCCCTGCGTGCCGAACAGCTGGTCCACCATCGATAGCGCGCCCTCGTGATGCTGGATCATGTCGGTCAGGAACAGTCGGTCGAACTCCGCGCCTCGCGCGCCATCGAGCTCGGCCATCTGCCCGGGCGTCAGCATGCCGGGCATGAGTTCACCCATGCCCATCCCGGGCATGCTCATCGAGTGCTGCATCTGCGTCGCGGCATCGGGCACGGACAATTTCCGCTCGGTCAGCCAGCGCTGCATGAACGCGATCTCGTCGCGCTGCGCCACGTCAATGCGGCCCGCGAGAATCCGCACGCTCTTGCTGGCGCCGTGCGACGGCGCCCATCCGGCCATGACGACCGCCTGCGAATGATGGCCGATCATCCCCTGCATGAAGCGCACGTCGGCCGCGGTATACGGCATGATGCCGCCGTCCATCCTTGCCTGCTCGGCGGGCGTGCGCGGCGCGCCCTGTGCATGCGCGATGGTGCCGGCGGCGAGTGACGCAGCCACGCACAGCGCGACACCGCGCGGTCGAATTCTGAATGTTGGCATTGGATTGTGACGGGTCGAAGGAGAACGTACGGCAACCCGGTTTCGCTGGACAGGAACGGGCATTCGTTTATTGAGCGGACAATGCCGTCAAGATGGCGGCACCTGCCCCCCGACGGCATCTTTGCAGCGCCGCTTCGCCCACACCCGACCCCCATCCATGCGCCGACTCGTCGTTCTCTTCGCCTCCACGCTGCTATGCGCCGCCCCTGCCGTCGGCGCGCAAGACATCGCCGCGGCCCGCTGGGAAGCCCAGGCCCGCAAGGCAACCATCATTCGCGACGACTGGGGCATTCCGCACATCTACGGCAAGACTGACGGCGACGTCGTCTTCGGCCTCATGTACGCCCAGGCCGAGGACGACTTCAATCGCGTCGAAACGAACTTCATCAACTCCCAGGGGCGCCTCGCCGAGGTGGAGGGAGTCAGCGAGATCTATCGCGATCTCCGCATGAAGCTCTTCATCAACCCCGACAGCATCCAGGCGAAGTACCGCACCGCGCCGGCATGGCTGAAGACGTTGATGGTCGCATGGGCCGATGGGCTCAACTTCTATCTCTACAAGCATCCCGGGGTGAAGCCGCGCCTCATCACGCACTTCGAGCCGTGGATGGCGCTGACCTTCAGCGAAGGCAGCATCGGCGGGGACATCGAGCAGGTTTCGCTGCGCGAGCTCGAGGCGTTCTACGGCGGAAAGGCCATCGGCCTCCTGCCGCCTGAGCCCGCGATCATCAAGGAGCCTGGCGGCTCGAACGGCTTCGCCATTGCGCCGAAGAACACCGCCGATCATCACGCGCTTCTCTGGATCAACCCGCATACGTCCTTCTTCTTCCGGGCCGAGGCGCAACTCGTGAGTGAAGAAGGGCTGAATGCCTATGGCGCGTTGACATGGGGACAGTTCTTCGTCTACCAGGGCTTCAACGACCGCGCCGGCTGGATGCATACCACCAGCGGCGTCGACGATGTCGATGAGTACCTCGAGACGGTGACGAAGAAGGGGGACGGTTACACGTACAGCTACGGCGGCGCCGAGCGTCCGATGGCCGCAACGAAGATCGTCGTGCCGTACCGCACCGCGACGGGAATCGCGAAGCGCGAGTTCACCGTCTACCGCTCGCACCACGGTCCGATCATTCGCGCCGCGAACGGGAAATGGGTCGCGATCAGGCTCATGCAGGAGCCAGTGAAGGCGCTCACGCAGTCGTACACCCGCATCAAGGCAAGGAACTACGCGCAGTTCCGGCGGACGATGGAGCTGCATACCAACTCGTCGAACAACACCATCTTCGCCGATGCGGACGGCGACATCGCGTACTTCCACGCCAATTTCATCCCGAAGCGCGACCCGCGATTCGACTGGAGCAAGCCGGTGGACGGCAGCAATCCGGCGACTGAATGGAAGGGAATCCACACCGTGGAGGAGAGCCCGCTCATCAGGAATCCGGCGAGCGGCTGGCTCTACAATACCAACAACTGGCCATTCACGGCGGCAGGGCCGAGCAGCCCGAAGAAGGAGAACTATCCAGCCTACATGGAAACGGGAGGCGAGAATCCACGAGGCATCCACGCCATTCGCGTCCTGTCCGCCAAGAAGGACTTCACGCCAACGTCGCTGATCGCGGCCGCGTTCGACAGCTACATGCCCGCGTTCGAGATGCTCATCCCGCCGCTCCTTCAGGACTACGACCAGTTCGGCGTGAACAGCGAAGCCAGGACGAAGTGGGCGGAGCCGATTGCGGCATTGCGGGCCTGGGACAAACGCTGGTCCATCACGTCCGTTCCCACCACCCTGGCGGTCTACTGGGGGGAGGAGCTTCAGCGCGCGGTCGGGCCGGAAGCACGACAGGCCGGCGTGGCCGTCGACGAGTACATGGTGAGGCCGGCGGCACGGGACCAGCGCCTTCGCGCCCTCAGTCGCGCCATCGATCGGCTCACGGCAGACTTTGGCACCTGGAAGACTCCATGGGGCGACATCAATCGCTTCCAGCGCCTTACCGGCGACATCGTTCAGCCGTTCAACGATGCCGCACCGAGCATCCCGGTCGGCTTTGCGTCGGCGCGGTGGGGTTCGCTCGCGTCGTTCGGCGCGCGCACGTATCCGGGCACGAAGAAGATGTACGGCACCAGCGGCAACAGTTTCGTCGCCGTGGTGCAGTTCGGCGACAGCGTCCGCGCCAAGGCCATTTCCGCAGGTGGCGAGAGCGGCGATCCGAAGTCGCCGCACTTCGCCGATCAGGCCGTTCGGTATACCACCGGTGAGCTACGCGACGTCTACTTCTATCGCTCGCAGTTGAAGAATCACACGGAGCGCGAGTACCATCCTGGATCGTGAACGTTCGTCATTCCCGCAGTTCGTCATTCCCGCGAA
>JBBQFW010000178.1:0-8061 GCA_038322445.1 Gemmatimonadales bacterium
GACGTCAGTGGGCAGTGCGGCGATCGCGCGTTTCGTCCGCCCGCTCTGCTTTCAGGATTTTCCGGATGATGCGCTTCCTGAGGAGCTGCGCGATGCGAATGCGCTCGGCATCTGGCGAATGGTCGACGGCTCGCTCACACACGAGCCAGTTTGGTAGCTCCTCCGCGGTGACGGTCGAAGAGTCTTTGGTGAACCCCAACGGCGAACGCAGGTTTCGCAGCCTGCGTAACGCAGAAGCCGCTGCAAAGCTGAAAACCAATCTGAATGCCTTCCGCGGGTTCTGCGCAATTCTGCGTTGCGAAGCCTGCGTCTTTCTGCGGCCGCCGTTTGCTGTTTGCCATTCGCCAACCGCTATCTGCCGCGCCAGCCGCGCAGTTGGGCGACTGTGCGCATCCGCGCCAAGATCACCGAAGCGGCAGAAGCGTCGCGAGCAGCAGCGTCGTCGCGAGAGATGTACATCCCACGATCGCCAGCAGCGGCGTCCACGACCGGAGCGACTCTAATTCCGTCACACCGCCAATCTTGCTGAAGACCCAGAAGCCCGCGTCGTTCATCCACGATCCCACCAGCGAGCCTGCCGCAATCGACGACCCCAGGTAGACCGGATGGAACGGCAACGTCATGCCCTTCGTCATCGCGGCAAGCATGCCCGCTGACGTGATCATCGCCACCGTACTCGAGCCCTGCGCGACCTTCAGCACCGACGTGACGCCGAACGCCAGGAACAGGAGACTGAGGCCGGGAGTGTCACCGCGCGCGGCGAACGCCCGCTGAATTGCCGGCCCGATCTGCGCCGCCTGGAGCATCGCCCCGAACGCGCCGCCCGCCGCGACGATGAGGATCACGACCCCCGCCCCCATCAGCGACGACTCGACCATCGATGCCATCTGCTCGCGTGTCGGATGTCGCTGGCGACTGTACAGCAGCATTGCCGCCGCCGCGGAGATGAGCAGCGCCAGGTTCGGGTTCCCGATCACCGAGGTCACGGGACGTATGGCCACCCACGTCGATGCATAGCCCGGTGCCCACACGCGCATGGCTTCGATCATCGTCCCGAACGAGATGAGGAGGACCGGCAACACCACCGGGAGCAACGCCGGAATGAATCCCAGGGTGCGCGTGGTTGCACCCACGGGCGGCTCCGCCCCGGTAGACATGCGCATCGGAATCGGCATGCGGCGGTCGATCCACGTCCCGAACAGGAATCCCACAATCGCCCCCGGCATCGCGATGACGATGCCCATCAGGATCATCACGCCGAGATCGACGCCGAGTGTATCGGCGACGGCGAGTGGGCCCGGATGGGGCGGCACCAACGTATGCGTTGCGATCCCACTCGCCGACATCGCCACCAGATACTTGAGGTAGTTGCGGTGCGTGCGCGCGTACATCGAGCGGGCGAGCGGCGCCAGCAGGAAGAACACCGTGTCGAAGAACACCGGCAGCGACAGAAGGAATGCGGTGGCGCCAAGCGCCACCGCGTCACGCTCCTCACCGAGCACGTTCAGGAAGCCGGCGACGATGCGGTCGGCTGCGCCGCTCTCCGTCATGGCCGTGCCGATGATCGCCGCCAACGCGATCACGATACCGATGCTGCCTGCCGTGCGACCGAACGCCTCGGCCACACGCGAGATCTTCGCGGCGGGCTCGCCGGGGGCAAGAAAACTGACCACGATCGCCGCTCCGATGAGGGCAAGGAATGCGATCAGGCGCAGGCCGATGATCGCGCCCATGATCACGACCATGCCGATCAGCAGGATGACAAATGGGGGCATGCCCGAATCTGTCGCCCCACCTTGGGACCGGACCGTCCGCTTAGTGATTCATCGCCAGGAGCCCGGTCCGCGCATTCTCCCGCCATACCCGCACGGGCACGATCGTCACTTCACCGGCATGCACCACGACGTCGCCAAGATCCGTGCGCGCGAGTGTCTCACCGAGGTCGAGCTGTACGCGCCGCGTGCCAGCCGGCACGCGAATGCGCAGCAGCGTGACCGTCTGCGGCAGCAGGTGCCACGAACGGACGTCCGCGCGCTCCATCAGTGACGCGCCGAAATTCGCGATCGAGCCGGCGACCTCGCCCTTTTTGTCCTTCACGGCATTCGTCACCGCGTACTTGGCGGCGGCGCGCGCCGTGGCACGGGCGAGCAAGGCCACGCGCTCCCGCCCCTCATCCGCGCTCACGGCATCATCCAGCAACGTGCTCACCGTCGCGCCGTTCACCGGCTCGCCGTCGACCACCAGCTTTGCCTCGCCATGCACACGAGGGGCGCGACGCACCGACGGAAAGGCGACCCGCAGCCAATAGCCATCGTCATCAACAGCATCGTGGTCGTGATGCCGCTTTCGCGTAGACGTGACCGGCACTTCTTCCTTGCCCGCGCCACCCGCTGCCACGACTCGCGAAACCACCTCGGCCACATCGCTGGATTCCCGGTTGCCACGCCGCGCAACATTCCGCTCGTCGTCGTCGCCGAGAAAGACGCTGATCGTCTCCGTGGCGCGATGGGCCACGAACCCGCGTTCAACCGCCACGACAATCTCGCCTTCGTTCTGCGCCGTCCGCGCGCGCACGCTGTCCACTTGCTCGGGCGCGAGTGCGCGCGCCAGTCGATACGCCACCTGCGCATCGGTCTTCTCGCCGGCGCGCGCGAAGACCACGCCACTGAGGTAGTGCAGTGTGGCGTGTGTCGCTCGCTCGGAGTCCGACCGGTCGCCCGCGTACTGCGCGAGCAGGCCGCTCAACCGCCTCGCTTCCACGGCCGCGTCCTCCCACCGATCGAGACGCGCGTACGCCAGCATCGCGTAGTAGGGAATGAACAGCCGTTCGGTGCGCCGCGCCTGGTACGGCCGGGCCAGGTCGTTCGTCACCAGCGCCACAGCATTCGCACTCACGCTGTTGGTGACGCGATCGTCGGCGAGGAGCGCCGCGGAGTCGAGCACTGCGACACTCCGCGAGAACTGCGACGCGTAATAGCTGCTCGCGCCCGTGGCCAGCGCGCGGAGGAGCGCGTCGTCCTCAGGCCAGCCAAGAGCCGCCGCGAAGTCGGCACGCACCAGTGCCTCGCGCAGCTCCTGCTGCGGGCGGGCGATCCCATTGGGGCCCGTCTCGTACGCGCCAATGGTGGATCGAAGGAGAGAGCAGCCGGAGACCGCCAGCAGCATGCCGATCCCGGCCATGCCGTTGGTGGTCGTCCCGACGAGCCGCGCGACGGTGGGGAAGCGCATTGACCGTGTCGTGAGGGCCTACTTCCTGTCGAGGACGATGATTCTCTCGCGCGCGCGGGCGATCGCGTCAGCAAGCTTCGCATTCGCGTTCCCCTGTGCGTCGATCCGCTGGATCTCCAGCTGGTTCAGGAACATCCTGTAACGCAGCTCGGCTTCCACTGGCCGCAGCAGCTTGTCCAATGATGTCGCCATCTTGTATTGCAGCTCTGCATCGGCGCGGTTCACCACGCTGGCACGGTCGTAGCGGTCGAGGGCCGCGGTAAAGTCGCCCGCGGCGGCCAGGGCGTCTCCCTCTTTCACCAGCGCGACCGCTCGTACGCGGTTCGCGTCGTTCGCGTCAGACGCAGACGTGACGGTGCGCAGTCCCTGTGCCTCGCGATAAGTGATGCTCGCCACGCTCCCGTTCACCAGGTGCACGAGCGCGAGCGACCCGACGGCGTCACGCGGCCCCGCGTCGGCGTCGCGTGGCGTGAACACGGTGACGCCCGCACCGCCGCGCATCGACCACGCGATGTCCGTGGACCGCGTGGCGGCCAGGAGCTGTGCCTGCGTCATGCCGAGCGCAACCTCGCTTCGACCGAGCGCCGAGCAGATCGTTGGCGCACAGCTCGCAAACGCCACCGCGGTCAACGAATCGCGGCTGTTGCGTCCCGCCACCTGCGCTTCGAACGCCTGCGTGGTTGCCGCATCCAGCGCGTGCGTTGGCGGCGCCACACGGTCGCCATTGCGCATCACGGCAATCGGCGCTTCATCCACGCGCTTCGGGTTCGCGCACGCGGAAGCCATGAGCGCGGTGATGAACACCGTCGGCGCCAGCTGGGGAAACTTGTAGTTGGACATGTTCGAATCTCCGAGGTGGGGGTCAGAGCCCGAAGCGGGCGCGTTCGACATACTTCTTGATCTTGTGCTGGCCCACCCAGACCTTCGTGTTCGTCTCGAGGTCCACGAGTGACGCGTCCACCTGGTAGAACACCACCCGCTCGCGGCCGTCGACATCCTCGATCGACTGCACCTCGCCGGTGAGCGCGTAGCGCGCACCCTGCTCCTGGCCGACCCGCGCCCTGCTGTCGGCGCGCGCATTCTGCTGCTGATCCTTCCGCTCGGCACGCAGCTCCTGCCGCTCGCCCGACGAGGCAACGACGCGTGCCACGCCGGTCATGATCAACGCGCTCTCGATGTCCTTCACGAACGTGCCGACCGCGATGTGCTCCATCGAGCGATTCGCAAAGGTGCCGACGATGACCGTCGGCGCCTCGCCACCGTGCAGGTCGGTGTAGCGCTTCGCCCACCCCGCCGCGAGCGTCTGCTCGACGAGCTGGTTGGCCACGAGACGAGAATCCGTGTCATTCCACCGCCCGGACAGGTCGGTGACGGCACTCGGCTCGATACGCGTGACGTGCTTGCTGTAGCACGCGCCGGTGGTGCTGAGGAGGAGGGCGGCCCCAGTCAATCGAGTGCGGGCAGTGATCCAATGACGGAGTAGCATGGTGGGCTCCTGGGGATTCAGTGTTCGGAGCCCACTCTGGCATCGTGTACGCCGCATCACCCCGGGAGCACAACTCGTTCAACGGCAGTAACTTGACTTCTACGCACTTTCGCGGATGTCCACGTCTTGGGACGGAAGTGTTTCAGTTTGCAAGGACAACCCTCGCCACCGGCGCACTCGGCGCTATTTTGGACGCCATGAGCGATCGTGAAGAGGAAACGTGGTCGGAGGACGAAATCGAGTCCGAATTCCCACTCGGCGACGGAACCGTCGACACGGAGGCGATCGTCTATTGCCCGAGTTGCGGCGAAGCCAATGAAGTCGCACTCGACCCGGGCGGTGGGTCCGATCAGGAGTACGTCGAGGATTGCCAGGTCTGCTGCCGACCATGGCTCATGTACGTGAAGTACGGTCGGGATGGAAGAGCCGAGGTCGAGGTCTACTCCTCGGACTCGTAGACCGGGGTCGTCATTCCCGCGCTGGCGGGAATCCATGTGTCGCCGGTAAACCCAGACTTGGATCCCGGCTTTCGCCGGGATGACGAACATGTCGTCATTCCCGCGCAAGCGGGAATCCATTTTCCACTGACCGACTAGTGCGCGGACGACCCAAGCCCGCGCGACTTGCCTGACCGGAACAGCAGCAGCAGCGGCAGCGACGCCATCAGCGCCAGGCCACTCAGCAGGTAGAGTTTCGAAAACGCCAGCACGCTCGCCTGTCCTTGCAGCTGCCGGTCGAGGATCGTGAGTGCCTGCTGCTTGGCCGACAGCACATCGGCACCCTTCGCGATGAGCGCGCGCGTGAGCCCTTCCACCCGCGACGTCGTCAGGGGATCACCCACCACTACATGCTCCGCAAGCAACGCACGCGACTGCGCGGTGAAGCGCGAGAGCAGCGTCGCACTGATCGCGATGCCGAGCGACCCGCCGAGCTGGCGCGTGAGATTGAACATGCCGGTTCCCTGCGCGAGCTGCTCCGGCACCAGTTCGGCCATCGTGGCACCCGTGAGTGGCACGAAGATCAGTCCGAGCCCTACACCACGAGCGACCAATGGCCAGAACAACTCATGCGCGCCGCTGTCGAACGTGAGGCGCGAGAGGCTCCACATGGAGAACATGAAGAAGCTTGCGCCGATCGGCACCGTGACACGCGCATCGAGCCGCGCCGAGTTGCGCCCCACCACGGCCATCGTGAACGCCGAGGCCAATGCGCCCGGCAGGATGATCATGCCGGTCTGGTTCGCGGTCATCCCATGCAGGCCCTGGAGGAACACAGGGAGCACGAACACCGATCCGTACAGCGCAAAGCCGAGGAACGCGCCCATCATGACACCGGCCGCAAGCTGTCGGTTCTTGAGCACGCGCAGGTCGATGACCGGCTCCTTGATCGCAAGCTCACGAATGATCAGCGCCACGAACGACACCACGGTCGTCACGCCAAGCACGGTCACAAAGCGCGAGTCGAACCAGTCCATGCGCTCACCGCGCTCGAGCATCCATTGCAGCGCCCCCACGCAGACCGCCAACAGCAGGATACCGCTACCGTCGATCGTGAGGGACTTCCGTTGGTGCGCAGAATCGCGAACGTAGGTGAACACCATGAACGCGGCAAAGATGCCGAGCGGAATGTTGATGTAAAAAATCCAGGGCCAGCTCAGGTTGTCCACGATGTAGCCGCCGAGCGTTGGTCCGATCGTCGGCCCGACCATCACGCCAACACCGAACATCGCTTGCCCGATGCCCACCTCCTTCGGCGGAAACGCCTCGAAGAGCGTCGTCTGCGCGGTCGACAGCAGCGCCCCACCACCAAGGCCCTGCACCACACGCCAGAACACGAGCCCACCCAGTGTGCTGGCCGCACCACAGAAGAACGAGGCCGCCACGAACAGCAGGATGGATCCGGTAAGGTAGCGCTTGCGTCCGAAGTACCCCGACAACCAGCTCGACATCGGGATCACGATCACGTTCGCGATGATGTAGCCGGTCGACACCCACGAGATCTCATCGAGAGTGGCGCCGAGATTGCCCATCATGTGCGGGATCGCGACGTTCACGATCGACGTATCGATCAGCTCGAGCACCGCCGCCAGCGTCACCGCGATGGCGATGAGGTACTTGTACTTGTATTTGTCCTCGGCGCTCGCCGTCGCCGACGGTATGTAGGCGCGCGCAGTGCCGCGCGCGCCAGCGGTGACGATGGCCGAGCCGTTCGCCATGCTACTTGGTGCGTACGTGCGCGAACACCGACATGCCCGGGCGCAGCGGATGGTCCTTGCCGCAGCCTTCCGTGATCCTGATGCGCGCCGGAACACGCTGCACGACCTTCGTGAAGTTGCCCGTGGCGTTGTCCGGCGGGAGCAGCGCGAACTTCGCGCCCGTCGCCGCACTCACGCTCTCGACGACGCCCTTCGCCTGACAGCCACCATACGCATCGATATCGAGCTCGGCCTGCTGGCCCACCTTGAGGTCGGCGAGCTGCGTCTCCTTGAAGTTCGCCGTGATCCACACGCCCGTATCCGACACCACCGTGAGCAGCGGCTGGCCGGCCTGCACGAGCTGTCCCACCTCGACCTGCTTGCGGGAGACGACCCCCGACACCGGCGACGTCACCTTCGTGTACGAGAGCTGAAGCTGTGCGTTGTCGCGCGACGCCTGCGCGCCGGCCATGCGCGCCTGGGCCAGACGTACGCCCGCCTGTGCATTCGCGACACCGGCGCCTGCCGCACCCGCCGAGCGTTGTGCTGCCGAGAGTTGCGCGCGTGCGGCGTCGGCCGCGGCCTGCGCGGCGTCGAGCTGCTGGCGCGACACGATCTGCTTCGCCACCAGCTCACGCATGCGGGCCAGGTCAGACTCGGCCTTGGTGGCGTTCGCGCGTGCCGCGATGATGTTCGCGTCGAGCGCTTGCTGCTGCCCCGTCGCGGTCTGCACCATCGCCTGCGCTTGCCCCTCGACGCCGCTTCCCCCCGCGGAAGCGCGTGCCGCCGCGAGGTCGGCATCGGCCTGCGCCAGCTTGACGGCGTATTCACGCTCATCGATCCGCACCAGCGTCGAATCCGTGCGTACTTCGTTGTTCTCGGCGACGTTCACCGCCGTGACGTACCCGCTCACCTTCGAGAGCACGGGGACGAGGTGTCCGTCGACCTGCGCATTGTCGGTCGACTCGTGCGTGCGGCCGTAGAGCCACTGCTTCACGCCCCACGTGAGACCGATGATCGCCGCGAGGATGACCAGCGCGAGGACGAGGCGTCCGCGGGTATTCGAAGGTGCCTCCGACGCAATGTCGACGGGGAGTCGGGGGGCGCTGTCGTGCGGCTGCGTTGCGGTAGACATGATCGGATCAGGCGGAAC
>JBBQFW010000179.1:0-8017 GCA_038322445.1 Gemmatimonadales bacterium
GTGCGCGTGTTGCACAATGACCATGGTCGCTTTCGCGATGTCACTCGCGAGCTCGGACTGGTCGGGTACACCAGTCGATGGAACGGGCTGGCGGTGGGCGACATGGACGGCGACGGACGGCTCGACATCATTGCCACGAGCTGGGGACTCAACATTCCCTGGGCTGCTTCGGTTGAACGTCCCTACGAATTGGTCGTCGGCAATTTCGGGAACCGCGGCCCCGGGCTCGTGTTCGCACGCGCCGATTCCGCCAGCGGGCGGGAGATGCCGCAGGAGCCGCTATCGCGCCTGGGACTGATGCTGCCCGGGCTGCATGATCGCGTCGGCTCCTTTTCCGCCTATGCGAAGATGTCCGTCGACGAGGTACTCGGAGCGGATGCCAAGGCACTGGGTCGCATTGGGGCGACCACGTTCGAGCACACGCTGTTCCTCAATCGTGGCAATCGATTCGAGGCGCGCGTTCTGCCGCGCGCCGCGCAGATTGCGCCCGCGTTCGGCGTGGTCGTGGCGGACTTCGATGGCGATGGCCATGAAGATCTTTTTCTTGCGCAGAATTTCTCCCCCACCGAAACCGGCACGATGCGCTTCGATGCCGGCGCGGGACAGCTCCTGCTGGGCACGGGCGGCGGCACCTTCCGCGCTGTGAGCGTACGGGAATCCGGAATCTCCATCCTCGGTGACGGACGCGGCGCGGCGGTGGCGGACTATGACGGCGACGGACGCGTCGATCTCGCCGTCGCGCAGAATGGTGCGGCGACCACCCTCTGGCACAACGTGCGTGGACGGCCTGGCCTGCGCGTGCATCTCGACGGGCTCGCGGGCAATCCGCTGGGCATCGGCGCGCAGGTACGCATCGTGTCAGGCGCGCGTCGCGGTCCGGTGCGCGAAGTGCGCGCGGGCAGCGGCTACTGGTCAATGGATGGTGCGATCACCGTGTTGGCGCTGCCCCCGGATGCCACGGGCCTCTGGGTCCGCTGGCCACTCGGACGCGAGCAGATCGTGCCGCTCGCGCCAGCACAGCGGGACGTTCACGTCCGCCAGGGTGGTTGAGCCGACGCAACCCTGGTTCGTCAGTGACCCGCGAGCGCTGAATCAAGCGTGGCGCGGAAAGCGGCCGCGGTGGTGTAGCCCACGATGCGGTGTGTGCCGATGAAGAACGTGGGCAACGAGTCGACGCCGGACGCCCGGCTGCGTTCGGCGTCGGTCTGCACCAACTTCATGCCGCGCGCGCGCTCGGTGCACTGACGGTGCACGGCGGAATCGACGCCGGCGCGAATAGCCACGGAGTCGAGGAATGGTCGCGCATCGGGCAGGTTTTTCCACTGATCCTGCGTGGCAAAGAACCGCGACGTGACGTCCCAGTACTTGCCCTCGGTTGCTGCGCACACCGCACCAATCGCGCTGATCATCGCATTCAGGTGGGCAGGGGCCGGCATCTGCAGGAGCGCCACGCGCACGCGGCCATTGGCCACAGGTCCGGTGCGCAAGCCTGGAAGCGTTTCCTCGTACCACCGCCTGCACTCGGCGCACTGGAAATCGACCACGGCCACGATCCAGACCCGCGCTGCCGAGTCGCCCAGGATGCGCTCGCGGTCCGCCAGCATGCTGAACGAGTCCGGGCGGGCGTCCTGACTTGCGTGTTCACGGATCATCTCGCGAAAGCTCGGTGTGCGCGGCTCCTTGCCGGGCGCATTGCAACTGATGGCCAGCAGGAGCGTTGCGAGCAACGGCAGACGGAAGCGCTTCATCTAAGTCGTTTCGGGGAGGGTCCGGAACGCGTCCATACCACCACGACGCCACAACCGGCGCGCCGCCCCGCGAACTCGCCCGGGACGTCGCTCGGGCCGGTATATACCTCGATTCCCTCGATGTCGCGAATCGGGGTAGAGGGCCCAAAGGTATTGTCGGTGCGTTCGTCGATGATGTATTCGGGACTGCAGCGCATGGGAGCGCGCGCCATCCGGATGGTGCAGCCATTGCCTCCCCCACAGTCCACGTTGACGCCGCGAAGCCCGCGCATCGCATCCTGCAGCGATCCATAGCCGGCCTTCTCGAGGTCGTCCTTCACGAGGTACTGTCCGCGTCCGTTCAGGCGACGTCGCTCGAAGTCCACGTATCGCGGTGCCGGAGGTGCCGGCGCCTCAATCGCCACGCCTGGCAAGGCCTGCGCGGGATCGGCGTGGACTGTAGCGGAGTCGAGCTCGATGACGCGCGACAACCGTTCGCCCCGGACGAGGGCAACGGCGACACGCGTGGTCGGAAACCCGCGCGCGCGCACGACGAAACGGACGATGCCCGCCGGAAGGTCGGGAAAGGCGTACGCGCCGTCCGAATCCGTGACGACGCGCCGGCCACCCTCCACGAGGTGGATATCCGCCGCTGCCAACCCGCTGCCCGTCGCGCGATCGATGACCGTACCTGACAGATAGCCGCTGGGGGCCTGTGCGGCGGCCACGCACGGAATAACGGCAGCACTTCCCGCGAGGAAGCCCGAGAGAATCAATCGCGTTACCACGGCGAGTGGCTGCATCGGTCAGGGTTCAAGTCGGGGTACGCGGCAGGAATTCGCACAAATAGTTTGTACAGATAGCGACCAGAATGGTGCCGCGGGGTTGCGGGCTTTCGCCATTTAACGTACGATGGCCCATCGCTATCCGGTTCGCGCTCGTTGCGCAAGGCTGTGACCCGCTGTTCCGCGTCTCACCTCTGTCACGCCGCCTCTGCTCTCGTGCCGTAGTCGTTCGGCATCACTCCCCACCCCCCCCCGCGAGGTTCTTGATGCACAGGGATCGTAGACAGATCCGCCGGATCTTCCCCATCGCGGCGATCGCGATTCTCGCGTGTGCCAGTACGGCGCGCGCGCAGCAGGTCGCCGTGTTTTCCGGCAAGGTCACTTCCGAAGGGCGGCCACTCGGCGGCGCCAGTGTCGGCATTCCGACGCTCGGCGTCGGGGCCATAACCGCCGTTGACGGTCACTACAGCTTCACGGTGGACGTCTCGCGCAACACGGGGCGAAACGTGGACCTCGTAGCGCGCTTCATCGGACACAAGCCGAAGAAGCTGCCGATCGTCCTCGCTCTCGGCCGCATAGAAAAGGACTTCGACCTGGCGAAGGACATCCTCAATCTCGAGCAGGTGGTCGTCACGGGTGTCAGCGGTGCCACGTCGCAGAAGAACACCGCGTTTTCCGTTGCCGTGGTGGACAATACGCAGCTGAAGGAAGCGCCCGGCACAACGCCGCTGGCCAGCCTCAGCGGAAAGGTCGCGGGCGCCAGTGTCGTCACGGTTTCGGGTCAGCCCGGTGCCGCGCCTGCCATCCGGTTGCGTTCACCGGCGAGCATCAGCGGAAAGACCGATCCCCTGATCATCATCGACGGGACGATCTCCCGCCTCTCACTCGCTGATGTCGCGTCCGAAGACATCGAGCGTGTGGAAGTCATCAAGGGAGCGGCGGCGAGCTCCCTCTACGGTTCCGACGCGGCAAACGGCGTCGTGCAGATCTTCACCAAGCGCGGCGCCTCGCTCGCGGAAGGGCAGAGCTCGTTCACGGTGCGCAACGAGTACGGTCAGAACAATCTGCCGCGGACACTGGCCGGGAATCTCTCGCACGCCTACAAGGTGGACGCTACCGGCGACTTCGCGCGCGACGCCTCGGGCAATCGCGTCCTCAAGGACGACCAGATCTCCGACAACGCGTACGTCAAGACGTACGACCAGCTCGGGCAGGTCTTCCACCCCGGCACGTTCACCACGAACTACGCATCGTTCGGGCAGCGTCGTGGCGAGAACAATTTCAACGCTTCATTCCAGAATACGAAGGATGGCGGTGTCCTGAACCTTCTGTCGGGATTCTCGCGCCAGAATTTCCGCCTGAATCTCGATCAGACCCTGAGTGACAAGGTGGACATCTCCACCGGCGCCTTCTATGGCCGGTCGCACGCCGACCAGGGCGAGGACACGGGCATCTTCTTCGGCCTCCGTTTTCTCGAGCCGAACATCGACCTGCTGGCGCCGAACAAGGATGGCACGCCGTACAACGCCATCATCAAGCAACCGCCGCAGTCCGGCAACCTCAACAATCCGCTCTACGGGTTGTCGCAGCGCCAGATCGCCAACGACCGCGATCGGTTCACCGGCACGTTCAAGGGACGGTACCGTCCCCTCACGTGGCTGACGGCCGAGGGGAACGTCAACTACGATGTCGCCAACCAGAACTACAAGAACTTCCGTCCGCTCGGATTCCTGAGCTCGTCGGGCGCGAAGGACAAGGGCGCCCTCTTCCAGCAGGCCAACAGCGATCGCTCCTACAACACGGGCGCCACGCTGACGTCGGTGCGCAACTGGAGCTGGCTGGTCAACACGACGAAGGTCGCCTATGTGTACGAGGACCAGACGAACGCGTTCGTGAACGTCAATTCGTCCGCGCTCACGGTCCCGAACGTCACGGAGTTCTCGGCGTATTCGCCGGACCCGAACACGCCGGTGACGCCGTACTCGCGGACCGAGCAGCTCAGGTCGAAGAACCAGTTCCTCGTCTCCACCTTCGAGATCAAGGATCGCTACATCTTCGACGGCGTCATCCGTCGCGACGAGTCCTCGCTCTTCGGCTCGCAACAGCGCGCGCAGATCTATCACCGCCTGTCAGGGGCCTACCGCGTGACGCAGGACTTCGCCATTCCCGGCGTTGACGAGTTCAAGCTGCGCGCCTCGTACGGAACGGCCGGGTTGCGCCCGACATTCGATGCGCAGTACGAAACGCTGCAGATCTCCGCGGGTAGCCCGCAGAAGGTCACGCTTGGCAATCCCGATCTGAAGCCGGCATTCTCCACGGAGAAGGAATACGGGTTCAACCTGAATTTCCTCTCGCGCTTCACGCTGGAGTACAGCTACTCGGACAAGCTCACGAAGGATCAGATCCTCCAGGTGCCGCTCTCGGCAGCCGCGGGATATCGCACGCAGTGGCAGAACGCCGGAACGCTTGCCGGCAACACCCACGAGCTCGCGGCGAGCGTGTTGCTCCTGTCGAAGGACGACTACTTCTGGCGCGTGAACATGACGGGCGACCGCACGCGCACCCGCATCACGGCACTCTCGGTGCCGCCGTTCCTCAATGGCCCCGACGGCAACACGCAGCTCTTCCGCGTGGCTCCGGGCGAAGTATTCGGCACGATGTACGGCGAGCGGTGGATCAAGACCGCCGACCAGCTGGCGACCACGCTGGCCGCGAAGAAGCTCTCGGGAGCGGCGACGGACTACGTCGTGAATCAAGAGGGCTTCTATGTGCTCGCCGCAGCGAAGGGCACGCCGGCGGAACGTCCGCTCAAGGCTTATCTGGCCAGCGGCTCGTCACTGCAGACCATCGGCGACGTCAACCCGGACTTCAACGCCTCCCTCAACAACACCATGCAGTGGAAAGGCCTGTCCCTGAACACCTTGTTCAACTGGGTAAAGGGCGGCAACATCTACAACCTCACCCGCCAGTGGCCGTTCAACGAAGAACGGGATCCCGTCTTCGACCAGCGCGGCAAGGCCCAGGCCGACAAGAAGCCGGTCAATTACTACAAGGTGTTCTACAACGGCATCAATGCGAACGACTACTTCGTCGAGGACGGGTCGTACGTCCGCCTGCGCGAACTGTCTTTGAACTACGCGCTGCCCGCATCGCTCGTGCAGACGCTGCGATTGGGCTCCGTGCAGGCACCGCGCATCGGGCTGGTGGGACGCAATCTGTGGACATCGACGAACTACTCGGGCTATGACCCCGACGTGAGCGGTGGGGCCGGGAAGCCGTTCACCTATCGCGTCGACAACTTCAGTTATCCCGCCTATCGCAGCATCACCGCCATGCTCGAATTCGGCTTCTGAGCCGCCACCTCAATCAGGAACCGATAACTCATATGAAGATCTCGAATCGAGGCCTCTGGGCCGGCATCACCGCTGCGGTTGCGATCGCGGCCTGCGGCGATCTCAATGTGGTCAACCCGAACGCGCCAGACGCGCGGCGTGCGCTCTCTGATCCCGCCGCGCTGGAAGCCGTGGCCGGCGGCACGCTCCACACCTGGTTCACGGGCTACGAAGGCATGATGGCGGTGGGACCGCTCTCCACATTGGCGGACGCCTACTCGTCGTCATGGAACAACTTCTTCATGCTCTACATCAACAGCCAGGACCCTGACGGGTCGCGCAATACGCGTCCATGGAAGAACGATCCCGGCGCGCAGGAGCGCCAGCATCTCGAGTGGTACTGGACCGCGTACTACGGTGCCGCGTCGTCGTCGAGCGACGTACTCCGTGCCATTCGCATCGACAAGAAGGTCATCAACAACGCGCTGGACACGAAGCGGTCGGAAACGGTCGCCGCCTTCATGCTCGGGGCGTCGCTGTCCGGCATCTCGATGAATTACAACAAGGGCTACATCATCGACGAGACCGTCGACGTCACCGCGCTGCAATACTCGGATCGCAAGCAGATGCGGGATGCGGCGGTAGCCAAGCTCGACAACGCGATCGCACTGGCCAACGCGAACGTATTCACCACACCGGCCGGCTGGACCAACGGCCGAAGCTACAGCAACACGCAGATCGCGCGCATCGCGAACACGATGGCGGCAATGACTCTCGCGTACTATCCCCGCGACGCGGCGGAGAATGCCACCGAGGTGGATTGGGTGAAGGTGGCCAGCTATGCCTCCAAGGGCATGTCCACTGGTGGCGCCTTCGACTTTGTCTTCGTCGGCGATGGTTGCAACCAGTGGTGCCACGAGGTGCTCACCTGGTTCGATGCCATCGACACAGGGGTTCTGCACACCCGCGTGGCCAACCTGCTCGATCCCGCCACGCAGGCGGATCCGTACTGCGGATCGGTCGGCTCGGCGACATGCGCTCCCGGCAAGAGTGGCAACAAGCAGCCCAACTCGCCCGACAAGCGTCTCGGTGACGGCACCTTCGGCGACGCGACCATTGTGGACGGCTACGGTACCATCCCCATCACGGCAACGAGCAACCCGGGGACCGACTTCAGCTACTCGACGTTCCAGATCTTCAGCTCGTCGCGCGGCCAGTATCACCAGTCGAACATCGGGCACATCCGGTATGACCTGAGCGGCAACCAGGACCCGACCGGTATCTACGGTGGCTATGGTCCGGCACCCGTGATGTCCGCGGGGCAGAACGACTTGATCTGGGCCGAGGCGCTCATTCGGCAGCCAGCGCCAGACTTGGCCAAGGCGGCCACCCTCATCAACAACACGCGCGTCACACGGGGTGGACTTGCACCGGCCACGGCTGCTGATGGTGTCGTCGGTCTGCTGACGAAGCTGCAGTACGAGCAGGATGTCGAGTTGCTCGGGCTCGGTGCCACACCGTTCTACAATCGCCGTCGCCTGCCCAATTGCGTGCAGACCGCGGGCGGACCGTGCGTCGGTGGACTGCGCGCGGGCACGCCACATGAAATGCCCGTGCCAGCGAAGGAGCTCGGTGTCAAGCAGGAAGCGCTGTACACGTACGGCGGCGCAACGAATCCGGCCAATTCAGTCAAGCCATGACGCGGCGGTAGCGGCGTTCATGGATCATGCAGGAAGGGTGAAACAGAGGGCCGGCGCTCGCGCCGGCCCTCTGTTTCACAATCGTCTCACTTCGAGGCTGTGATGAAGACACGAGGCTGGCCGCGGGCGCTACGGAGCGCGGTCGTGGTTCTGGTAGCAGCGCTGGGCGCGGGGTGCGCGGGCGGGATCGACGAGAGCCTGAACTCGCCGACCAGCAACAACGACACGTACGCCGTGCTCGGCTACCTGTGGGGGGGTGCGCGTGAGGCAATCCTGCGCCAGCGGGAGCCGTCGACCGATGCCTTCAACCTCGCGTTGAGCTACGTGTTGCCCTGCCCGCGAGGCGGCTCCGGCAGCTATCGCGGCACCCTGACGGGCAACAAGACTGCGGGCACCGGCAGTGGAACATTGGCCGTGACCGGTAGTCTCGCCGCCTGCCAATTCGACGATATCACGACCGTGCGCGTGGTGAC
>JBBQFW010000180.1:0-7963 GCA_038322445.1 Gemmatimonadales bacterium
TGTCCGTCGTCGACACACGCGCCGGCGTCGTCGCCACGCATTTTGCGGTCGCGCCATTCCATGAGCGACAGGCGGGACTCGCACCGACCGCGCTCGCCCTCGCCCCCGATGGACGCACGCTCTACGTCGCCCTCGGCGGCGCGAACGCCGTGGCCGTGTACGATGTCGCGAACGGCCGGCCCGTGCTGCGCGGCCTCATTCCAAGCGGATGGTATCCGTCGAGCCTCGACGTGAGCGCCGACGGCAAGTTTCTCGCGATTGGCGCGCTCCTCGGCGTCGGATCCGGCGAGGGCACCACGGGTGGCTCACCCGGCAAGCGCGGACGGTACGTGCATGCGGTGCGCGGATCCGTGAACATGGTGCCGGCTCCCACCGCGGCGGAGCTTGCGGCCTACACGGTGGCCGTCGCCCAGAACGACCGCCTCACGCTTGCCACGGCGCCCGCTATGCGTCCAGTGCCGCGCAACAACGTTGCGCGCGCTGTCCCGCAGCGCCCCGGCGACGCGTCGCTCATCAATCACGTCGTCTTCATCGTCCGCGAGAACCGCACGTACGACCAGATCCTCGGCGACCTTGGTCGCGGGGCGAGTGACAGTACGCTCGTGATCTATGGTCGCGACGTGACGCCCAATGCGCACGCGCTCTCGGAGCAGTTCGTCACGCTCGACCATTTCTTCGCCACCGGCGGCAACTCCGCGGACGGCCACAACTGGCTCACGCAGGCCAACGAGACGGACTACCCCATGTGGCCGCTCTACTTCGGTCGCAGCTATCCGTCGGAGGGCGACGATGCACTCGCCTACTCGGCGGGCGGATTCCTCTGGGAAAGTGCGGTCGCGCGGGGGCGCACGGTAGCGATGTTCGGCGAGTACGCGCCGTCGCCACGCGTGTCGGAATCCGCCGAGCGCACGAAGATGATGGAGCAGTACCTGACGCGGCCGAACGACTTCGCGCTTCATCGCGACATGCTGCGCGGCCGCTACGACACGCACTCGCAGATCCAGTCGCTCGAGCACCTGCTCGTGCCCGAGTACCCCGGCTGGACGCTGGAGGCGCCGGATGTCGTGAAGGCGGGCGACATCCTCTTCCATCTGGGCGAGTGGGAGAACGCGGGCGCCATGCCGAACCTCGTGATGGTCATTCTTCCGAGCGACCACACGAACGGCACGGTCCCCGAGTGGTGCGCGCCCCGTGCGTGCGTCGCCGACAACGACTTCGCCCTCGGCAAGATCGTGGACGGCATGACGCACTCCCGCTTCTGGAAGGACATGGCCATCATGGTCGTGGAGGACGATGCGCAGAACGGCGTCGATCACATCGACGGTCATCGCACGGTCGCGCTGGCGATCTCGCCCTACGCGCGGCGCAACGTGGTCGACTCCACCTTCTATTCGCAGCCGAGCATGGTGAAGACCATCGAGTTGATGCTCGGCCTGCCGGCGATGTCGATCTTCGACCTTGTCGCCACGGACATGCGCGCGAGTTTCCTCGATACCGGCGCCCCCGCCGATCTGCAGCCCTACGTGGCCATCGAGCCGAAGCAGTCGCTGCTCGAGAAGAACCTGCGCGTGAGTGCCATCACCGGCGACAATGCCACGGCGCGGCGACGCGCGGCGGTTGCGTCGTCGCGCATGAACTTCCGCGAGCCGGATGCCGCGCCCAGCGAGGCGCTGAACCGCATTCTCTGGCACGAAGCGCGCGGCTGGAAGTCGCCGTATCCCGCCGTGCGCCAGTCGCTGTTCTTCCCCATGTCGCTCGACATTGCCGACGAGGACCGGGACGAGGAGAGGCCGGCAGTGAGTCGCGGTACGCGAAAGCGATAGCGTGATCGTCGAAACGGCACCAATGATTCCCGCACTGGGTGATCGCTATCAGGTGCGGCGAATCATCGGACGGGGCGGCATGGCGACGGTATGGCTGGCGCGATCGCGTGCTCGACCTGCTTTGGGTGGGGTCAAGCGCACCTCGCCACGATGACAGAATGGCGTTACCCTGCTGCGCTTCCGTCCAGGCGCAGGCGGGCCCGCCAGGCATCGAGGCATTCAACCGTCGCTGCGAGCGTTCCCCGCACGCGCGGGGATGATGCCGCGCGCTCGGCGGCCTGCACCAGATGCGGCCTGCGGAACAGAACTGGTCGCCGGGATGGCCGGATCGTAGACTTTGTCGCATGGCCTCACCCGCACTACCCGGCGCAGAACTCATCAGCCAGGGGCTGGAGGACCTCGCGCGGGGTGCTGAAACCGTCGAAGCGCTGCTGGTCTCCATCGTCGCACCGCGCCTTCGCTTACTCGGGTATTCGATTGGCGAAGGTTTCCCGGAACCCGAGCTGCGGTTGTATCGCCACCTTGCCGAGCGATACGGCGATGGAGCGCACAGTCGATACAACGCCCTCATTCGTCGCATCGTGAGCTTTCAGCGAGCCGCGGCGTGCGCGAGCTAGCGGATCGCGCGCGGATCGAGGCGTTTCTCTCCGCGCTGGCGCGTGCCGCGACAACGGACGTCGGCGTCTTTGTGGTTGGAGGCACGAGCGCAGTGCTGGTGGGCTGGCGCGCCACGACGATCGACATCGACCTGGCGCTGCGTCCGGAATCGGATACACTGTTGCGAGCGATTCCCGAGCTCAAGGAACGGCTGAACATCAACGTGGAGCTCGCTTCGCCGGACCAGTTCATTCCGGTGCCGCCTGGTTGGGAACGCCGGAGTCCGATCATTTCGCGGATCGGACGCGCGACCATCCATCACTATGACTTTTGCGCGCAAGCGCTCGCCAAGCTCGAGCGGGGTCATGCGCGCGATCTCGCCGACGTGGAGGCGATGGTTGCGCATGGTCTCATCGATGCGGCGCGGGTGCGCGACCAGTTTTCGCGCATTGAGCCGGATCTGTATCGGTTCCCCGCGATCGATCCTTCATCGTTCCGTCGCGCGGTTGATGCGGCGTTTCCCCCCGAGGACTGAATGCGCCTTCCGCTGGTTCCCTTCGCGCTGCTGCTCGTCGCCTGCGTCGCCTGCGTCGCATCTGCGCAACCGCCACGGCCGAACGACCGCGCATCCATCGAGGCGCTCAACCGCGCGCTGGACGATGCCACCCATCACATGGACAACGCGGCCACGCTCGCGCTCTGGGCCGAAGACGGCACGAGCCTCCTTCCTTCGACCAAGCCGATCGAGGGACGCAAGGCCATCGCGCGATTCTTCGACGAAGTGATGGCCTCGCTACCAGGCGCACGCATGGAGCAGTTTGAATTGAAGTGCTTCGACCTCGTCATCTCGGGCGACCTGGCGTCCGAATGGTGCACCGAGCACCAGATCGTTCGACTCGCGGGCGACAAGCCGCCGTTCGAGGGTCGCGGACGGATGTTGTTCGTCCTCCGGCGAGGGCACGACAAGAAGTGGCGTATCCTGCGCGAGATGTGGAACCCGTCCGAGAATCCCGCGCCGGCAGCGCCCAGCGTTCCGCCTTCCTGACGCATTGAAACCGCCGGCGAGCGTCGGCGCGTCGCGCCAAGGCGTTCATCATTCCCACGAAAACGGGAATCCATGTTGGCGCGGCGAGACCCAGAACTGGATCCCCGCTTTCGCGGGGATGACGAAGAAAGCGGTAGAATGGCTGACAACTGTCTGCTCTGCCGTGCTTCCGCACGCCAGTCAGCGCCGCGACGCCCGTCCGCGTAGCACAGGCATCATCTGTCGCACGCATGTTCCCACCGAGCTTGAGCCCATGACCACTTCTCGTCGAGACTTTCTCCGAACGGGCGCCGTCGCGGCGGCCGCCACCGTCGTCGGACCGCGCATCCTGTCCGCCGCCGAGCCACGCATCCGGTCGCCGTACGTTGCCGCGCCCGAAGCCGACACCTACGCCCTCGACCTGGCCGCCGAGGCACTCGGCGCGGCGAAGGATGCGGGTGCGTCGTACGCGGACGTCCGCGTCGGGCGCTATCGTCGCCAGTCGGTGAGCACGCGCGAGCGTCGCATCACGGGCGTTGCGGACTCCGAGTCGTACGGCATCGGCGTGCGCACGCTCGTGAATGGCTCGTGGGGTTTTGCGGCGACGAACAACATGACAAAGGACGGCGTGGTGAAGACCGCGCGCGAGGCGGTGCACATCGCCCGCGCGGCGAAGACCGTGCAGAAGCGACCCGTCGAGCTTGCGCCGACGCCCGTCGTGAAGGGCACGTGGATGACGCCGGTGACGCGCGATCCGCTCGACGTCCCCATCGAGGAGAAGGTCGCGCTGCTGTTCGCCGCGAATGAAGCGGCGCTCAAGGTGCCGGGCGTCCGCTTCGTGAATACGGGACTGCAGCTCCTCCGCGAGATCAAGACGTACGTCAACTCGGAGGGCAGCGAGACGACGCAGACCTTCGTGCGCGTGGGTCCGTCATTCTCCGCGACCGCGGTGGGCCAGGGCGGATTCCAGCAGTACACCGAGGAGCTCGCGCCACGCGGCTCCGGGTGGGAGTACATCACGTCGCTCGACATGCCGGGCAACGCCGCGAAGTGGGGCGCGCTTGCTGCGGAGAAGGTCGCGGCGAAGTCGGTGGAGCCGGGTCGCTACGACCTCATCCTCGATCCGACCAACCTCTGGCTCACCATCCACGAATCGATCGGGCATCCGACCGAGCTCGATCGCGCGATGGGCTACGAAGCGAACTACGCGGGCACGAGCTTCGTCGCGCCGCCGGAGAAGCAGATCGGCAAGCTGAAGTACGGCACGCCGATCATGAACATCCAGGGCGACCGCACGCAGGAAGGCTCACTCGCGCGCGTGGCGTGGGACGACGAGGGCGTCGGTGCCGACAAGTGGCTCATCATCGACACGGGCATCCTCAAGGACTACCAGACCACGCGCGAACAGGCCGCGTGGATCTCGAAGCTCACGGGTGTGAAGAGGTCACACGGCTGCTCCTTTGCCGACTCGTGGGAGTCCGTGCAGTTCCAGCGCATGCCGAACGTGTCGCTGCTGCCCGGCGACAAGGACATCGGCCTCAATGACATCATCGCCGCCACGGATCGCGGCATCGTCATCAAGAACCGCGGCTCGTGGTCGATCGACCACCAGCGTTACAACTTCCAGTTCTCCGGCCAGGTGTTCTACGAGGTGAAGGGCGGCAAGATCACGGGCATGCTGAAGGACGTCGCCTACCAGGCGAACACGCCGGTCTTCTGGAACTCCATGGACATGATCGGCGGGAAGAATTCCTACTGGCTCGGCGGCTCCTTCGGCGATGGCAAGGGTGAGCCCGCGCAGAGCAACTCCGTGAGTCACGGCTGTGTGCCCGCGCGCTTCCGGAACGTGAACATCGTGAGCACCGGGAGGGGCGAATAATGCTCAAGTCCCTCTTCGCGTCCCCCGACGCAGACTTCCTCTCGGAGGCGCAGGCCCGCGCGCTTGCGCAGCGCGTGCTCTCGTTCGCGAAGGCCGACGAGACGCGCGTCAACATCAACAGCGGCTGGAGCGGCAACACGCGCTTCGCCCGCAACGAGATCACCACGAGCGGCGGCGCGACGAATACGATGATCACCGTCACGTCCACCATCGGCAAGCGCCGCGCGTCGTCGAACACCAACATCCTCGACGACGAAAGTCTCAGGCGCACGGTCGACCTGGCCGAGCGCCTGGCGAAACTGAGCCCCGAGGATCCGGAGGCGATGCCGGAGCTCGGTCCGCAAAGCTATTCTCCGGTCGCGAGCTACTTCGACGCGACGGCGGACCTCACGCCCGAGATCCGCGCCGCCGCCACGAAGAAGACCATCGACATGGCGGAGAAGACCGCGGTGGGCACGAACAACATGTTCGTCGCCGGCTTCCTGCGTGCGACTGCGGGCTCCACTGCGGTCGCCACGAGCAAGGGACTCTTCGCCTATCATCGCAACAGCGACGTCGATCTCTCGACGACCGTGCGAACGCCGGATGCGACGGGTTCGGGCTGGGCGAGTGCCGGCGCGCGCGACTGGTCGCTCATCGATCCACTCGCGCTGGGCAGGGCGGCCGCGCAGAAGGCGGTGCGGAGCCGGAACCCGAAAGCCATCGAGCCGGGACTTTACACGGTGGTGCTCGAGCCGCAGGCCGTTGCCGACATCATGCCGCTGCTCATCGGCAGCTTCACTGCGCGCGCGAATGACGAAGGCCGCGGCACATTCAGCAAGCCGGGCGGCGGTACCAAGCTCGGGGAAAAGATCGCCGACGAGCGCGTGACGATCTATTCGGATCCAACAGATCCCGACCTGCTGGCGCAGCCCTTCGACGCGGGCGGCTTTCCGTTGACGAAAGTGACGTATGTCGAGAACGGCGTCCTCAAACAGTTCTCGTACGACCGCTACTGGGCGCAGCAGAAGGGAGTACCGCCGACGAGCGGTGGCGGTGGCTTCGGTGGCGGGGGCGGCGGATTCGGCGGCGGAGGCGGCGGGCTCAAGTTCGTCGGCGGAACGAAGAGCACCGAAGAACTGATCGCGGGCACCGAGCGCGGTATCCTGGTCACGCACTTCTTCTACATCCGCTTCCTTGACCAACGCACCGTGCTGCTCACGGGCCTCACGCGCGACGGCACGTTCCTCATCGAAAAGGGAAAGATCACGCAGGCGCTCAAGAACTTCCGGTGGAATGAGAGTCCCCTTTTCATGCTCGGCAAGATCGACGAGATCGGTCGGGCCGAGCGAACGGCGGCGGGGCAGGTGATGCCCGCACTCAAGGTGAAGGACTTCAACTTCACGTCCTTGTCCGACGCAGTGTAGACCACGCACGCTCGGCCCCGTTTGCGCGCCACGCCGCATGCGAACAGCGCATGCGGCGTGGGTTGTTGTATGGGTTCCCGTCAGGCAGTCAGACCGTCCGACTGTCTGACTTTCCCGTCAGGGTACTCTCCACCGCGCCCCATCCAGCGAGATCAGCCGGTCCGCCTGCGCCGGTCCCCACGAGCCTGCCTTGTACGTCGGCATCGGATTCGCCGAGTGCTCCTCCCAGAAATTCAGCAGCGGGTCGATGATCTTCCACGCCGCCTCCACTTCGTCGCTGCGCGTGAACAATGTCGCCTCGCCGATCATCACGTCGAGCAGCAGCGTCTCGTACGGCGGCGCCGCCGTTTCCCCGAACGCTTCCGAATAGCTGAAGTCCATGTCCACCGGCGCCACCTCGAGATGCTGCGTGAGCGCCACCGCCGCACCAGGCACCTTCACCTCGAAGTTCAGCGACACGCCCTCGTTCGGCTGCACCCGCATCACCAGCACGTTCGGCTGAAGGTCGCGATGCATGCCGTCGCCACCAAACATGAGGTGCGGGGGCGCCTGGAAGGTGACGGCGATCTCCGAGTACCGCTTCGCCATGCGCTTGCCGCTGCGCAGGAAGAAGGGCACACCCTTCCACCGCCAGTTGTCGATGTGGAACTGCACCGCCGCGTAGGTCGGCGTCTGGGAATCCGGGGCGACGTCCGGCTCGTCGCGATAGCCGGCCACGAGCTGTCCACCCGCCGACCCGGGCCCGTACTGCGCACGCACCGCGCTCGTCGGGATGGTCTCGGGCGTCAACCACCGCACCGACTTCAACACCTTCACCTTCTCGTCCCGCACCGCGTCGGCCGTCATGCTCGGCGGCGGCTCCATCGCGGTCAAGGCCAGCAGCTGCAGCAGGTGATTCTGGAACATGTCGCGGACGATACCCGCCTCCTCGTAATACTTGCCACGCGCCTCCACCCCCACCGCCTCGGCCGCGGTGATCTGCACGTGTGACACCCACCGGCGATTCCATAGCGGCTCGAAGATCGAGTTCGCAAATCGCAGCACCAGGATGTTCTGGACGGTTTCCTTGCCCAGGAAGTGATCGATGCGGTACACCTGGTACTCGGCGAACAGCGAGAGCACGAGCGCGTTGAGCGAACACGCGGTCTCGAGGCTGTGCCCGAATGGCTTCTCCACCACGATGCGAGCCCACGGCCGCGCATCGGGACTGTCCTTGCGTGGCACCAACCCGCTG
>JBBQFW010000181.1:0-7955 GCA_038322445.1 Gemmatimonadales bacterium
TCACGGGACCCTCCGGATCCGGAAAGTCCTCACTGGCTTTCGACACCATTTACGCCGAGGGCCAGCGGCGCTACGTGGAATCGCTGTCGTCCTATGCGCGGCAATTTCTCGAGCGCATGGAGAAGCCCGACGTCGACAGCATCGACGGGCTCTCCCCCGCCGTGGCCATCGAACAGAAGAACCCCACCCGGACTTCGCGCTCCACGGTCGGCACGGCGACGGAGATCTACGACTACCTCCGGCTCCTCTGGGCGCGCGTCGGCCACACCTTCTGCCCGCTCTGTGGGCGAGAGCTGCGACCGGACACCGTGCAGTCCGTCACCGATACGGTGCTCTCCCTCCCGGAGGGCACGCGCTTCTACGTGGCCGCACCGGTAAAGCTGTCCACCGAAGTGTCGCATGAGGTGGTCGTCGAGAACCTGCGTGCCCAGGGCTTCGTGCGCATCGCGCTCGACGGACGCATCATGCACCTCGACGAGCTCGCGACCGCGAACGTCGACGTCACCTTCGCAAAGGAGCTGCTCGTCGTCATCGACCGGCTCGTCGCCACCGCGGAGTCCCGCGGCCGGCTCGCCGATGCGGTGTCGGGGGCGTTCCGCGAAGGCGACGGTGATGCCGTAATCCTCTTCGCCGCACCCATCCCCAGCCCCTTCGACGGCGCCCTCGTCCAGCGCCTCCGCTTCACCGAGCGCTTCGAGTGCCCGAATGACGGCACCACAGCGCCGGCGCCGACGCCCCAGCTCTTCTCGTTCAATTCGCCGCGCGGCGCGTGCCCCGAGTGCAACGGGTTCGGCGCCATCCTCGAATACGACGTCAAGCTGATCGTCCCCTATCCCGAACGATCGCTGCGCGACGGCGCGATCGATCCCTGGACCAAGCCGCGCTACGAGAACAAGCGGCGCACACTGGCGGAGTACGCGAAGAAGGAAGGCATCGCCATGGACACGCCATGGCAGGACCTGTCGGCCCGGCATCGCGAGCGGCTGTTGAATGCCAACGTCCGCGGCTACAAGGGCATCCTCCCGTTCCTGCGCGAGCTGGAGGACAAGCGCTACAAGCAGTACATCCGCGTCTTCCTTCGGCAATATCAGACGGCGCAGGAGTGTCCCACGTGCCACGGCACGAAGCTGCAGCGTGAGTCGCTGCAAGTTCGAATCGCAGGGCGCAACATCGCCGAGGTGAGTGATCTCCCCGTCGGCACGCTGGCAACGTGGCTCGACACACTCGAGCTCTCCGAGTTCGACCGTCAGGTGGCCGCGCACATCCTGAGCGAAGCGCGCGATCGTGTCCGCTTCCTCTGCGACGTAGGGCTCAACTACCTCTCCCTGAATCGTGCGACGCGCACCCTGTCCGGTGGCGAGGCGCAGCGCATCGGCCTGGCGAATTCGCTCGGGTCGCGGCTCGTCGATACGCTCTACGTCCTCGACGAGCCGTCCATCGGGCTGCATTCGCGTGACATGGACCGCCTGCTCAAGCTCCTGCTCCGCCTGCGCGACGGTGGCAACACGGTGCTGGTGGTCGAGCATGATCTCGACGCAATCCGGGCAGCGGACTACATGATCGAGCTCGGGCCGCACAGCGGCGAGAAGGGCGGTGAGCTCGTGTTCGCGGGCCCGATGTCACGCGTGAGCGAGAGTCCGCTCACGGGACAGTACCTCACGGGCGAACGCACGATCCCCATCCCCGCATCGCGGCGGCGCGTTGGCCCGCAGTGGCTCACGCTGACCGGGGCGCGCGAGCACAACCTCAAGGGCGTGGACGTCCGCATCCCGCTCGGCGTGGTCACCGCCGTCACCGGTGTCTCCGGCAGCGGCAAGAGCACGCTGATCCACGACGTGCTGATGCGCGCGCTCGAGACCAGGCTCACCGGTGAGCACTCGGCCAAGCAGCACCTCGGTGAACGCGTGGGGGTTTTCGACACCCTCACGGGCTACGAATCGCTCGATGACGTCGTGCTCGTGGACCAGAGCCCGATCGGCAAGTCGCCGCGCTCCAACCCGGTGACGTACGTAAAGGCGTTCGATGAAGTCCGTCGGATCTTCGCGGCGCTCCCGTCATCACGACAGCGCGGATATACCGCGGGCACCTTCAGCTTCAACGTCGCGGGCGGGCGCTGCGAGACCTGCGAGGGCGCCGGCTATCTCGAGGTCGAGATGGTCTTCATGGCCGATGTCTTCGTGCCGTGCGATGAGTGCGGCGGACGTCGCTTCAAGCCTGAAGTGCTGGAAGTGAAGTATTTCGGAAAAAGCATCACCGACGTGCTCGACATGACCGTGGACGAAGCCATCCGCTTCTTCCCCTATGAGGAAAAGCTCGGCCAGGCCCTTTGGCAGCTGCAACAGGTCGGTCTCGGCTATCTTCGGCTCGGGCAACCGGCAACGACACTGTCCGGCGGGGAAGCGCAACGCCTGAAGGTGGCGCGGGAGTTGGTGTTCGGTAGCAAGAAGAGCGGTCGCAAGCTTTATATCATGGACGAGCCAACGACCGGCCTTCATCTGGAGGACATCCGCAAGCTCGCGCAGGTGTTCGACCGGCTCGTCGATGCCGGACACACGTTGGTGCTCATCGAGCACAACCTCGATGTGATCAAGCTGGCGGACTGGGTGATCGACCTTGGGCCCGAAGCGGGCGACGCGGGCGGCGAGATCGTCGCGGCGGGACGCCCCGAGGAGGTTGCGGCAGTCGACGCGTCGCACACCGGCACGTGGCTGCGTACGGTGCTGCCGGACTGGAACCAGCCGTCTGGACGGCTCCGTGCAACGCACGCCGGGAAGGCGCGTGTCCCGGATCTGTCCTCGCGACGCCGCGCCAAGGCCTCGTAGAGCGGGATCGCTGCGCCACTTGTGGTGGCAACCGCCCGATTGACTTCGCTTTTCACGACACTAAATTTGTGTGTCGGTAGCATACCATTCCCCAGTAGCTCAGTTGGTCAGAGCATTCGACTGTTAATCGAAGGGTCGTAGGTTCAAGTCCTACCTGGGGAGCTCGAGAGCAGGCCGCGTGACGCGCGGCCTGCTCTTTTTGTGTCTGGTCGTTTTCCGTGTACGGGTCGTCTTCGAGGCTACTCCATGATGAACTCGTTCACTTTCTCGCGCACGCGTCGCGCGGAGTCGTTGAGCATGTGGCTCGTCGCCTCGAGCTCCTCCACGGACGCCGAAGTCTCTTCCGTCGCGGCGGCGACTTCCTGTGCGGACGCCGCGTGGCTCTGCGCCGTGTCGCCCGCCTTGGCGATCGCCTCGCCGACCATCGCGATCGCGATGGCATTTGCGGTCACGGCGTCCGACACCCGCTGCGTTGCCCCTTCGACGCGTTCGACGGCTGAGTGGATCACCGCGAGCGCCTGACGAGCACCGTCGGCAACCTTCGTCACGTCCTTCATCTGCGTAGTCCCGCTCTCCACGGCGCGGGACGTCCGCAGCACGCCCTCCTGGATGCGCCGCACATTCGTCGTCACCTCGTTGGCGGCGCGCGAGCTCTGCTCCGCCAGCTTGCGCACCTCGTCGGCGACCACGGCGAACCCGCGGCCCGCGTCGCCGGCGTGAGCTGCTTCGATCGCGGCATTCAGCGCGAGCAGGTTCGTCTGCGCGGCCAGCTCCGAGATGGTGGCGGCAAATTCGTCGACGACACCGAGCGAGTCGCGCAGCTCGGTGATCTCCGTGGCACTGCGAGCGAAGACCTCGCGGGCCGCGAGCAGCGTATCCACCGCCACGCCGATCTCCTGCGCCGTTCCCGTGGCCGACGCGCGAATCTCGCGCCCACGCTCCTGGCTCTCGCGGACGGCATCCTCGATGGTGCGACCCGATGCGGTCAGCTGTGCGACGGCGGAGCTCGCGCCAGTGAGCACGTCGAGCTGCATGCCCGCACCGTGCGCCATGTCGGTGACCGCGCTCGCGACATGCTGCGTGCTGCTCGACGCGCCTCCCGCCGCACCGGCGAGCTCCGACGCCGCGTTCGCGACGTCGTCGGACTGCCGCTTCATCTCCGCGAGCAGGGCGCGCAGCCGGTCGCGCGCCTGGGTGAAGGCATCGGCGAGTCGCTCATATTCGGCGGCGCCGAGCGCGTTGCGATTCAGGCCGCTGGGACGGAGATCGCCGCGACCCATCGCCAGCATGTCATTCGTGAGCGCGTCGAGTGGGCGCGTGACGGCGAGCGATGTCGTGATGCTCGACATCACGCCGACTACCAGCGCGGCGAAAATCAGCAGCAGGAGCTCCGCCATGTTGCTGTTGAGGGACGACGTCGCGGCTGCCTGCTGTTCGCTGAGGCGCTGATCGCCTTGCGCCCGCAGCGATTCGATGGTCTTGTCCACCTCATCGAGCGCCCCCGCGGTCTTGGCAAGTACCGCCGACGCATCGGCCGGGCGCCCGACGGCATTGTACGCGTGCGCAACGCCGATTCCCGCCTCGACCGTCGCCTGCAGGGTGCCCAGGTCCTTGAGCTTCTGCCGCTCCACGCCGGTCAGCGCATCAAGCTTGATCGCGTCCCGCCGCAGATGGTCGGCGTCATCGGCGAGTGCGTTGTAGCGGCTTTCGTCTTCGGGGAGGCCGGTGTTGAGGTACCGCATGCCCGCCGCGGTCTCGCGGAGAATGCGAAAGGCAACCTGCTGCGTGGTCTGCTGCTGCAGGCGCAATTCCGAGACGATCGTGTCGTTGCGCGTTCCCGCGCGCCGGAGGCCGAAGGCAGCGAGCGCGCCCGCGGCCAGGATGAGGGCAAGCGTGATCCCGAAGCCAAGCCGCAGCCGGCCACGGATGGTGCGCAGCAGGTTCATCGGCCGACCTGTGCCACAACCACCGGCTTGTTCATCGCATCGTGCTTCTCGTCAAACGCGATCGGTCCAGCTACGCCGAGCATGGCCTGCGGCCCGCCCGGCCTGCCGACCGACTCGATGTAGTCGCGGATCTTCGCGCGATCGGGACCGACCTGCTGCGCCGCGCGACCGATCAGCATGGCCGCGTCATACGCGAGGGCCGCGCGCTGGTCCGGCTCCTCCTTGAAGGCGGCCGTGTACGCGGCGACGAACGCCTTCGCCTCGGGGGTCGTGGCTCGGCGCGCCAGGAAGAAGGCGGCGTAGCGCGCCGTAGGGAACTCCTTGGCAAAGGCCTCGAGCCCGGAGGTCGCGTCGCCGCCCACGAGCGGCGTGGCCACGTTCACGGCGCGCATCGCGCGCATCGCCGCGACGGCGTCTTCGGTGCTTCCGGGGAACAGCAACACGTCGGGATTCAGCTTCTTGATGTAGGCGGCATACGCGTCCCACTGCGTGACGCCGGCGACATACGGATCGCGCTCGACGATCGTTCCCTTGCCCGCGCGGAACGACTCGGAGAAGGACTTCGACCAGTCCTTGCCGTAGGCATCGTTGCGATAGATGACGCTCGCGCGGTGCGCACTCATGGAATCGAGTGCGTAGCGCGCCATCGTGGCGCTCGTCTGCACGTCGCTCGGGCAAACGCGGAACAGCCACTTGCTCGCGCCGCTCAGCGCGGGGCTCGTGCCGGTCGGCGAGATGGCGACAACCGCATTGACGCCGCCGTTCTTGGTGTCCGCGTACTCGCCGATCGCATCGAGCGTGGTGCCACTCTCGGGATGGCCGACCACGCCAACGACGCTCGGGTTGGCGCGAAAGCTGTCGGCAATGCGAATGGGATCGCTGACGTCGGGTGCGCCCTTGATCATGCGCACCGGCAGTCCGCCGCTACTCCCCGCATTCAGCTGCTCGACGGCGAGCTGGACGCCGTTGTAGATCGTCTGCATTCCCTGCCGATGCGGATCGAGCGCAACGGCAATGCCGATCACCGTGCCGGCGTCGCGCTTCGATGAACAGCCGGCGAGGTTCCCCGCGATGACGGGCAACGCAACGAAGCAGGCGACGTGAATCGTCCTGCGTGAAGTACCGAACATGTGCGGGAATGGGCAAGAAGGAGCGGGCTCCGTCGCCCATGGACAGTATGGCGATTGTCGGAGCGTCCGCGCAAGCAAACTTCTGTCGATTGCGTGGATTTCATGCGCAGCAGCGCTATCTTTCGCGCGCCGCCGACCAACGTCTTCCGATCAACGGACATGCCGACACTTCCCCAACGCCCTGAAGGCCCACCGCTCGTCGGTGTGATCATGGGAAGTCGCAGTGACCTGCGGGTGATGTCGGCGGCAGTCGAAACACTCGAGGCGCTCCAGGTGCCGCACGAAGTGCGCGTCGTGTCCGCGCATCGCACACCCGACTGGATGTTCGAGTACGCGCGATCCGCCGAGGCGCGCGGACTCGAGGTCATCATTGCGGCAGCCGGCGGAGCCGCACATCTCCCAGGCATGGTAGCCGCCTGCACGATTCTCCCCGTGCTCGGCGTTCCGATTCCGGCCACGCAGCTCAATGGCGTGGACGCGCTGCTCTCCATTGTGCAGATGCCCAAGGGCGTTCCCGTGGGCACGCTGGCCATCGGTGAGCCGGGAGCGGCCAACGCCGCGCTGCTCGCCACAGCCATCCTCGCTGGCAGCAGACCCGAACTGCGCGAACGGCTCCGGGCGTGGCGCGCCCAGCGGACGGCCCACGTGCTCGCCGATACGAACCTGTCGGCGCCCACGTCCTGATGGCGATCCTGCCACCCGCCACGATCGGCATCCTCGGCGGAGGCCAGCTCGGACGCATGACGGCGCTGGCGGCGCGGGCGATGGGGTACGGCGTACAAGTGCTCGATCCGGGCGCCGACTGCGCCGCGCGCTCCGTGGTCGACCGCGTCGTGGTGGGCGCATTCGATGATCCCACCGCCGCGGCGGAGCTCGCACGCGCGTGTGACGTGATCACGATCGAGATAGAGCAGATCTCGCCGGAGGCCTTGGAGGCGGCGCGCCAGCACACACCGGTGCGCCCGGGCGCTCACGTGCTCGCGATGGTTCAGGACCGCGCGCGCCAGAAACGGTGGCTAACCGGCGAAGGCGTACCGATTGGCCCGTACGCCGAGGTGATGTCGGGCGAGGACCTTGTGGCCGCGCGCAGTACGCACGGTGCTGACCTGTTCGTGAAGGCCTGCCAGGGCGGATACGACGGACGCAGTCAGCTCCGTCTTGCTCGCGGGGACGATGCGGTAGCCGCGTTTGCCGCATTGGGCGCGCGTCCAGCCGTGGCCGAGCAAGCGCTGCCGCTGGCGCTGGAGCTCAGCGTACTCGTCGCCAGGCGGCCGTCTGGTGAAACAGTCGTGTTCCCGATTGCGATCAATCATCATGAACAGCAGATCCTCGCCTGGAGCCACACCCCGGCCGATGTCGTCCATGAAGTGGCGGCGCGAGCGGAGGAAATTGCGCGCCACATTGCGCACGCGCTGAGGCTCGAAGGCATCCTGGCTGTCGAGATGTTCCTGCTCGACGACGGGCGGCTGCTCGTGAATGAGCTGGCCCCACGGCCGCACAATTCGTTTCACGCCACCGAAGTGGCATGCCCCACGAGCCAGTTCGAGCAACTCGTCCGCGCTGTATGTGACCTGCCCCTCGGCGCTGTCACCCCGGTGCAGCCCGCGGCCATCGTCAACCTGTTCGGTGAGTCATGGGACGGCGGCACGGTGCCACGGTTCGATCGCGCGCTCGAGGTTCCGGGCACGCGGCTGTTCCTCTATGGCAAGAGCGGCGCGCGCAAAGGTCGAAAGATGGGACACATCGCGGCGATCGGCGCAACGACGGATGAAGCGCTGAGCCGTGCGCAGCGCGCCTTCGCGGCGCTGCACCTCGACCCTCGCTAGCCGCGTCGCACGTGCCGGGCACTCCAATTGCTGGTCCCAATGCCATGGAAACTCCTTCAAACACACCGCACGAGACGTCCCTGTCGCTCCCGCTTCTGCTGGCTGCGGCCGGGGGCGGTCTCATCCTGGGGGCGCGGCCGAGAGACGGTTCGGCTGGACGACCATGGTTCACGCTCGCGGGCATGGCCCTCGTCGGGATTGCATCGCATCGCTCGCTGGCCAGGGCATTCA
>JBBQFW010000182.1:0-7903 GCA_038322445.1 Gemmatimonadales bacterium
CGCCGGAAATGCACTCGCATTTCCGGCGTTCTGCGTAGTAACCGACCAGTAACTTCCAGCGATCAGCGCGCCCACGCGTCGGCTAGTGCGTTACCACTCACCCGCCCAACGTACATGGGCTGAGGTTCCTTTGGACGCACAGCGGATGCGCGCGCAAGAGGTGCTCTCGCCACGCGCCTGCGGCGGTTTCGTCGCTGCGCTGGTGACGGTACTCGCATCGGCGTGTAACGGTGGGACGGAGCCCCTCCAGATCACGCCGCCAATCACGTTCGATGTGACAGCGAGCTTCACGCAGTTTTCGTTCGAAACACCCTCGCCGTCGCCACCGGAGTGCCCGAACCTGTATAACACATACTGCACGCATGGGCGGCCGTTCACGGGGGCAACACTCTCGGGCACTTTGGTGCTCGATGCGACTGCATCACCCACCACGAGGCTCACCGCACAGATGGCGCGCACGTTCTGTAACCGGTGGAGTGTAGACGCACCAACACGGTGCCTCAGCGTGAAGGACATGCCGTTGCACGAGTACCACGAGGATCGTTTTGAGACGCGGCCCCGGATCGGGCAGGTTATTTTAGAGCAGGGAGACAATTTCACGCCGACAATCGTTCTCAGCTATGCATCGCCACTGGAAACGGCAGACACGCTGCGCGGACTGATTTCCTTTATGGAATACCAGTACCGCAGTCCGCCAACACACATCGGGACCTACGTCGCGGTGAGGCTACGTTGCCCCTAGACGCGTGGCTCCCCCGTCGTCGCACCGCAAGCTGATCTCGGCCGCCTCATGTCCACCGCTCGGCAAGTGCGGCATCACGTCGGGCCTGCTGAATTGAGTGTCGCGGGGATCCATGGTCTGGGAATCTGGATTTCCCGTCTGCGAGGAATAGCGAACGTTTCAAGGCACGGGTTCACGGAACTCATGTCCATCGCCAACCTCGTCATCCCGCGAGCGCAGGATATTTCATGACACTCTCACCCCGCTACCGATGAGACATTCCACTGCCCGTGCCGTTGTCGTGCTTTCGCTCGCTTCCGCTTCCGCTGTGCATGCTCAGGGGGCGTATCGAGTCGCACCGAGTGGACGCGGGACGACCGAGGTAACCCTCACGTTGGTCGACAGTGCGGCGCGTGCGGCGGCGCAGCCGTCGAAGATCCGCATCGACTACGGGCAGCCTGCGCTCCGCGGCCGGAAGCTGTTGACCGACAGCCTCGTGCCATACGACAAGGCGTGGCGCACCGGCGCGAACGGCGCGTCCATGTTCACGACGGACCTCGACCTCACCATCGGAGGCATGAACGTCCCGAAAGGCACCTACGTTCTACAAACCATTCCGAGTCACACGGGGTGGAAGCTCCTGATCCAGAAGGATGTTGGGCAGTCGCCGATGGCGGCGGCGATGTCGCACACGCCAGAGAAGGACGTCGCCCGCATCGACCTTCGCGTTACGGACATGGCCGCTTCGATCGAGAGCCTGACGATGTGGCTCATCCCCTCCAATCAACCCGGGGCACCGCATGGAGAGCTGCGCATCGCGTGGGGTACTATCGCCCTCTCGACCGACTGGATGGTCAGGTAGTGACCAGTCCCCTCATGTGATGAGGGAATGATCCGTCGGTCCGCACGCTGGTGGTCATCGTTACCGTGATGCTTCCGCTGCGGTCGTTCGCCCAGACCATGCGGCTTGCGCGCGCACCGAGTTCGCACCTTTGGACAGCGAACCCGGATGCGCGCGTCGCATCGCACGCTGCATCGTACCATGCATTCCTCGCTCGATTCCGACGTCACCCATCGAGCGCTTGCCGGACCACGCGCACGAGTGTGGCGGCGGTAAACGGCTTTTCCATGAAGACGACGTCGGACAGCACTACGCCACGCCGCAGCACTTCGTCGTCGGTATAACCAGACATCATGACCACCTTGAGATTCGGGCGCAGCGCCAGCAGGCGACGACACGTCTCCGCGCCGCTGAGTCCGGGCATCGCGGCATCGCTCAGGACAAGATGAATGGGCGCGTCGAAGGTCGAGGCGATGCTGAGTGCCTGGAAGCCGTCCTGCGCCTGAAGCACCTGGTACCCCTGCCGCTTGAGCACCCGGGTCGCGACCTCGAGGACCCCCGCCTCGTCCTCGATCAACAGCACCGTCTCGACGCCGCGCGCGATGAGACTGGCGGCCGCCTGCTGGTCTTCCTGGCTCTTGTCCGTGCTGGTGCGTGGGAGATACACGCAGAATGTCGTCCCCTCATCCAGCGCGCTCTCCACCAGGATGTAGCCTGCCGACTGCTTGACGATGCCATACACCGTCGCGAGTCCGAGGCCCGTGCCCTTCCCCGGTGCCTTGGTGGTGAAGAATGGCTCGAACAGTCGAGTCCTGGTCTGCGCGTCCATCCCGACCCCGGTGTCCCGCACCTCAACGACCACGTAGTCCCCCGGCGGGATGATGCGTGCGGCGTCGACGTTAGCGCTGTCATACGTCACGTTCTGCGTGCCGATCGAGAGGCGCCCGCCGTGAGGCATGGCATCTCGCGCATTGAGCGCCAGATTCACGAGCACCTGCTCAAGCTGCCCCGGATCCACCATCACCACTCCGAGATCGTTCGCGAGGTCAAGCGCGATCTCGATCTCCACGCCGATGAGCCGGGCGAGCATCTTGCTGGCGTCGGCGACGACCGCATTCACGTTAGTGACCACCGGCCGCAGGAGCTGCTTCCGGCTGAAGGCCAACAGTTGACGCGTGAGCCCTGCGGCACGGACACCGGCCTGATGAATCATGGCGGCGTCTTCGCGCTGGGGATCGTCGGCGCCGAGCGAATCGAGCAGGAAGCTGCTGTGCGCCTCGATGACCGTGAGGATGTTGTTGAAGTCGTGCGCCACGCCGCCAGCGAGCTGGCCAATCGCTTCCATCTTCTGTGCGTGCCGCAGTTGCGCCTCGAGCTCGATGCGACCGGTGGTGTCAACCGCGTGCACGATGACACGGTCAGGCTGCTGCGGTCCGAGCGTCAGCTCGTAGTGCCGCACGCCGCCCGCGCCACCCAAGTCGTACGTGATGTTGCATCGTACCACCGTGTTGTCCCGCAGGCAGCGGTGCAGGTTGATGACGCTGGCATCGTCGCGGTTTGGGTAGATATCGAGGGCGCGCGTGCCGACGGCGTCGCGAAGGCGAGGATCTGCGTGACATGCCTCCTCATTGGCCTCCCGCAGCACGAAATCGTCCCCGTCCAATTCCCAGAGGGTAGTTGGCACGGGAAGCTTGTCGAACTGGTCGCGCAGCCGCTGCTCGTTGCGCCGAAGCCCCTCCGTCGCGAGTACCTCCTCGGTGGCGTCCCACCCATGCGCCACGATCAGCTGCTCGCCCATGTAATCGGTCATCCGCTGGTAGACCACCGTGACAAACCGTGTCTCTGGCGCCCGTCCCGATTCCCGCACGATGGTTGCCGGAAGGTGTTTGCCCACGAACGGTATTCCGGTGTCCCTGACCCCGTCGAGGATGGCGTCGAAACCCTGTCCGGGCGCCTCCGGGAAGGCCTCCAGGAATGGCTTGCCGATCAGCTCGCGCTGTCCCACGAGCCGCAGATACGCCGCATTGACGCGCTCGAACACATGGGTCGGTCCGCGGAGCACCGCGAGGAACGATGGCGCCTGCTCGAACACGGCCTCCAACTGCGCGCGTTCGACGTCGAGCTGGGCGATGAGACGCTCGAGCTCGCGCGCTTCCGCCTGACGGTCGGTGACATCCACGTTGACCACCACGCCACCGATCATGCGGCCCTCAGCGTCCCGGATCGGGGCGGCGGAGTTCAGGACGAACGCACGTGTTCCGTCGAACCGCTCGATCTCGACGAGCTCGTTGGCGACGGTTTGCCCGCTCGCGAGTGTGCGCGCGAGCGCCGTGTCCTCCGGCTCGACAGGGAGGCCCGTGGCCGGAAACCACGACTTGTACACACCGTACCCCGCCACCCCGTCGGGCCGTGGGGCGCTTCCCCCCCACACGGCGACCGCCGCGGGATTGGTGTGGGTGACTTGCCCATTCGCGTCTGCCAACCAGACGCCGACGGGGAGCGCCGTAAGCGTGGCCTCCAGCCGGCGCCGGTCCGTGTCCGCCGTGTGGAGCGCCGCAG
Organism: Gemmatimonadales bacterium; assembly: GCA_038322445.1. Lineage (GTDB taxonomy): Bacteria > Gemmatimonadota > Gemmatimonadetes > Gemmatimonadales > Gemmatimonadaceae > AG11. Next base: position 4,122 of record JBBQFW010000182.1, read on the forward strand.
CTATTCTCAGCTCCGCGTGCTTGCGCGCGGTGACATCCGTGAGCACCACGAGCACCCCCGCAAACAGCTCCCCGTCGCTGAGAGGCCGGCCATATGAGGTGAGCAACCAGAGTGTCTCGCCGTTCTTATGGCGGAACTGGATCTCCTCCGCCTCGACGATTCCACGATATCGTCGTGCGAACCGTGTGCGCGCGCTGAACTGGTCCGTGTCGGCCATGAAGTCGAACAGCGCCCGTCCGAGGAGTTCGTGGGCGGGAAATCCGAGCATGGCCGCCAGGCGGGCGTTTGCATAGGTGATTGTGCCAGCGGAGTCCAACGTCCCAATTCCTTCATGGGCCGTCTCGACCAGCGACCGGTACCGCTCTTCGCTCGCCCTGAGCGCGGCATCGGCCTCTCGGCGCTCGGTAATGTTCTCATGGGCGACAAGGACGCGGATCTTGCCGTCATCGTCAAAGCGTGTGACCCGGAGCACAAACCAGCGTTGGCGGGTGGGACTGTGGCACGGGTACTCGAACGTGAAGCGCTCTCGCCGGCCACCAATGACGTCACGCACCCCGCGCGCCACGTCAGCCGCGTCGCCGGCGAACGGTCCGCTCGCCGACTCACAAACCTCGAGGTAGTTCGCCCCGACGGCCGCGCTCTCCCCGGCGTCGCCAATTTCCGATGCGAACCGCGTCCACACGTCGTTCACGGCGAGGATTGTTCCGTCCTCGTTCAGGATCGCGACGTGGTCAGTGAGCGCGTCGAGCGCTGCGCGAAAAAAGGCGCGCATGCGCCGGAGGTCCGCCTCGCTACGGAAGCGTTCGAGCGCGTATCGAATGCTCCGCTCCAGCCGGGTGGGGTTCAACTCGACCTTCTCCAGCAGATAGCAAACGCCGGCAAGCGCGGCGGCGGCGTCGATCCCGTGATCGACGGTCCCGATCAGGAGCACGACCGGTACGTCCACGCTGCCCCCGAATGCCTCCCCCAGGAGCTCCAAGCCTGTGTGAGCGCCAAGTTGATGGTCGAGCAGGACGATATCGTAGTTGCGCCTGCGGAGCGCCTTGAGGCCCTTGGCGTACGTGTGGCTCACCGAGACATCTGCACCCAACCACGGGACTGCCTTGACCACGCCGAGCGTGAGCGCCGTCTCCTCGTGGTCATCCTCGATCAGAAGGACGCGAAGGCGCGCCGGCATCTCAGCGGTCTCGAGTGGGGTATTCTTGATCGGCGAGGCGTTCTCGGCGGGTCGCAGCATGGTTCTCAGTGGCGGGAGGTACGACAGTATATGGAGTATATGCGGGACCACGCCTCGCCTTCGGACGGCAGCGCGACGATCTGGAACTGGTATCGGCCAAACATGCGTCATCTTGACATAGGGTATGGGGGTATAGCATCTTCTCCATCCACATGGATCGGTGCGCGCGGCATGGCGTTCCTTTCTGCCATCGCGCGAGCGGTACCGAGTGATTGTGCGGACGTGCGGGCACGTTCGGGCACACCCTTCAGGGAGATGCGGTCCTATGTCAGACCACCAGGCAATCGATCCGGTGTGCGGAATGACCATCTCGATCGTCGGAGCCCTCACCAGGATGCACGACGGCGAGACATTCCACTTCTGCTCGCACCTGTGTGCGGCCCGCTTCGACCAGGATGGCCCCGCGTACGTCGCCGTATCCCGCCTCGGGCTGGAAGGTTGGGGGCGAACACAGACGCCCGGATTCCTGCTCCCCGAATCCGCGTAGTCACTGCCGTCGCGTCTCTCTCCCTGGAGAGTGGAAGGATCGCGTCGTCTCTGCCGCGGAGTAAAGTGGAAGCGGTACCGTGCAGAAGCTGCCGGCTCGATTGCGCTGGTGGCGCCGGGCACCGCGATGCTGGTATGCGTCGTTCGCGGCGCCGCAGAGTCCTCACCTGCACGCTCGGCTCAGCGCGCGTCGCGGCAGCCGCTGGAATCGAGGATCTGGCGCCTTACCGCTCCGCGTTGGAGCATTCAGCATGACAATCGATCGACGACAATTCCTCGGCATGGCGAGCGGCGCGGCCCTGGCACCACTCCTCGGCGTGGAGGACGCGCATCCCATCGGTCGCGACGCACGCACCGCACCGTCGTCAGGCGAGGATCATGGCGAGACCGTCGAGGTACGCAGCGTCCGTCGCCCGGCCAATGATCGGCGCAACTCCTTCTACGCGAGCAACCGCGAGCCGCTCGCGCACGAGTACCTCGTGAAGTTGCCGGTCACGAGCGTGAAGCCGGGTGGATGGTTGCGGCGCCAGCTCGAGTTGCAGCGCGATGGCCTGACGGGACATCTCGACGAGATCAGCATCTGGCTGTCGAAGCCGGACAATGCCTGGCTGAGCAAGGACGGCAAGGGAAAGCACGGGTGGGAGGAGCTTCCCTACTGGCTCAAGGGCTTCGCGAACATCGGATACATGGTCGGCGACGCCGGGATGATCGACCGCGCGACATTCTGGATCGAGGCGGTACTCGCCAACCAACGGGAGAGCGGTGACTTCGGCCCCGAGGTGTTCAAGGGTGCGGGCAACCGCGACCTCTGGACCAACATGCCGATGCTGTTCTGCCTGCAGTCGTATTACGAGTACTCCGAGGATGCGCGGGTGCTGGCGCTGATGCAGCGTTATTTCGCGTGGCAGCGCACCATTCCGACCGAGCGGTTCCTGCGCGACTACTGGGAGCACAGCCGCGGCGGCGACAACCTCTACAACGTGTACTGGCTCTACAACCGCACCGGAGATCCTTCGCTTCTCGAGCTCGCGACGAAGATCCACGAGGCAACGGCGAACTGGCGACAGGAGCGGAAGCTGCCCAACTGGCACAACGTGAACATTGCGCAGTGCTTCCGGGAGCCGGCGACGTACTATCTCCAGAGTCGGGAGACGCGTGACCTGAATGCGACCTACGCGGACTTCGACCTCGTGCGCGAGCTGTACGGACAAGTGCCCGGCGGCATGTTCGGCGCGGACGAGGATGCGCGCGTCGGCTACGACGATCCGCGTCAGGCCATCGAGACCTGCGGCATGGTCGAGCAGATGACGTCGAATCACTTGCTGACCCGCTTTACGGGCGATGCGATGTGGGCAGACAATACGGAGGACGTCGCCTTCAACATGTTCCCCGCAGCATTCACGGCCGACTATCGCGCGCTGCGGTACCTCACCGCTCCGAACATGGTGGTGAGTGACGGGAAGAACCACGCGCCCGGGATCTCGAACAACGGCCCGTTCCTGATGATGAACCCGTTCAGCAGCCGATGCTGCCAGCACAACCACGCGGCGGGCTGGGTCTATTACGCCGAGAACAGCTGGATGGCGACGCCGGACGATGGACTCGCGGCGCAGCTCTACTCGGAGGGTGAGGTCCGTGCGCGCGTCGGTGACGGGACGTTCGTTCGGCTCGTGACGACGACGAAATATCCGTTCGACGCGCACGTACGCATCGCGATGGACATGCCGAACGCGGTGGCGTTTCCGCTATACCTGCGTATTCCGCGCTGGTGCCGGAACCCGGTACTCGAGGTGAACGGGCGCACCGTCGCTACGGACGGACGTCCCGGTGAGTACCTGAAGGTCGCGCGCACGTGGAAGCGGGGTGACCATGTGGCGCTCGCGCTTCCCATGGATGTCACTGTTCGGGAGTGGCGCAGGAACAAGAACAGCGTGAGCGTGAACTACGGACCGCTTACGTTCTCGCTGGACATCGCCGAGCGTGCCGTGCGGCGCAGCAGTACGGAGACGGCGGTGAACGACTCGCGCTGGCAGGCGACCGCCGATCCCACGAAGTGGCC
>JBBQFW010000183.1:0-7846 GCA_038322445.1 Gemmatimonadales bacterium
TCGAGTCCATCAACGCGGTAACCCGCTTCCGCCAGTGGGTGCGCATGCCGCCCCTGTCCACACGGCACGTCGAGAATCCGCGAGCCTGTCGGGAGTGCCAGCACATTGATCAAACGCGCGACTTCCCGTCGATCACGTGCCTCGGTGAAAATCGGCTCGTACTCCAGCAGGTAGTGGGCGTCGAAGTACGATTCCCACCAGTCCGCGGACGGCGTTGCCGCCTTCGTTCTGCGCGCTGGGGTCAGAAGAACACCGGCTCGCGATACGCACCAAACACATCTTCCAGTGCACGACGGATTTCGAACAGCGTGCAGTAGGCGCGCGCGCAATCGAGGATGTGCGGAACCACGTTCTCCGTGCTGCGCGCCGCCTGACGCAACGTCTCGAGTCGCGCGTCACAGAGGGCCTGATCGCGCTCGGCGCGAACTTTCGCGAGGCGCGCTTCCTGGTCGCGCGTGACCTGCTCGCCGATCTTGAGGAGCGGAATGTCGAGGGCATCGCCATCGGACGACACGAACTCGTTCACACCGACGATCACGCGCCGGTGCTGCTCGATCTCCCACTGCTGGCGAGCGGCGGACTCGTGGATCTTGCGCTGGAACCACCCCTGCTCGAGCCCCTGCACCACCCCCCCGACCGTCTCGATCTCCGCGAACATCGCTTCCGCTTCGGCGTCCAGCTGGTCCGTGAGCGCCTCCACGTAGTACGATCCACCGAGCGGGTCGATCACGTTGGGGACGCCCGTCTCGAAGGCGAGCACCTGCTGGGTACGAAGCGCCACCTGCACCGCGTGCTCGGTCGGGAGCGCGAGCGTCTCGTCCATGGAGTTCGTGTGCAACGACTGCGTGCCGCCGAGCACTGCGGCGAGCGCCTGATAGGCGACGCGCACGATGTTGTTCATGGGCTGCTGGGCCGTGAGCGTGACACCGGCGGTCTGCGAGTGGAAGCGCATGAGGAGTGACCGCGCCTGCTTGGCGCCGTAGCGCTCCTTCATGTGGCGCGCCCAGATGCGCCGAGCGGCGCGCAGCTTCGCGATTTCCTCGAAGAAATCGTTGTGGATGTCCCAGAAGAACGAGAGGCGCGGTGCGAAGTCGTCGACATCGAGGCCGCGGGCGATGCCGCGCTCGACATATGTGAATCCGTCGGCGAGCGTGAAGGCGAGCTCCTGCGCCGCCGTGGAGCCGGCTTCGCGAATGTGATAGCCCGAGATGGATACGGTGTTCCATTTGGGCGCATGCACTGCGCCCCACTCGAAGCAGTCGACGATGAGGCGCAGCGCGGGCTCGATGGGAAAGCACCACGCGTGCTGCGCCATGTATTCCTTGAGGATGTCGTTCTGGATCGTGCCCTGCAGCTTATCGCTCGACACCCCCTGCTTCTCGGCCGCAGCGATGTAGAAGGCCCAGAGGATGATCGCGGGCCCGTTGATCGTCATCGAGGTGGACACCTGGTCGAGGGGAATGCCCTCGAACAGCACTTCCATGTCGGCGAGGCTGGAGATCGCGACGCCCGTCTTCCCGACCTCACCTTCCGACCGCGGGTGGTCGGAGTCGTAGCCCATCAGCGTGGGGAAATCGAACGCCGTCGACAGCCCGGTCTGGCCGTGCGCGAGCAGGAACTTGAAGCGCTTATTCGTGTCGCGCGCACTGCCGAAGCCGGCGAACTGGCGCATCGTCCACAGCTTGCCGCGGTAGCCCGTGGGATGAATGCCGCGGGTGTAGGGGAATGCGCCCGGCACCTCGTTCGACGTGTGGTCCCCACCGGCGACGTCGAGTGCGGTAAACAGTGGTTCGACTTCCTTCGACGAATTATTGAAGCCGATCTCGCGCTTTGCGCCCTTCTCGTACGCGCGACGCCACGCAGCCACTTCCTCGCGCAGGCGTGCGAGCTCCGCCTGCTGGTCGCTGATCGTATCGCTGAGCTCTCGCATCGAAGTCATGTCGACGTCCGCGTCAAAAGGTCCGCACTGCGCCCGAGCAGGGCATCGGCGATCGCGAACGGGGTGGTGACTCCACGCTCCAGGTCGGCGAGCCGTTCGTCGAGCCACGTGTTGGTCGCCGCATCGGTCCAGAGACGGCGGCGCGTCTTGTCCTCGACGACCTCGATCACCCGATCGCGCAGCCGAGTCCGGCGGCGTGCGCGCAGTGTGCCACTGTCCTCAAGATAGTGGAAGTGCCGATCGAGCGCGTCCACGAGCGCAGCGATCCCCTCGGCCTTCACCGCCGTGGTGCGCAGCACTGGCGGAGTCCACCGGCCGGGGTCGTGCTGTGCAGCGGCCGCCCGCACCTGCTTGCGAATGTTGTTCTGCGAGAGGTCGACGCCGTGATGACCCGCGGCAGGCTGTGTCATGGCGCCGCTCCGCATGCCGAGCATGATCTCGATCTCGTTGCAGAGCCGGTCGGCACCGGGGCGGTCGGCCTTGTTCACCGTAAATACGTCCGCGATCTCCATCAGGCCCGCCTTGAGCGTCTGGATGGAGTCTCCAGACTCCGGGACGAGCACCACGAGCGTCGTGTCCGATGTCCGCGCGACGTCGAGTTCACTCTGGCCCACACCGACGGTCTCAATAAGTATCCTGTCGATACCGAATGCGTCCAGCACGTCACACGTCTCACGCGTGGCGGCGGAGAGGCCGCCGAGCGAACCGCGCGTAGCGAGCGAGCGAATGAACACGCCGGGGTCGAGCGCAACCTCCTCCATCCGGATGCGATCCCCGAGCAGCGCGCCGCCCGTGAAGGGCGAGGTCGGGTCGACGGCAACGATGCCGACCGTCAGCCCTTGCGCGCGATAGGCGCGCGTGAGAGCCGTCGTGAGGGTGCTCTTCCCCGCGCCCGGCGGGCCCGTGACACCGATGCGCCGTGCGCGCCCCAGCTTCGGGTGCAGAGCCGCAAGCAGAGCATCGAAACCGACGCGATGATTCTCCACGATGCTGATGGCGCGGGCCAGCGCCGCCTTACGGCCCGCAGTGAAATCGGATAGCAGTGCCTCGTGCTTCGACATGCTCAGAGCGCCTGCGCCGGCTCGTCGTGCTCATCCCGGATGTCGCCGACGAGCTCCTCGAGCAGGTCCTCGAGGGTCACGAGGCCGATGGTATGCTGATCGGCATCGTGCACGATCGCGAGATGCCTTCGCGACCGAAGCATGCGGAAGAGCAGATCGCTGCAGGGCACGGTCGGAAGTGCGCGCGCCACCGGCCGGATGGCCGGCGTCTTCTCGCCGCGCAGCTTGAGCACGTCGAACGCATGGATCATCCCGACGATGTTATCGAGCGAGCCATCGTACACGGGGACGCGACTGAAGGCCGACGTTGCCACCTCTTCTGCCAGCTCGCGCGAGCTCACGTCCTTCGCGATGGCGAAGATCTCCGCGCGCGGAATGGCCACATCGCCGACGGTCTTCTCGCCGAATTCCATGACCCCGGTGATGATCTCCATCTCCTCCCGCTCACCGACGCCTTCGAGCTCACCCTCACGCAGTAGGTCCTGGATGGTATCGCGCTCTGCGAACTTGCGATTCTCGAACCGGTGACTGGCAAGGCGGCCGGCAATGACGATCGGTGATGCAATCAGTGCCGCTGCCTCCATGAGCGGCGAGAGCAATGAGGCGACCTGCGGCGCAAAGCGACGCGCCACCGCCCTCGGCAGGAGTTGTCCGAGGACAACGACCGCCACCGCGAACGATGCCATCTCTGTCGCGAGCACGCTGAGCGCAACGGAGTGGTCGCTCGCCACCAGCTCGCCACTCAGCACCAGGATCAGCGCGACCGTTGCGCTCGCCGCGATGATGAGGCGCTGCGGTCGCTCGAGATAGACGAGCGCCGCGCGCGAGCCGCGCAACTGCTGTTCTACCCAGTGTCGCAACCAGATGCGGCTGACCGAACGCATGGCCATGCCGCCGGCCGTCAAGCCGGCGACCGTGATGACGGCGAGCACGAGCAGCACGGTGGCCGCGCTCATGCCCCGTCCTCTGCCGGCTCGGTGCTCAGCCGCTCGAAGTACACCCGTTCGATGCGTCGCCCACGCATGCGCTCAACCACCATGCGATACGAGCCGACGACCGCGGACTCGCCGGCGCGTGGCACCCGTCCGAACGTCTCGTAGACGAGCCCTCCCACCGTCTCGATGTCGTCCTGCACGAAGTTGTGTGCGAGCAGCTCGGTCAGCTCGTTGAGCGAGAGTCGTCCACTCACCCAGAATCGGCTCCCGCCTTCCTGTTCGACCTCGGGCTCCTGGATGTCGTATTCGTCGTTGATCTCACCAACGATCTCCTCGAGCACGTCCTCGATCGTGATGAGGCCCGCCGTTCCCCCGAACTCGTCGCTGACGATGGCGATGTGCGTGCGGCTCGCCTTGAACTCGCGGAGCTGGACGTCGATCAGTTTCGAGGTGGGAATGAACGTCGCGGGGCGTACCAGGGTGCGCCACCCCATCATGGGCTCGTCGTCGTCGATGACGAAGGGCAGCAGGTCCTTCGCGTACAGGATCCCGATGACGTTGTCGAGCGTTTCCTCGTACACCGGGAAGCGGGCATGCTCGCTGCTGCGCACGCGGTCCACGGCCTCACTCCAGCGCGTCGTGCTGTCGATGCCCACGATGTCGACGCGCGGCACCATCACCTCGCGCACTGCGGTGTCGCCGAGCGAGAAGACTCCGTGGATCAACGCCTCCTCGTCGTGCGATACGTCCGCTTCGGCCGCCACCACCTGCCGGAACTGCTCGGTGGCTTCCTCGCGCTGCTCGGCACGTTCCTCGATCGTCGGCGCCGGTATCAGGCGCTCGAACACGGTGTCCAATGCCGAGCCGAGGTGCAGCACGGGCGACAACAGCAACTCGAGCGCGCGCACGAGCGGCGTGAACGCAACGATGAACCGGGGCGCCGTGGCGAACCCGAGTGAACGCCCAACGCCTTCGACGATCACCACGACGCCGAGTGCGAGTGCGAGTGCCAGGCCGGCTCCGCGGACGCCGTCACCTCGGTGGATGCCGACCACGCGCGCCAGGGCGGCGCCGGTGAGGAGGTGCGCCAGCACGCGCGAGAGCGCGAGCGTCCGGTGCGCGCGTTCCCTGCCCCGCAGCGCCCCGACGACCGCGGGACTTGGTTCAGGCTCGGCGTCACCGCCGAGGAGCGCTCCGTCTGCGGCAGCCGCGATGGTGGAGACGATGATCGCGCCGGCGGCGACGCTAAGAGCGACGATGTTCATGTGTCGCGCAGCACGCGCTGCAGCAGCTGCTCCTGGCGGCGCCACATGGTGGACGCATAGCGCGCATCGTCGACCGGGTGATCGTGGCCAAGCACGTGCAGCGTTCCGTGGATCACCAGGCGAAGGAGTTCTTCGCGGACACCGCACCCGTGCGCGATCGCGTTGCGGCGCGCGACGTCCGGCGCGATGTAGATGTCGCCCGTCTGCGGTGCCCCGGCAGCGGGTGCAAATCCGAAAGAGATGACGTCGGTTGGGCCATGGTGCGCGAGATGCTCGCGATTCAGCCTCGCGATGCGGCGATCGGTCACGAACGTGATGGAGAGGTTCGCATCGCGCGTACGCTCTGCACGCAGCACCGACTCGACGGCACGCGCGACGCGCGCCCGTCCAACCGGGATCCGCACCTGCTCTGTCGCCACGTGCACCAGGAGCGTCACGGGCTAGTCGCCATCCTCCGCGTACGCCTTGATGATGTCGCGCACCAGCCGGTGGCGCACCACGTCGACGTCCGTGAAGTAGTGGAAGGCAATCCCGTCGATGCCGGGCAGGATGCGCTCGACCTGCATCAGGCCGGACTCCTCGCGCTTTGGCAGGTCGATCTGGGTCTTGTCGCCCGTGATGACGATCTGCGAATTCACGCCGAGTCGCGTGAGGAACATCTTCATCTGCATGGCGGTGGCATTCTGCGCCTCGTCCAGAATGACGAACGCGTCGCTCAGCGTACGGCCGCGCATGAACGCCAGCGGCGCGATCTCGATGACGCGGGTCTCGAGCGCCTTCTGCACGCGTTCCTGCGGCATCATCTCGTCGAGGGCATCGTAGAGCGGACGGAGATATGGATCGACCTTGGCCTGCATGTCGCCTGGCAGGAAGCCCAGGCTTTCGCCGGCTTCGACGGCCGGGCGCGCGAGGATGATCCGCTTGACGCGCTTCCTGACGAGGGCGTCCACCGCGGCGGCCATCGCGAGAAAGGTCTTGCCGGTGCCGGCCGGTCCAATCCCCACGACAATGTCATTGTCCCCGATCTTCGCGAGATACTCGGCCTGGCCGCTCGTCTTCGCCTGGATGAGCTTCCGCACGCCGGGCAACGCAATGCGCCCCTCCATGGGCATGGCGCCATTCCCATTGTCAGCCAGCGCCCCGTCGTCCGTACTCAGGCGCAGGACATCGTCGGGCGTGAGCTCGGTGCGCTGACGCGCGCGCTCCACCATTCGCCGGCCGATCTCGATCGCGCGACCGACGAGCTCCGCCGGACCCGTGATGGACATCGCGTCGCCCCGGAGCGCCACCTTCACGCCGCACAGCCGCGAGAGCTCAACGAGGTTGCTATCGTTGACGCCCGCGAGCGTCAACATGTCGGCGCCCTCTGTGGAAACCTTCTGTGTGACTGACCCGTCGCTCAAGCGCTAAGACTCCAGTTGGATGTGCAGGTCCTGCAGGTCCTTCGTGGGGACCACGGATGGTGCGCCTTCGAACAACGCGCGTGCCGCCGTGGTCTTGGGAAACGCGATGACGTCGCGAAGCGACGTCGCGCCGCAAAGGAGCATGGTGATGCGGTCGAAGCCGAAGGCGATTCCCCCGTGTGGCGGGGCGCCAGCGCGCAGGCCCTCGAGCAGGAAACCGAAGCGATTCTGCGCAGTGGCGTCATCGATGCCCAGCAAGGCAAATATCTGTCCCTGGACAGCGGGGTCCGCAATGCGAATGCTTCCACCGCCGAGCTCCGTGCCGTTCAGCACGAGGTCGTAGGCGAGGGCACGGGCGCGCCACGGTTCCGTGGTCAGGAGGTCGACGTCGTCCGGATGGGGCGCCGTGAAGGGATGATGCACCGCAGCGAGTGCACCCGACGCCTGATCACGCTCGAACATGGGGAAGTCGGTGACCCACACGAACTCGTTCACATCCGGCGGCACCAGCGACAACCGCTGGGCAACCTCTTGCCGGACGCGGTCCAGCGCGGGACTCGACAGGTGATCCGGCCCTGCGACGTACAGCCCGAGATCGCCATCGGCCAATTGGAGAAGCGCGGCCTGATCTGCGCTCAGCGTCTTGCCGACACCACCCTCGATTGCGCCCTTCACCTGCTTCACGCGCAACAGGCCGCGCGCGCCCGCTCCCTTCGCGATCACATCGATCTCGTCGAGTTGCTTGCGGGAGAGCGAGGCGCCTCCCGGGATGCGAATGCCACGTACACGTCCGCCCTCCGCCAGCGCAGTGGACGTGAACGGAAACTCGACACCACGAAACGCATTGCTGACGTCCACGATTTCCAGCGCGTATCGCATGTCCGGGCGGTCGATCCCGAACCGCTCCATCGCGTCCGCATAGGCTATGCGACGCACGCGCGTGGACGGAAACGCGCTACCGCCTTCCTCCCAGAGCGCGCGGATCAACTCTTCCGCGAAGTCGATGATGTCCGCCTGCCCCACGAACGACGCCTCGACATCGATCTGCGTGAACTCAGGCTGCCGATCGGCGCGAAGGTCCTCGTCGCGGAAGCAGCGGGCGATCTGGAAATAGCGGTCGTAGCCCGCGACCATCAGCAATTGCTTGTAGATCTGCGGCGACTGCGGCAGCGCGTAGAACTCGCCCACGTGCACCCGGCTCGGCACCAGGTAGTCGCGGGCGCCCTCAGGAGTTGGCTTCGTG
>JBBQFW010000184.1:0-7805 GCA_038322445.1 Gemmatimonadales bacterium
CGCCTTCCGTGGAGCGCACTCGATCCGGAGGCGGCAGGTAGCGGATGAACGACACGCGCTCCCGGATCGCCTGGTCGACTTCCTGAGAGCGCACGCCGGTCGCGTACACGGCTGCCGCGATCAGCGCGACATGCGTCGCGACGCTGAGCAGGGCGCTCCCCCCGAAGGACGATGCCTTGGCGGGAGGGTAGAGGAGCATGCGCATGTCGGGCACCTCCAGCGAGAACCAGGACGACCGGAAGATAGGACAAGCGGCGGTTTCCAGCATGCCAGGGCGTCATCCTCACCAGCATCACCAGCGAGTGTCCATGCTGAAACTCGTCATTCCGCGAAAGCGGGAATCCATTTGGGCGCTGTGCACATGGATTCCCGCGTGCGCGGGAATGACGAACGCATCTCAAGACATGGGTTCAGGATGGCCACCAGCCAACCCTGCCAGTGCCTCTCCCGCCACTCGATACACCGTCCATTCGTTCATCGGACGGGCGCCCACCGACTCGTAGAACCGGATCGCGTCGACGTTCCAGTCGAGCACCGCCCATTCCACTCGGCCGTATCCGCACTCCACCGCCGTTCGCGCGAGCGAGGCGAGCAACTGCTTCCCGAGTCCGTGGCCACGGAATTCCGGAAAGACGAACAGGTCCTCGAGGTAGATGCCGGGGCGCGCGAGAAACGTGGAATAGCTGCGGAACCAGAGTGCGAAACCTGCCGGCGCATCGCTCGAAAATGCCAGCATGACTTCCGCGACCCGCTTGGCGCCGAAGAGCGTCTCGCGCAGCAACGCTTCGGTGGCCACGCATTCGTGCGACAATCGCTCGTACGCCGCGAGGCCCTGGATGCACAGCAGGATGACGGGGACATCGGCCTCCGTCGCGGGGCGAAGCGCGAACTCCGAGCGGGCTGATCCGATATTGGGCATGTCGTGGCGGGAAGGGGGGCCAAGTCGTCCCAGATTATGGACGCCCGAACCATGGCTTTGCCGATGCCGGCATGGTCAGTTTAGCTCCTGTCGCCGACGACCGGTAAGCCGTGCTCGACGTTTCCCCACTGCTGCATGAAACCCTCGCTGGACGCTATGTCCTGAAGCGCGAGATTGGTCGTGGCGGAGCCGCTACCGTCTATTTGGCGCACGACGTCCGTCACGAGCGGCTCGTCGCCATCAAGGTGCTCCACCACGAGCTCTCGCACGCACTCGGCGCCCAGCGCTTCCTGCGCGAGATCAAGCTCACCGCGAGCCTCCAGCATCCGCACATCCTGCCCATCCACGATTCGGGCGAGGCGCACGACCAGCTCTACTACGTCATGCCCTACGTCGAGGGCGACACCATGCGCCGGCGGCTTGGCGCCGACAACCGGCTGTCGATCGATGAGGCGGTACGGATTGGGCGCGAGGTGGCGGGAGCGCTCGCCTATGCGCACGAGCGCGGGGTCGTGCACCGCGACATCAAGCCCGAGAATATCCTTTTCTCCGGCGGTCACGCGGTGCTCGCCGACTTCGGCATCGCACGCGCCATCGACCGTGCGCACGAGAAGATCACGCAGCAGGGGACGATCACGGGCACGCCCGCGTACATGAGCCCCGAGCAGGCACGCGACCGCGCCTTCGACGGCCGCAGCGACGTGTACTCGCTCGCCTGCGTGCTGTACGAGGCCATCGCGGGGGTGCCGCCCTTCGTCGGCGAGACGCCGCAGCAACTCCTCACACAGCGCATCACGAAGACGGCGCCGCTGTTGCGCGAGTATCGCCACGACGTGCCGCTGCCCATCGAATCGGTCATCGCGAAGGCGCTGGCGATGTCGCCCGATGATCGCTTCGACGACGCACGCGCGTTCAGCGCCGCGCTCTCGGCGGCCATTGGCAATTCGGGCGAGACCCTCACGACGCGTGTGCAGCCGCGGTCCATGACGAGCAGCCCGTGGCTGTGGGCGGCGTGCGTGGCCGTGTTGGCCACCGGCATCGCCGCCTCCACGCCGCGCGGTCGCGACCAGTTCGACCTCCTGGCAGGTCGTGTGGACACCGCACAGTACGCCATCATCCCGTTCCAGTATTCAGGCGCGTCCGTCGCCGTTGACGATCAGGAGCCGGTGGCGCAGGCGCTTTACGCCGAGATGCGCGAGTGGAAGGGGCTGAAGCTGTCGAGTGACATGAGCATGTCTGACGCAATGCACGGCTCGACCGACTCCACGCTTCTCGGACGCTTGGCGGTCGCACGGCACGCGCGCGCGGGCAAGCTCGTCTGGGGCAAGGTGCACGTGACGCACGACTCCATGATCGTGCGGGCGGCGATCTACAATGCCGTTGACGGATCGCTCCTCCGGGAAGTGCCTCTCGCGGCATCGCGCGATTTCATCAGCACGCATCCCGAGGTGATCCGGACGCTGGCGGCCGACCTGCTGCGCCTGGACAACTCGGAGAAGCTGCCCCATAGCGGCGACATCGGGACCCGTTCACTGGCCGCGTGGCAGGCATACCAGGTGGGGGAGCGCCACCTGCATGAATGGCGTGTAGCGCCCGCCATGCAGGCCTTCGAGCGCGCGATTCTGGCTGACCCCGAGTATGCCCACCCACAGCTGTGGCTCGCACAGTTGCAGGTGTGGCGCGGCAGGCTCGCCGCAGAATGGGGGCCGCACCTCAACTCAGCCATCCGCAATCGTGTGTCGCTGGATCCGCGGCAGGGCATGGTTGTCGAGGCACTCCAGGCGATTCAGCATGGGAATTTCAATGGTGCCTGCGAGGCGTACCGGACGATGCGCAGTCGGGACTCCCTCGACGTGATCGCCTGGCTCGGACTCGCACAGTGCCAGGGTTTCGACCCACTGGTCATCAGGAGCCGAGGCAGTCCCAGCGGTTGGATTTTTCGTGGCAGCAGCGCTGGCGCGCAGGCCGCGTACGCGCGTGCCCTGCAGATCGCACCGATCGCATTCGGTGCCTTCCCGTTCAACAAGGTATCGCGGCTGTACATGATCGAGGCCAACGTGTATCGCGCTGGCGTCAACAGTGACAGCGCCGCGTTCATCACGTTTCCGGACCTCGTGCACGACACGATCGCAAGCATCGCGTTCCCGAGCGCGGCGCTCAATCGCGTGAGCCAGGAGACGATGTCGCCCTCGTATGATCGCGCGTTGATGCGCAACCGGGACGCGCTTCTCGGAGTGCTGTCCACGCTCATCCAGCGGCTGCCCGACGACGCGGATGCCTTTGAGTCGCTCGCGCGCGTCCTCGAGACGCGCGACGAGATCAGCGGCACTCCCAATGGCGGCTATTCTGCGCTGAGCGCCATCGATCGGGCGACGGTCCTGTCGAACGACCCGGTGCAACGCGCGCGGCTCGGTGCCACCGATGTCCGGCTTCACCTCAAGCTCGGCGACTTCGCCCGCACGGCCTCGATCGGGGACTCGGTGCTGAAGTCGTCGCCGCACGCAAGTGGCGAGCAGGCCCTGTACCTCTCCGGCATTGCCGCGCTGCTCGGGCACGAGTCCGACGCGTACGTGTACATGCGCGCGAGCGGGGCATCAGTCGCGCTGGCGGGGGCGCCTGCCACTCCACTGATCGAGGATGCTGCCACCGCGCTGTTCATGCGTGCGGCGCTCGGCGTCTGCGATGATTCGGTCCGCTCGCTCCAGAAGCGCATCGCGCCCATGCTGGACAGCTATGTCAACGCCGCAGTCCGTGACGACGCACTGCGCGGCGTCATGGAGCGACCGGTGATCCTCGGCGTCGAGTGCTTTGGTGCGGCCAGCACCCTGAACGTGCATGGGCCTCACCTCTCCCAGATGTTGCTGGCGATTCAGGACGTGGGGCGGGGTGACCGGCGGACAGCGCGCGCGCGTCTCGACTCGATGGTGTCACGACGCCTGGTGCGGCCGGGTGAAGTGGCACTCGACCAGACGATCGGTGAGGCGTGGTTGAGCGCCGCGCTCGGCGACACCGTGGGCGCCATCCGCCGACTTGATCTCACGCTGACCGCGTTGCCCACGCTCACACCGTACATCGTCTACGAGCCGGGGATGGCGGCCGCGGTCGGGCGCGCGATGGCCTACCGCGCCGACCTTGCGGCCCGCGTGCACGATGCCGGCACGGCGGCGCTGTGGGCCGGTCGCGTCCTCACCCTGTGGGCGCACAGCGATCCCTCCGTCGCTCCCACGCTCGCACGCATGAAGTCACTCGCGGGCCAGCGAAAGCCGTAGCAGCGCCGAAGGACGCATCCAGAAGTTGCCACTTTCACCCATGCCGAACAGGACATCCGTGAATAGGTCCGGTCATTCGTACCTTCGTGCCGCACTGTTGTTCATGCTCGCCGCGTGTTCGAAAGGTGATGCGCCGCGCACCGACACCGGCGCAGCACGGCCGCTCGCCGGTGCCAACGCGCCTGCCGCCGCGAGTCGCTCCGCTGCACGCCAGCTCTCCGGCGCGCTCACCAAGCCGGTCGACGCCTACACCGGCGACGAGTTCTACGCGTTCGTGAAGGGGCTGGCCTTCACGGCCGATGTGGTGAAGGACCGGAAGTGCAAGAACGACCCGGCATGCGTCAGCGCGCCGAACGCGAAGAAGATCAAGGTCGGCGTCGCGGCGGTCGTCGGGCAGGACTCGCTGTCGTCCGGCACGACTCCGCAGTATGGCGTGGTGTACATCCGCGCCACGAACAAGGGTGACGCCGAGGAGGCGCGATACAGCATGAAGGCTGGTAAGCACTTCGAGTTCTACCTCGTGGTACTCCCGGGCAGCGGCGGCACCATGCAATACCGCCTCGAACAGCTCGAGACCCGCTCCGGCTCGCGACAGCACACGTCCATCGGCACAGGGCCGTTCACCGAGTGTCCGCACACGTGGGCGCCCGGTGCGAAGGCCGATTTCAAGACCTGCGCAAGTGCGGCGGCGGCGCACGATTCCGTCGTGAAGCTCGACCTCCTCCTCCAGGTCAGCGGTGACGATCCGATGTGGGCCACGTGTTCGACTGGCTGCTGCGTGGTTGGAGGCACCTGATCCCGTTCGAGAGCGCAGTCGCCGACGTCCGTACGCGCCCTGTCAGACGTCGTAGCGGTCTTTCAGGATCGACAGGTGATGCAGCGCGTGCCCGGCGATGATGTATGCGATCGCGCGGACACTGACGGTGGCATTGCTCGCTGTCCCAGTGCGCGTCCAGGCCGCATCGGGGAGCGATGCGAAGAGGCGCGTCGTGCTGTCGCGCACGACCAGCAGCTCCGTCACGAGTTCCGCCACCCGCCGATCGTCCGATGCGGCAGTGGCAGCGAAGGCGTTCTCGTCGAACGACGGCAGCGGCGTCGAATCACCACGCGCGATCCGCAGCGCGCGATACGAGAACACCCGCTCGGCGTCGATCATGTGGCCGATCACGGTCCGCACCGACCACTTCCCCTCGACATAGCGGTGGTCGCCGCGCAACTCGGGCAGGGTGCCGAGCGCCTCCTTCATGCGATCCTGTCCATCGCGCAGCGAGGCAACGATGTCGCCTTCAGGCACCCGCGCAACGTAGCCCTTGTACCAGTCGGCATACTCGGTTGGATCGGGACGGATGCTTCGGAAATCGTTCATCGGATGCGCGGGCTGGGGAGTCAGACGGAAGTGTAAACGTGCCCTGCGGCTCTTCGCTGAACAAGCTGCCATCGACAGCTCGGGCCTGGCAGGTGTCGGCGATCTGCGGTCAGCCGATCACCTTCCCGTCTGCCGACGGCAACAATATCGTACGGGGAAACGGGACGACAGGCACCGATTCGTGCGTTGCTGGTGAACGAAGGCCTTGCCATGCATGTCTCAGGCTGTGCCGACGATCCTCGGCGGCCTGTCGCCAGGAATGGCTTCCCGCAGCCGACGCACGACGGATCACACCCAAACCGCATTCAGGCTTGGGCCGCTCGGTATGTACCCCAAAGCACATAGCAAGAAAGATTTAACGCGCTCTGTCACGTGCCGCATATGATCTTGTGTTTGTGCCGAGCGCCGCGTCGAGGGTACCAACGTCGGGCCCTGTCGCCTCGTCGGTTACGGATGCGTGAATTCCATTGACGAACATGCCAGGTTATCGCGAATTACCCGACTCACTCACCGGGGCAGCGGCCGACAGCGCACGTGAGGCCGCCCGGTGCGAGCAGGCAGGCGATCGGCAAGGCGCCGTCCAGCTTTACGAAGCGGCGCTTGCGGCTCTACTCCGCGAATCGCCCGAGGTTCCCGCGTTCCTCTGCGGCCGCCTTGCGATGCTCTACCGCTCCCTTGGAAGGCATGCCGACGAAGTCGCCCTGCTCGAGCAGTACCGCGATTCGCAGCGTGCAGACGAGGCGCGGACGCGGTTCGATGCGCGCTTGTCCAAGGCGTTAGCGCTGGCCGTGAAGAACCAGCCGAGGGATTCAACGGCGCTGGCATCCGTTCGCGCAATCAGGTCGGCCAGCGAATCGCGCAGCCTGCGACACACCGCGCCCGGGGGTGGCCGCCGGGAGCTGCGCTGAGGAAACCGCCTGGTCCGAGTTGCCTACGCCGTGGCAAGCCGGGGCGCTTCGGACCGGCGCGCGACGAGCAGCGCAACGCCCACCAGCGCCACGCCTACCGCGACCACCTGCGCGGAGGTGACCGGTCCCACCATGTCGCTCTTGGCGCGAAAGAACTCGACGATGAACCGTTCGACGCCGGCGAGCACACAGTACATGCCGAACAGCCACCCAGACCGGTGCGCGTGATGGCGGAGCCGCCACAGGATCACGAACATCACGAACCCGAGCACGACCTCGAGGAGCTGCGTGGGATACACGCTCATGATCGTGTCCGGAGCGATCGATGCCGGCAGGTTCGCGTGATACTCGGAGTTCATGATCGCGGCGGTCGTGGGTGGCGCTCCGTTGGGAAACGCGACCGCGAGCGGGCCGTTCCACAGGCGACCGTAGTCGTCGCCAACAGCCCAGCATCCCGTGCGACCGATGGAATAGCCCGCGGCGATGCCCACCGCAGTCCCATCGGCGATCCGGAGGAATGATCCGCGGCGGTAGCGGACGACTGCGGCGCAGAGAAGAACCGCACCCATGAAGCCGCCCCAGAAGACGAACCCCGCGCGGCCCCAGAGCGCCTGCACACTGTGCTGCAGCACCGCATAGTAGATCTTGCCGCCAACGATCGTGCCCACCAGGGCGGCGAAGGTCACGTCGTGCATGACTTCCGGATCGTCCCCGCGCTGCGCAAGCACCTGTTGCGCCACCCAGTGGCCCACGCCGAACGCGGCCATCATCGCGAAGCCGAATCCCGTCAGTTGCAGTGGTCCGATGGCGAACTTGAACGGCACATGGACGATCGGGAGTGTCATCATCGCTTCGTTCGGGATTCGACCTTGAGCCTCGTCCACACCACGACGGCGGCGCAGTTCGAGCCCACCGTCGTGAATTGCGCCGGCACATTGGTGCTCGGATAGACCTCGATCGCCGAAACCTCGCCGGGCCGCACGAACGAATCGAGGTCGCCCGCGTCGAGCTGCTTCCATTCCGCGCCGTCCATCCACACGGTCACGCATCCGCCACCCGCTGCCGAGCGTGTGGAGACAAGGCTCACCTGTCCGTTGCCCGCGTTCTGGACGCGAATGCCCGGTACCGTCGTGAGAAGGTCCGAGAAACGATTTGCCTGCCGCTTCGCCACGAAGTCGGGATCCAGGAAGTACCCGCCTCCCGCACCGCGCTTGCGCTCCGAGAAGCCCACTCTCTGGAGGCCCAGGTCACGGGCTGACACCACCTCCACCGCGCTGAGCTGCGGCACGAAGACGCCAAGCTTGACGGTCACGCGCGCGGGAGTACGTGCCGAGAGCTCCACC
>JBBQFW010000185.1:0-7796 GCA_038322445.1 Gemmatimonadales bacterium
ACAGGGAGAAACCTTGGGATATGCCCATTCAGAACGAGCACGGATGAGGGCTCACCCGCGTAGCACGTGCCTGGCTGAACCGCATCGCGAAGGAGCGACGCTGGTTGCGGCCACGTTGCGAGCGCGAAATGAACTGGCGAGAGTTAGGCGAATCTAAGCAAACTGACTCGAGCATGTAAGAACTGCTCAGTGCCGCAGAGCCAGGCACTCAAGTTCCAAAGGGAGCGCGCGCTGATTTGTAACAACGTGAAAACGAATTTCCCTTTACGGGAATCCATTTTCCGCACCTGGCCGCACTCACCCAGCGTATCGAACCCACCTCGCCAGCTCACGGAACGACGGGCGCTTACCGTACATAAGCAGGCCTACACGGTAGATCCGCGCCGACAGCCAGATCGACAGCGCGCACGCGATCGCGACGCCGCCGAGCGAGCCCGCGAGCTCGTACCAGGGCACCGTCATCAGCGACATCCGCAACGGCATGAGGATCGGCGCCGAGAACGGAAGCAGCGTCATCGTGCGGGCGAGTGGGCTGCCGGGATTCGTGAGGATCGGGGCCATGAAGATCACCGACGACACCAGCAGCAGCATCACCGGCATCGACGCCTGCTGGACGTCTTCCTGGCTGCTCACCATCGCGCCGACCGCTGCGAAAAGGGCCGAGTAGAAAATGAAGCCGAGCACGAAATAGCCGAGGATGATCAGTGCGGATCCCGGTGTCGGCAGGGCGTTCATGATGGCCCCGGTCGGCATTCCACCTGCCGCACCGCTGGCCGCTCCCGCGCTCGCTGCCGCACCAGCCACCGATGTCTTGCCCATTCCCGAAAAGAGCATCGGGCCGACGTAGAAGAGCATGCCGAGGGTGAGGGCCACCCAGGACAACACCTGCGTGATAGCCACGAGACCGACGCCGAGCACCTTGCCGGCGAGCAACGTGTCGGGCGAGACGCTCGACAAGACGACCTCGGCGACACGCGTGGTCTTCTCCTCCATGACGCCGCGCAGGATGTTCTGGCCGTACAGCACGATCATCATGTAAAGCAGGAAGGCGACGATGTAGCCGAAGGCGAGATTGCCCATGCCGCTCCCGCCCTCGAGTCCCTTGCTGCCGATCTTTTGGGTGATGGTTTCCAGCTTCTCCGACGTGAGCGCGGTGACGCGCGCTGCATCGAGCCCCTCGGCGGCCAGTCGCTGTGCAAGGACCTGCTGCTTCACCTTCGAGAGCAGGGCGTTCACATCGCTGATCGATCCCGCGTTGCGACCGGCGTACGTGAGTGACCGATTGGCCACCGTGTTCGAGTCGAGCACGAGGAAACCGGTGATCTCCTTGCGCACGACGTCGGTCACCAACGAGTCGCGGGTGACGGACAGACGCTCTTCCGGAACGACCTTCACGCGCGGCGCAGGCGCAACGGGGAATGCCTTGCCCAGTTCCGTGCTGACCCGCGCGCCGAGACCCGTTCCCGTTGCATCAACGATCACGATGTTGGTGAGTTCGTCGCCCGGCCGCTGCCGCATGGAGATATAGGTCGGCAGGATGGTGACCATGCCGAAGAACACCGGCCCGAGCAGCGTGCCGATGAGGAACCACTTGGAGCGCACGCGCTCGAGGTACTCGCGCCGGAAGACGACGCCGAGCTTGCGCATATCAACCCTGGCCACTCATGCCCTCCTCGACGCCCGTGGCGCCGACCTTTTCGAGGAAGATCTGATGCAGCGACGGCTGCACCAGCTCGAAGCGCTGTATGGTCGCTCCGGTTTCGACAACTCGTCGCAGCAGCACCTGCGCATCCGCGCCGCCTGCGAGCTGAATCTCGTAGAAGCGGTTCTGGTCATCCACGCGCGACACGAGCGCGCGATCGGCGAGCACGTGGGCGATCTGCTCGCGCGACTCGCTCGCGACCGAGAGCGCCACGACTCGCGTCCCATGCTCGGCCTTCACGTCCGCGACGGCGCCGTCGAGCACCTTGTCGCCATGCGCGATGATGCAGACCGAGTCGCACAGGCGCTCGGCGTTGTCCATGAGGTGCGTACTGAAGATCACCGTCTTGCCCCGCGCCTTGAGGTCCACGATGGTGTCCTTCAGCGCCTGCGCATTCACGGGATCGAGCCCCGAGAACGGCTCGTCGAGGATGATGAGATCGGGATCGTGGATCAGCGTGCCGATGAATTGCACCTTCTGCTGCATGCCGCGCGACAGCTCATCGATCTTCGAGAGCCCCCAATCCTTCTCGGCGGTCTTCAGGTCGAAGCGCGTGAGCCAGTACTCGATGCGCTTGTCGGCGTCGTGGCTGGAGACGCCCTTGAGCTCCGCGAGAAACTTCAGGACCCGGCGGACCTGCATCTTCTTGTACAGCCCGCGCTCCTCGGGCAGGTAGCCGATGCGGTCCGTGACTCCTGCGTCGATATGCGGCTTGCCGAACAGCGCGATGGTGCCGCTGTCGGGGATGATGATGTTGAGGAGCATGCGAATGGTCGTCGTCTTGCCGGCGCCGTTCGGACCGAGCAGTCCGTATACAGCGCCGCGCGGCACGGCGAGGGAGAGGTTGCGTACCGCTACGTGCTGGTCGTAGCGCTTCGCAATGTTGCGGATTTCTATGGCGAGGTCTGGCATGGCAGGGAGAGAGACATCATGAGTACGGATGCGAGCGTCAACAGTTTCCAGTCGTTGCGCGACTGGGTGCGCGGCGCGTGCGTGGAATCAGGCGTCAGGGATCGCGGGTTCGCGTGGTGCAGCGGTGCTCGTTGGGTGAAAGGCGCCCGCCACCTCCCCCGCCGCCCATGCGCTGGCAATGACAAGAAAAGGAGCGGCGCTGCCCATCAGGGTGCCGAGTGCGCCGGGAAACCTGCTCGCTCGACGTGCGGTGCGCACCAACAACACGAATGGGACCAGGGGCGCCGACAGAAGCATCTGCCAGCGCGTTCGTCCGCCGAGCCGAACACGCCACGATCCGTACTGGCGGCCGTGGGCGAATCGCTTTTGCATGAACCTGAGCACCTCAGGCGCACCACCGAACGAAGCGGAAGCACCCGGTACCATTGCGATCGTCTCGCCATCGGCATGCAGGTGATGATGGGCTTCGACTTCCCAGAAGCCATGCCCATAGGGACCGTGGCGCATGAGGGACTCACGCCGATAGGCAGCGTTGTCGCCCGCGATCTCCTTGACGACGCGACGCTCCGCGTTCGGAGCACCGAGGAAGGCGGAATATCGCAGGAAGAAGATGGCACGTGCGGCCATCGACGCATCCGCCGCGAGCTGTAGGGGTCCCCCGACGCCGACGTCCCCGTTCGCAACGCCGGTCAAGAGTGCGCGCGCCCAGCCGTCCTGAACGGTGCACTGGTTGATGGTGAAGGCAACGACCTCGCCCTGCGCTGCCAGCAGCCCGCGTCCCCATAGTTCCGGCGTGAGCTCAGCCTCCGACGCGTGGAGGAACCGTGCGGACACGCCGTACGCGGCCGCGTCGGCAATGAGCCCAGCGGGCGCCAGTGCCTGATCGCCGACGACGAGCAACTCGGCGCCGACCGCGGCTGCCTCACGGAGGAGCGCGACAAACCAACCGGGCGGCTGCGCGCCGCGACGCCGCGCGTCGGCGTCAGAGATGGCAACGACGATAGACAGAGGAAATGCGGAGGTCACGAGCGCGATACGCTGGTTTTGATGGAGGCGAGCGCCTGAGCGACGCCGAGAGTTTCTTCGCGAGAAATGGGCGGGCCACCGTGGCTGGCAACGGCAGTGTAGAACCGTGCGACAAGCTCGCCAAGGCCTGGGTACGCCGGCTCGCGCTGGACAGTGCGCAGGAAAAGGTTCGTGGAGGCATTCACGAGGAGCGATGCGCCGCCGATGAAGGGCTGGGCGATCTTTCCAACGCGCGTCGTGCGGCCACGCGTCGTCACGGTGAAGCCATGAAACATGTCCACGGTTGCGGTGCCCCGTCGACCGATGAGTCGGAGCTGATTGGTCGTGGGGCGCCCGCCGGTGGACACGGTCGCCGAGATGCAGACGCCGTCCAGTATGCCGTCAACGCGCAGCTCACCCGGCGCGGGGCTACGTACCGTCCAGCGTACGTCGGCGATCCGGGGCGAGACGAGCCGGGCGAATAGCGCGAGGGGGTGCGGCAGGACCTCGAGCGCCACGCGATCCTGTTCGACCTCACTCTTCCCAGCGGCGCCAGCGGTGCAGATGGTGACGTCCGCGTGAATCAGCGGACCGATGTCGGCCAGCTGGCGCTGCGCGCGCAACACACCGCGCTGGAAGAGAAACTGATGCACGGGAACGATGAGCAGGCCAGCGCTCGAGGCGCGGTCAAGCAGTATTTCGGTCTCTGCTGCGTCGGCCGCGAGCGGCTTCTCGACGATGACGTGGGCTCCGCGCGCGAGTGCGTCCGAGCAGAGTCCGACGTGCGTATCGAGCGGCGTGCAGACGTGCACCACGTCGATGTCGCCGGCGTCCGCGAGCGTCCGTGCGACTCGCGCCTGCGGATAGGCGCGTGCGAGGGTGGACGCGCGCGCGACGTCAGGGTCGATGATCGCGGCGATGCGATGCCCCGCGCGTGTGACGGCGTGTGCGTGCCATCGCCCCATGAGGCCCGCGCCGACGATGGCCGCTCGCAACGCTGCGCGACCATCGTCTGCTCCGGGCACTGCTACTCGAATTCCGTCGAAACCGGGCGCTCGGCCGGCAGCGGTGCGGAAGGGGGAATGGTCTTGTCGGTTGACGGCGAACGATGCCGGATCCCCGCACCGACGTACGCCCGTGTCAGCTGCGCCGGCTGGAAGACGATGCTCGGCCACATGAACACTTCATTCGTGCAGTAGCACTCCTTTGCCTTGATCTGCGCGCGCAGCGCGACGGCCTCCGGCGAATCCCAGATCTCGAAGAAGCGCTTGTCGCGCAGGTTGCCAAGTGGCTCGTGATTCTCGCACACCGACACATCTCCGTTGGCGTAAACGACGCCCGACAATATGCCCGCCTTGCACGGTACGAACTGCGACTCCGCTTCGATCGTCTTGACCTTGACCCACTGGAGCATCGGCTCGACGCTCGAGCCAAAGCGGCCCTCCTCGCGATCCTTCCACACTTCCTGGATGTGGTCGTACAGGCGCTTGTACTGCTCCAGTGCGGGCCCAGTGAGCGACGGGTTCTTCCGGTCGCCGCGGATGACGGCGAGGTTGTGGTGCTCGACGCGCGGGTAGTTGTCGTGCATGTACTCCGTGAGGCGCCACACCTCGCCGATGTTCTCGCCCATCGCCACCGTGTTGACGTGGATGCGCAGCCGCGGATCCTCATCCTGCAGCCTGGCGAGCATCGCGTAGGTCTTCATCGCGTTCTCGAACGACTTCGGATTGCCGCGGAAGCGATTGTGGTACTCCGGCATGCCGTCGAGCGAGATCTCGCACACGAAGCGATCGAGCGTCTTGTGCTGCAAGACCTTGCGCAGCGACTTCTCGGTCTTGTCGGTGAAGTAGCCGTTGGTGGGCACGTAGATCTGCCGCACGCCGTTCTTCGTGATGAAGAGGCTGCAGATCTCGCCGAAATCAGGCCGGATGAACGGCTCTCCACCGGAGAGGTTCAACGTGTCGAAGTTTCCGAGATCGCTGGTGAGTTGCTCGAAATCCGAAAACGCGAGATCGTTGCGCTTGTTGAGCTCCTTCCAGTAGAAGCAGTGCTCACAACTCAGGTTGCAGATCGAGTTGATGAAGACGATCAGGAAGGGGGGAGTTTCATGCTCGTGATGTTGGCGCGCACGAAGAGAGATCTTGGCGTGGCGCTGGATTCTCGCAACAATGGACACGTGCAACCTCGGCTAATGATGGAGAAAAGCACTTCGCGTAAATCGTCAGCGCCAGTGTGAGTCGGCGTCGCCAGGACCGACGACGTACCCAACGAATTCACCGAGAGACCACGTAAAGGATATCAGCGCCACGAAGCCCAGAGCGCGGAGGACGAGACCAGTGTCACGTTGCCTGGGCAGTACACTCGAGAGGATCCGCCAGACCATCACCTCGGGGAGCACAATACAGGACGCCGCGCGCACTGCTTGCGCAACAACGGACGCCCCTCGGAGCCGGCGACCGGCATACCCGCGCGCAAGATAATATGGCAGGATGAAGGCGGACCGGAATGAATATCGCTTGTTTTGGGAAACGCATGCCGCCGACACCACGGACAAGTCCACCCCCCGGCGCCGAAGTTCCTCGAAGAGCGGGCCCTCGTAAACCCCATCCTTCAGCACCGACTGCAACGATCCCAGCAACTCTCTCCTGAACGACATGTTGAGGCCGGACAGGTCATGCGCGCGACCGTCTGGCAGGGGCGGCATGAATCGGCCGTAGTCGACGAGGTAGACGCCCCAGTCCAGCGAGGAGTGTCCGTCGCCTTGCGCAACCGGACCACCAACGGCCTCGGCGCCGGGAAGTTCGTAGGCGCTGCGGAGCGCGTCTGCCCACCCGGCCGCGACGCTCGCGTGGTCCTCGAGGAATGCGACGACATCCCCCCGGGCGGCGTCCAGCCCGGCGAGGCGTAGTGCAGGAACCGTGGAGCCTCCAACGCACGCCACTCCCTGGACTTCCGCGAACTCGTCGGCAAGGAGCTTCTCGAAACCGGCAAGGGCGGGGTACGCCACGATCACCTGCATCGTGCCCGCTGGAGCAGCCTCACGCAGCGACTGAAGACATGTCCGGAGCAGTTCGGGACCATTCCACGCCGCGACGACAACGGAGAGCGCTGTCACCCGGGTAACCGTGTTGTCACGTGCGCCTATCCCGGGATCAGGTAGCCCGCCAGGTCGACGGGAGCACCAGTGTTTGCCGAGTCATATGCCGCGAATACAAGGGCCAGGGAGCGCCGGTTGTCGCTCGCCTCCGCGGGAATGCGCTCACCAGCAGCCACCGCATCGAACACGCGGCCGAGCAGTCGTGCGGTGGCCGCCGCGAAGAGGTCGAATCCATCGCGCGCGAGGATCCGTTCACTGTCACCGGTCTGCAATGTGGCGTGTCCGCCCCGGATCATCCGCACCCGCCCGAAGGGACGCCGCGCGCGAACGTGGAGACCGAGGGACACGTCGAGCCGGCCGCCGAGCGAGGTGTGGATGGCAGCGTGCTCACCGTCGAGCCGCATGTCGAGGTATCGCTCGGGACCCTTGCTGAGCCGGTCGAGGACGATCGAACAACTGCGGCCATTCGCG
Source organism: Gemmatimonadales bacterium (assembly GCA_038322445.1). Lineage (GTDB taxonomy): Bacteria > Gemmatimonadota > Gemmatimonadetes > Gemmatimonadales > Gemmatimonadaceae > AG11. Next base: position 7,188 of record JBBQFW010000185.1, read on the forward strand.
AATTCGAGCGTGATGAGGTTGATCGCGTCGGACTCCACTCGTGGATCGGGTCGGGGCATGTGCGCGTAAAGGCGCACAGGATCCTCCCCGAAGAGAAAGCGCGCCAGGTCGAGGACGTGAATGCTGAACTCGAACCCCACGCGTCGCCGGAGGGCGCCGCGCCATCCAGCTTCCGAATGCGCGGACGGCCGCATGGTGTGCCAGGCATGGACGAAGAGGAGCCGGCCGAACTCCGGGCGGCCGATGGCGTCGCGCGCCGCGAGGTGGCACGCCATGTAGGGAAACTCGTTGTTCACCACCAGTTGCCGCCCCGCAGCCCGCGCCGCCGCGATCATCGCATCCGCATCCTCGAGGCTCTCCGCCAGCGGCTTTTCGCAGAACACATGGAACCCTGCGCCGAGCGCGAGCTCCGCGTGAGCGCGGTGCATCGAGGGCGGTGTCACGATCACGACCCAGTCGGCCTCGAGTCCCTCGAGCATCGTCGCCGGGTCATCGTACACGGCGGGCACCTTCCACGTCGTGCGCGCGCGTTCGCGCGCCACGGGATCGGGATCACAGCCGGCGACGACCTGTACGCGATCGCCGAGCAACCGGCAGGCGGGCAGGTGG
>JBBQFW010000186.1:0-7794 GCA_038322445.1 Gemmatimonadales bacterium
AGCGGGCGTGTGCCTGGGACTCGGCACCCGACGTGGCCGCGGAGCGAAAAGCGCGGCGGTCGGTCCGGCGCACGCGCGTGGCGCATACCTGAGGAGTGCCTTGGGGTCCTTGCTGACCGGCGGGGTTGGGCCGAACCGAGAATCGTCCCTTTGGCACGGGGCCGGCGCATCGCGGAGCGCGAGTGAATACCGCTCGGCGAATTGGCGGGCCAAGAGTGCGACTCCACATCACCAAATCATTGGCAGAGTTTCCGCGCGATAACGTGGATTATGCGCTCACGTTATCAGGCGAAGTCGGAGAAAGCCAGCATGACCACGCTTGATAACACGAAACGGAAGTTGTCAACGTGTGAAGCCATCCGCCGTCAGCGCATGGAAGTTGAGCGCGAAGAGCTCAGGCTCTCTCTGCGGGATTAGACAGCAAGAACAAGTAGGATAATAACGAATGCCCGTCGTGTGTTGCCGAGCACCAACAAAAGAGCAAAGGGGCGCCGCGTAGACCGCAAACCCCCGCGATATTATTTCGGACTACCGCGCGAAATCCACTCCCGGTTCTTCACCCGGGAGGTGGTGGACGTGCACAAGAAGATCCGCCCTTCTCGCCCGGTAGTCGCACACCTGCGCCTCTAGGCCCTCCCCATCCAGGTTCACGCTAAGCGGCTGAGAACCGGTGACCTTCATCCACGGCAGCTGCGCATAGTGCACCCCCGGTAACCCGAGGTGCTCCCCGCGCTTAACCGCCAGCGACAGCCGCGCGAACTGGCTCCGCGACATCGCCTCGATAACGCACAGGTCGAGCAATCCGTCCGTAACACTGGCATCCGGCGTCATCATGGTGCCGCCCCCCGTTACTCGAGCACTCCCAACAGCGAACGCGAGAAAGTCTACGTCCAGCCCAAACCCATCACTCGCAAACGACGCATGCCGCATCTTGTCCTCGGCGAACTTTCGTACCGCTGTTATCGCATACGCAAGCGGCCCAAGCGAAGCCTTCGCCTCCGCCGGCGTCTCCGCGGTGGCCTCGGCGCCTACACCCCCCGTCGACACATTCAGGAACCGCCGCCCATTCATTGAAGCGGTATCGATCCGCACCGGGTTGCGGCGCAGGATGACATCCATGGCATGATCCGCTGCCGCTGGAATCCCCGTCTGACGCGCAAAGTCATTGGCGGTACCGAGCGGGATGACGCCGAGCGGCGTGTCGCGCCCGTCGAGCCCGTTGACGACTTCATTGAGGGTCCCGTCGCCCCCACAGGCTATGACGACATCAGTGCCGCGATCGGCCGCGCGCGCCGCATGGTCCGCGGCGTCGCCGGCATCCCAAGTGGTCCACACCTCAACGGCGTGCCCACGGTCCTTCACCCACGAGACCATGTTCCGCAGGTCGGGCCGATCGGCGCGGGCCCCATGGACGACGTACGTGAAGTGCTTGCGAATGGCCATGAAGCGGGTGACGGATGAAACCCAGAAATGGATCCCCGCTTTCGCGGGGATGACGAATGGAGGAACACGGCGCCTACATAAGGATAGGGCGAGAAGATGATAGGAGGATAGAGCACGCACTTCTATCTTCCTTCCTATTGTCTTCCGTCTGCACTTCCGAACGCCTTCCGTCTCATCGTCCCATCTGCTCCCAGTGATCGCCACTCCGCACTCCAACCCCTGGCAGTCGGACTACCACGCCCCCGCACTCGTCGACGACATCGTCGAGCTGCTCGGCCACGCCTCCCTCGTTCTCGACGGCACTCTCGGCGGCGGGGGCCACGCGGCGGCGTTGTTGGCCGCTGGAGTGGGGAAGGTCATCGGCGTCGATCGCGATCCGGAAGCGATCGCGTCCACTCGCGCGAGGCTCGCCAGCGAGGCAGAGGCAGGCCGCTTCGAGACGGTCACCGCCAACTACAGTGAACCGGGCAATATCGCGGCGCTGCAAACGCTCCACTTCGACGGCATCCTGCTCGACCTCGGCATCTCCTCCCACCAGATCGACGACGCATCCCGCGGGTTCTCCTTCCGAGAGGGCGCGCCGCTCGACATGCGGATGGGCGCGGACGCGACGCAGTCCGCCGCGGACATCCTGAACGAGGCGGACGACGAGAGCCTCGTGAAGATCTTCCGCGATTACGGCGACGAACCCCGCGCCGCGCGGCTGGTGCGCGAGGTCATCCGTCGTCGTGAGAACAAGCCGTTCGTCATCAGCGACGACTTCGTCGGCGCCATTCGGGCGACGTTTGGATCGCGGTCCGGTCCGCCGGAGTTTGCGCGGCTCTTCCAGGCGATCCGCATTGCCGTGAACGACGAGATCGCCGGAGTCGCGCGCGCGCTGCCAAACCTGCGCGATCGGCTCGCGCCCGGAGGCACGATCGCCGTCATCGCCTACCACTCGGGCGAGGATCGCCTGGTGAAGCACGCGTTCCGCGAGTGGAGCAAGGACTGCATTTGCCCACCGAAGCACCCGATGTGCACCTGCGGCGGCAACCACGCGCTCGGCACCATGCTCATGCGTCGCGCCGTGATTGCTTCTGCCGACGAAGTCGCCCGCAACCCGCGCGCACGCAGCGCGAAACTCCGGGCATGGCAGCGCGCAAGGTAGGCGCCGGCCGCGGTCGCCTCCGGATTGCGCTGCTCATGATCGCCTTCCTGATGATCACGGGCATCGTGATCCTGCGCCGCTCGTTCGGGCTCTCCGGCGCGAACGAGCTGCTCGCGCTCGAGGCGAAGCGCGCCGCCATGGTGAACGAGAAGCTGCGCCTCGAGGGCGAGATCCGCTCAGCGTCCAGCCGCGCGCGCCTCATGCCCGCGGCCGAGCGGCTCAACCTGCACGTGCCGGCGGACAGCATGGTGATCCCGATCTCGCGAGGAGCGCCGTGAAGCAGCCAAGTCGCGTGGGGATCATTCATCTGCTCCTGGCGTTGTTCGTCGTCGCGCTGCTGGTGAAGACGGCCCGCGTGCAGCTGCTCGACGGACGACGCCTCGCGGCATCAGGCGCGAAGCAGCAGAGCGCAACCAGCACCATCCCGGCACCGCGCGGCGAGATCTTCGATGCACGCGGCGAGCTGCTCGCGCAGAGCAGGGAAACGGTGAAGCTCGACATCGCGCCAAGGGAAATCCGCGACCTCCGCAAGCTGCGCGTCGGCATGCAGCGTGCGCACATCCCGGCAGAGTGGGTGGCACGCGCGACGGACACGTCGCGCAAGTGGGTGACGCTGCCGGCGCGCTATCGTGCGGTGGACGTCGCCGTCATCACGGCAATGCGCGGCGTCTACTCGAAGCCGGTGATCGAGCGCGCGTACGCCTTCTCGGACGGAACGCGACGCATCATCGGACGCGTGGATGCAGACGGCAACGCGGTCGACGGCATCGAGCTGGCGCTGGATTCGCTGCTCAGGGGCAAGGCCGGCAGCGTCGTAGTAATGAAGGATGCGCGCGGCCGTCGCTTCGAGTCGCCGGACGGAGCAGGAACGCCCGCTGTGCCCGGAAATAGTATCGTATTGACGATTAACCAGGAATTGCAGGAGATCGCCGAGCGCGAACTGGCGGACGCGGTGGCGCGGATGGGAGCCGAGGGCGGTGACGTCGTCGTCATGAACCCGGCCGACGGCGAAGTGCTGGCCATGGCGAGCCATCGGTCGGATCCACGCGCCACGGCGAGCACGGCGCTCACGGAGCCCTACGAGCCGGGCTCGACGATGAAGCCATTCATCGCGGCGCTCCTCCTGGAGCATGGGCTCGCGAAGGAGACGGACGTCGTGCCGACGCACAACGGATCCTTCACGATCAACGGTCGCGCGATCACCGACGAGCACCCGTATCCAGAGCTCGCGCTCTCGGACGTCATCCGCTACTCGAGCAACATCGGCATCGTGCAGTTCGCCGAGCGGCTCCAGGCGCGCGATCAATATGAAGGGCTGCGCGACTTCGGCTTCGGCACGCCAACTGGCGTCTCGTATCCGGTCGAGGCATCGGGCACGCTGCGCCCGCCGGTCAAGTGGTCCAAGCAATCCGCCAACTCGCTGGCGATGGGCTACGAGGTGGCGGTGACGCCGTTGCAGCTCGTGGCGGCGTACGTCGCGCTGGCGAATGGTGGTGAGCTGCTCGAGCCGAGTCTCGTGAAGGAAGTGCGGGCACCGGACGGTACCGTCCTCTACAAACACCAGCGCCGAGCGGTGCGTCGAGTGGTGTCGCAAGCCGTGGCGCGCCGTGTGCGTGACATGCTGCTCGCTGTCGTCGAGGCTGGTGGCACTGCGAAGCGAGCGGACCTCGGCGCATTCTCCCTGGCGGGGAAGACCGGTACTGCGCGCCGAACCGTGCACGGCAGCTACGCCGCGGGCGACCACATTCCCACGTTCGTCGGGCTTTTTCCGGCGGACAATCCACAGTTCGTCATTCTCGTGAAGATTGACAACCCGAAGGGCGACTACATGGGCGGCCTCACGGCCGCACCGGTGACGAAGCGTGTGCTCGAGGCCGCACTGGCGTCGCGCGATGCGTCGCTCGACCGGCGCAGCCTCGCGGCGAGCCGCCACGAGCGCGCGCCGGATTCGACGGCGCATCCCATCGACCTCGCGGTATCCCGGCCGCCTGATAGCACGCCGGCGGTACGGGCCGATACGCCCACCGTGGTCATCGACGACACGATTGCGCCGAGGACGTTCGTTGCCACGCTGCCGCTGCGTGCGAAGCAGAAGCCGGCGGTGCTGCCGCCAAAGGCGGTGCCAGACGTCCACGGCTTCACGCTGCGCCAGGCGCTGCACGCGCTGCACGCCGCGGGATTCCGCGTGGAGCTCGACCTCAAGGGCACCGGAGAAACGCAGCCTGTCGCGGGATCGCTGCTCCCCGTGGGTACGCTGGTGCATCTCTCGAGCGCTCCGTGAATCCTGTTCGCGTCGCCACGATCGTCGAGGCACTCAGCCGCGCCGGCTTGCTCCGTGGCACCGAGGGCACGTTCCCGCAGACGATCGATGCCATCACCGCCGACAGCCGGGCCGTCTCGGCGAACGCGCTCTTCCTCGCGGTAAGGGGCGCGGAGCGTGACGGCCACGAGTATCTCGAGCGGGCGGCGAGCGGCGGTGCGGTGCTCGCCGTCGTCGACGATCCGTCGCGGACGTGGCTTCCGTCACTCGTCGTTACGGACACGCGCCGCGCCGCGGCAATTGCGGCCGCGGCCTTTTACGGCGAGCCCGCGAAGCAGTTGAAGCTCGTCGGCGTCACGGGCACGAATGGGAAGACGACCACCGTCGGCATGCTTCGCCACCTGCTCGACGAGCCTGAGGCGCGATGCGCGTCGATCGGCACGCTTGGGGTGTTGATCGGCAGCGAGGGCACGCCGCTCGGCGGAGGCAGTGGCCTGACGACGCCCGGACCGGTCGAGCTGCAGCGTCTGCTGCGCACCCTGCATGACATGGGTGTGCGCACCGTGGCGATGGAGACGTCGTCGCATGCGCTGCACCAGGGCCGGCTGGAGGGGCTGCGGTTCGAAGCGGCGATCTTCACGAACCTCACGCGCGACCATCTCGACTACCACCTCACCATGGAGTCGTACCTCGCGGCGAAGGCGCTCCTGATCCCACTCATCGAGGAGGGCGGAACGGCGGTGATCAATGCAGACGACACTGCCTGGGCGCTACTGCCGCCTGCTCCGCGCACCATCACGTTCGGGCTGAACGGTCGGGCCGACGTTCGTGCCGTCGACGTGCGCTTCGGACCGCGCGGCAGCGAGTGGGACTTGGTCGTCGACGCGCGTCACCTGCCGAGTGGGATCGTGGCGCACTATCCGGTGCGGTTGCCGCTCATTGGGGATTTCAACATTTCGAACGCGATCGGTGCGGCGGCGGCGGCGTGGTGCGTCGGCGTGCCGGTCGATGAGATTGCGCACCGGCTCACCACGATGCCGCAGGTGCCCGGTCGCCTCGAGATCATCAATGAAGAGCCGGCGGTGTTGCGTGACTATGCGCATACGCCCGACGCGCTGGAACGTGCGCTCAACGCCGTCCGTCCGTTCACGCGCGGGAAGCTCATCGTCGTCTTCGGCTGTGGCGGCGATCGCGACAAGGGCAAGCGTCCCGAGATGGGGCGCATCGCGGAATCACATGCGGACGTCGCGTTCGTCACGAGCGACAACCCGCGTACCGAGGACCCCGAGCGCATTCTCGACGACATCGAGGCGGGCATGACGACGCCGCACGAGCGCGTGGAAGGCCGGCGTGAAGCAATCGCGCGCGCCATCCATGCTGCCGTGAGTGGCGACGTGATCGTCCTCGCGGGGAAGGGACACGAGGACTACCAGATTCGCGGCACCGTGAAACATCCGTTCGATGAACGCCTCATCGTCGGTGAGATCATGTCTGAGGCGAACAGCTAACGTCCATTGAACGAAGGGTACGTCATCCCCGCGAAGGCGGGGATGCATGTTGTCGGTTCGTCAGCCCCACGAAAGGGGGGACCCATGTTGCCGTTGCCAAGCCCAGAAATGGATTCCCGCTTTCGCGGGAATGACGAACGTTGGGCTTTCGCGGGAATGACGAATCCCATGGATGACGAACGTTGGGCTTTCGCGAAATGATTGGGCGGACGATAGTGTGCTGGCGCCGCCCGTTGTGCCCTCTGCGCCCTCTGTGGCAAACCGCTGTTGCTGTTTTTCTACCGACTTTAAAGGACAACCTGATGGCCGACGCAAGCACCCCGCAGGCGAGCGCGCTCGCACAACCGCAGTTCTTCACCCTCGACCGCATCGCGGACGCACTCGGCAGCGGACCACGTGGCTCAACGAAGATTTCCCGCATTTCCACCGACACGCGCAACGTGGGCGAAGGCAGTTGCTTCGTGGCACTCAAGGGCGAGAATTTCGACGCGCATGACTTCCTCGCCGACGCCGTGAAGAACGGCGCCGCCGCGCTGGTCGTCAACGACGCGAAGCGCACCGCCGGTCTCGGCGTTCCCGTCTACGAAGTCCCAGACACGCTCACCGCACTTGGCCAGCTCGCGCGATTCCGCCGCCGCGCATGGGGGCGACCCGTGGTGGGTGTCGTCGGCACCAACGGCAAGACGAGTACGAAGGAGTTGCTCAAGGCCGCACTCGGCGGCGCCCTCACCGTGCATGCGACCACCGGCAACTACAACAACCTCGTCGGCGTGCCGCTCACGCTCTTCGCACTTCCCGACGACGCGGACATCGCTGTCATCGAGATGGGCACCAATCATCCCGGCGAGGTCGAGGCACTGCGCGTCATCGTCGAACCCGACATGGTCGTGGTGACATCGATCGCCGAGGAGCACCTCGAGGGACTCGGCGATCTCGTTGGCGTGCTGCGCGAGGAGGCGTCAGCATGCAAGGGCGTGTCGCTCGCGGTCACGCCCGCCGCGCAGCCGGAAGTTGCCGAGGCCGCGCGACCGCTGGCCAGGCGTACCATCAGCGCTGGCCTGGACGGTGGAGATGTTCATCCTTCATCGTGGGGCGTGGAGCCCGACGGTCAGGGCTGGGTGGAGTACGAAGGCACGCGGGTGACGATTCCGCTGCGCGGCGTGCACAACAGCCGCAACGCGATGCTCGCGCTTGCCGTCGCACGGGAATGCGGCGTCCCCATGGACGCGATTGCCTCCGGCGTCGCCGCCATGCCCTCGCCGCCCATGCGCGTGAATTTCGAGTCGCACGGGCGGGTGACCGTCATCAACGACGCCTACAATTCGAATCCGGGCTCCGCGCGCGTGGCGCTCGAGTTGCTCGAGCATGCCGGCAAGACGCGGCAGCGCGTGGCGGTGCTCGGCACCATGCTCGAAATGGGGGCGCACGCCGATCGT
>JBBQFW010000187.1:0-7606 GCA_038322445.1 Gemmatimonadales bacterium
GGCACCACGTTGCCGAACTGCCCGGACACCTGCGTGTAGACCGCGGTGAGGATCCGGTGCTCGCCGGGCTTGTACACTCCCTGCAGCGCCGGAACGCGCTCGGCCAGCCGATCGATTGCTGCTTCCCACCCGCCGATGTAGTTCGGCAGGACCTTCACCAGTTCCTGCGTCTGCTGAATGAGGGGCGGAATGAGCGCGTAGAAGAGCACGACCAATCCGCCACCCGAGAGCAGCACCGCGAGCAGGAACGAGAGGCGCTCGGGCACCCTGGCACGGCGATGCAGCACGCCGGCCAGTGCGCCCAGGTACAGTGAAATCAGGATCCCGAGGAACAGGAGGAGAAACACATCGGCGACGCGAAGCCAAAGCCAGATCGCGACGACGGTGAAGACGGAAGCGGCGAGAATTGGGCCGAATGCAAATCGCGTCGAATTGGCCGGGCCTTGCTTCACGAAAGCTTCCGCTGTCCGGGACGCTCGATCTCCGCGGCGATCTCTTCGTCGTCACGCTGTCCGGCGCCGAGTGCCTTGCTCGGCGTGGATCCGGGCGGCAGGACGCCCATCTTCTGCTTCAGCGCGAGGAGTCGTGAGTCAACGGAAACGGCACCGGCCCCCTTCTCGAGCGCCTTGAAGTCGCGCTGCAGGGTATCGCCCGTGAACTCTTCGTCGATCTCGGCGGCGGCCTTGATCTGGCGCTCGTTCGTCTCGATGCGCTCCTCCATCCGCGAGAACGCCTCGAAGGCGCTCTTCTCGGAGAGGGAGGACATCGTCTCCTGGATGCGCTGCTGTGCCTGGGCGCGACGCTGACGGGCGACGAGCAGATTCTTCTTGCGCTTCGCCTCCTCGATCTTGTCGTTCATCTCGCGGAGCTGGCCCTTGAGCTTCTCGGAGTCGGCCTTGTGCGCCTCCCACGTCTGCTCGAGCTGCTGGCCATGCTGCAGGTGTTCGCCATGCCGGACGAGCGCCTCATTGGCGAGGTCGTCGCGGCCTTCCTGCACCGCGAGCATTGCGCGACGCTCCCAGTCTTCGGACTGCTTGTACTCGGCGTCGGCCTGGTCGCGGAGGCGCTTCTCGTCCGCGATGGCGACGGCGACCTGCTGCTTGGCCTTCACGAGCTGGCCGCGCAAGTCGTCGAGGATCTGCGTGAGCATCTTCTCCGGATCTTCCGCCTTGGAGATCAGGTCGTTGATGTTGCTCTTGAGCAGCTGGGAAATACGATCGAATAAGCCCATGATCAGCGTGCCTCGCGGTACGAGCCGAGCTCGCGAAGGTGCGAAGCGAGTGCGAGGGTCATGCTCTCGTAGCTCGCAAGAAATTCCTCGAAGTCGAGGGCCGAGAGCTCGAGTGCTTCCGTCAAGACGATCTGCTCGTTCTGGATGCCATAGGCACCATGCAGCAGTTCGGAGGCGTTGAGCTCGAGCAAGCGGCGGGTGAGTGTGGCCGTTTGCGTGGGGTCGTCGGGCAACGTCATGACATCGACGCGCAGGAGGACGACGGGCGGTGAGTAGTTGACGGCGACCGAGAGGTCGCTCTCCGGGCTTGGGCGCACGATCCAGAAACCTGGCTCGACCTCGGTATAGGTCGCGCCGGTTGCGCTGAGTCGGATGAGGAAACTCTCGATGTCTTCTTTCGTGAGCATGGGCACACCTGCGTGCACTGGTTGTCTGCCCCTACGGATGCTGCAACGCGCGGAGTTTCAGCGTCCGCGCCGCGGCCACGGTCAAGCTACGGGCGCGGCGCGCGCCGGGGAAGTGAATCGGAAAGGCGGAACATGGATTCCCGCGTGCGCGGGAATGACGAAACCAGGCGGGAATGACGAATTCAGGCAGGACTGAGGAATCCGGGCAGGAATCACAAACCATGATCACTTGCGCTTTATCTGAACGAGCCGCTCCTTCGCGAGGCGGCGGCCTGTTGGCGTTGCGGCGAGGCCACCCCCGGCGGTCTCGCGATACCGCACGTCCATGTTGCGCCCGATCTCGCCCATCACATCGATGACTTCGTCGACGGGAATCTTGAACTCGATGCCTGCCATCGCGAGCTCGATGCCGGTGAGGGCGATGGCGGATCCGGTGGCGTTGCGGAATACGCAGGGCAGCTCGACGAGTCCACCGAGCGGGTCACAAACGAGCCCCAGCGTGCCCTGCAGCGCCAGTGCGGTCGCGTGGCCGACCTGCGACGGCGAGCCACCGAGCATCTCGGTGGCGGCACCCGCGGCCATCGCGGCCGCAGCGCCCGTCTCGGCTTGACACCCGCCCTCTGCGCCGGAGAGCGATGCCCGCTCCGCGATGACGGCGCCGATCAGGCCGGCGACCGCGAGGGCACTCACGAGCGCGTCGTCGTCGATGTTGCGTGCCGCCGCGAGACCGGTCAGCACGGCGGGAAGCACACCGGCTCCGCCAGCCGTCGGTGCCGCGACGATGACCCCCATCGCGGCATTGATCTCCTGCACGGCGAGTGCGCGCGCGAGAATATCACGGAACGGGGTGCCGGCAAGCGGGCCATCGGGTCCGGTGCGCAGCTTGGCGGCGTCGCCGCCAACGAGGCCGGACGCCGAGAAGTGGTCGCCCGTCATGCCCTGGGCAACGGCGCTGCGCATGACGTCCAGCGCGCGCTTGAGCGCCGAGCGTATGTCGGCGACGGTGCGTCCCTGATCGCGGCCTTCGGTCTCCAGCGCCAGCGTGGCAAGGCTGACGTTCTGCGCTTCTGCGTCGCGGATAGCGTCGGCGAGAGATTTGTACATACTGAATGGTAGTCGATTCCTGATCCATCACTTCCCGAAAAGATTCCGGCTATGGCGGTGAAGCACTTCATCCTTCGCTCCTTCCTCACGATCGTCCTCGGTCATGCCGCACTGGCCCAGTCGCCGGCACCCATGGCGGACACGTTGGATGCCGATCCGCGGACGATGGACGGGCTAACGGCGCATGCGTCGGCGATCCAGTCGCTCGATGGCGCCGCTGATTCGCGCGACCTGAATCGCTGGGACTCGCTGACTGCGAACGCGCGCATCGTCGGGCTCGGCGAGCAGACGCACGGCAGCAACGAATTCTCGCGGATGAAGCTTCGGCTGCTCGAGCACGGCGTGCGTGCACAGCACGTGACCGTCGTGGGACTCGAGAACGCGCCCGCGCCGGTGACCGTGATCAACCGCTATCTCCGCGGCGCGCCGGCAGACATCGACTCGCTGATGGGCAAGCTCTCGCGACTCTGGCGCACTGAGGAGATCAGGGCGGTCGTCGTGTGGCTTCGCGATCACAATGCCGCGCAACGGCAGGTCGGTGGGACGCAGGTCGACCTGGTCGGCATCGATGTGCTGAATGGCAGCGCGGAGCGAGACAGTGCGATGGCGGAATCCATCGCTGCGGCCGTGGCCAGTCGGCCGAATGGAGACCGGGCCGTCTTCTGGGCGCACAATGTTCACGTGTCGTACCTGCCCAATCGAATCGGCGTGCAGCTTCGAAGGCTCATCGGCACGCGGTATATCGCGCTCGGGTTCGGAACGGCGGAAGGCACGTATCGCGCGCACGCGCCGGCGGATCCGCAGCCGGTGCAGAGCGACGGTCACGTTCTGGCGAGTCCAACGCCTGGCAGTGTCGAGCGGAATCTCTCGCGGCTCAGCAGCCGCGTGGGCGGCGCGGCACAGCTCTACGACCTCCGTGCGATCGTCGCTGATTCGCGTGGTGCCTGGCTCACCACGCCGCGGAGCTTTCGGCACGTTGGAACGAATGCCGTCCCGGTCATTCAGGTGGAGAATGTCGCCGCGATGTTCGACCTGCTGATGTTCATCCCGACGACGACCTCGTCGCACAGCATTCCCGGCATCCAGTAGGACGGTTCATCACGCACCTGCAACGAGTGCGGACCACCGGCGATTGAATCTCGGCCACGCCGGTGCCAAAGGTGGAACAGGCTCCGATGGTACTGCGCGCAGCAGCACCTTCATGCACTGACCTTGTCGAGGCGAAACGCCCAGCGCACCCAGGGCAGTGACCGCACCTCATCGCGCACCTGGTCGCCCGCGAGATCGTCGATCTCGATGACCATGAAGGCATCGCCGCCGCGCTCCTTTCTCGAGAGCTTCAACGTGGCGATGTTGAGGTTGTGCTCGGCGAGAATGGTCGCGATGCGCGCGACGGAACCCTTCACGTCTTCCGCGACCAGCACGATCGTGTGGTAATTGCCCGTCACCTGGACCGGGTAGCCGTCGATGTCGGATACCAGCACCCTGCCTGCGCCGAGTGACGAACCGGTCATGACGGCGCTGCGGTCACCGCGTTCGAGTGTGATGCGCACGGTGTTCGGGTGCGCATCCTCGCTGATGGTTGTCTTCTCGAAGGAGAAGTCGAGTCCTTCCTTCTCGGCGATCTCGAGCGCGTTGCGGAGGCGTTCATCGTCGGGGCGAAAGCCCATCAGGCCGCCGACGAGGGCCTTGTCGGTGCCATGCCCTTCGCCGGTGCGCGCGAACGAACCGTGCAGCTCCATGCGTGCGCGCTGCGGTGTGCCGCCCACGAGGCAACGGGCCAAGAGGCCGATGCGACACGCGCCCGCCGTGTGCGAGGAGGACGGCCCGACCATTACGGGACCGATGATGTCGAGCAGCGAAACCATGGGCCTGGTGGCTTGGGTCGGACAGTCAGACAGTCTGACTGCAAACAGGACAGCGGAACTGCGAACTGCACCTACGGAGCTGCACCGGCGACCTACACCGGCGACCTACACCTTCCGCCTACACCAACCAACTTTTCTGCGACTTGCGCACGGCCATGCCCCGCTCATTCTACGTTTAGCCGGCTGTCCGCTGGCGGGCCGGTTTCTTCAGCATCGACTTCAGGTAGTGCCCGGTGTGCGATGCTTCGACCTTGGCGACATCTTCGGGCGTTCCAGCGGCGACGATCGTTCCGCCGCGCGTGCCGCCTTCGGGGCCGAGGTCGATGATCCAGTCCGCCGTCTTGATGACGTCGAGGTTGTGCTCGATGACGAGAATGGTATTGCCGCGATCGACCAGGCGGTGCAGCACGGTGAGCAGCACGCGGACGTCCTCGAAATGGAGCCCCGTTGTCGGCTCGTCGAGGATGTAGAGCGTGCGCCCCGTGTCGCGCTTCGACAGTTCTGTCGCGAGCTTGATGCGTTGCGCCTCGCCGCCCGACAGTGTCGTGGCACTCTGGCCCAGGTGGATGTAGCCGAGTCCGACGTCGTTCATCGTCTCGAGCTTCTGGCGGACGCGTGGCTGGTTCTCGAAGAATGCTGCCGCGTCCTCCACGGTGAGGCCAAGGACCTCCGCGATGCTCAGGCCGCGGAAACGCACCTCGAGTGTCTCGCGATTGTAGCGCTTGCCCTTGCAGACCTCGCACGGGACGTAGACGTCTGGCAGGAAGTGCATCTCGATCTTCACGAGCCCGTCGCCCTGGCAGGCTTCGCACCGACCGCCCTTCACGTTGAACGAGAATCGTCCCGGGCCGTAGCCGCGGATCTTCGCCTCCGGCAGCTCGGCGAAGAGCTCGCGAATGGGCGTGAAGAGCCCCGTGTACGTTGCGGGATTCGACCGCGGCGTGCGCCCGATGGGACTCTGGTCGATGTCGATGACCTTGTCGATGTGCTCGAGGCCCGTGATGCGATCGTGCAGACCGGGGATGACGCGCGCGCGGTAGAAGTGCCGAGCGAGCGACTGATGCAGGATATCCTCGATCAGCGTGCTCTTCCCCGAGCCGGACACACCGGTGACCGCGACGAACAATCCGAGTGGAATTTCCGCCGTGACATTGCGGAGATTGTGCTCGCGCGCATTCAGGATGCGGATCATGCGCTTGGTATCGACGGGCCGCCGTTCCGCGGGCAGCGCAATCTCCAGCTCGCCGCTGAGGTACTTGCCGGTGATCGATTGCGGATTGCGAATGATCTCCTCGACGGTGCCTTCGGCGATGACTTCGCCCCCATGCTTTCCGGCACCCGGCCCCATGTCGATCACATGATCCGCGGCGCGCATGGTCTCCTCGTCATGCTCGACGACGATGACGGTGTTGCCGAGGTCGCGCAGCTGCTCGAGTGTCGCGAGCAGGCGCGCGTTGTCGCGCTGGTGCAAACCGATGGACGGTTCATCGAGGATGTAGAGCACGCCGACAAGGCGCGACCCGATCTGCGTCGCGAGCCGGATGTGCTGCGCCTCGCCACCCGAGAGTGATTCTGCCGAGCGTCCGAGCGTGAGATAGTCGAGGCCGACGTCGACGAGGAACCGCAGGCGCTCGCGGCATTCCTTGAGGATCGGGCCGGCGATCTCGACGTCCACGCCATTCGGCTGCTCGGCACTCCGCAGCGGAATGTGCTCGAAGAAGGCCAGCGCCTCGGTGATGGCGAAGTCCGTCACCGTGCCGATGTTGCGTCCGTCGATGGTGACGGCAAGCGATTCCGGCTTCAGGCGATGGCCGCCGCACGCCGTGCATGGCACGGCGAGCATGTAGGCCTCGAGGTCCATGCGGACCATGTCGGAATCGCTCTCCTCGTACCGGCGCTCGACATTCGTGATGATGCCTTCCCAGGTGCTGTCGCCCTTCTTCTTCTTGCCGGTCGAGCCGTCGCCGTGGAGCAGTGTGTTGCGCACGGCAGGCGTGAGCTCACCCCAGGGTGCGTTGAGGTCGAACTTGAACTGCCGCGCGAGCGTGGGCAGCACGACCTTGCGCAGGTAGCCACTCGGCTCACCCCACGGGAGCACCACGCCCTCGAGTATGGAGATGCGCGGGTCGCCGAGCACCAATTCCTCGCTCACGCGTCGCCGCGTACCCAGCCCGCCGCACTTCGTGCAGGCGCCGAACGGTGAGTTGAAGGAGAAGTGGCGCGGTTCGAGTTCGGGCATCGAGATGCCGCAGACCGGGCAGCCGTACTTCTCGGAGAACGTCTCGAGCGTGCCCGTCTCGGAATTCACCACCTCGACGAGGCCCTCCGCGAGCTTGAGCGCCGTCTCGATCGAATCGGTGAGACGGCCGCGGTCATCCGCGCGAACCACGAGCCGGTCGACGACGACCGACACGTCGTGGTTCTGGCGGCGGTTGAGCTTCGGTGGATCTGCAAGCTCGATGAGTGCGCCGTCGACGTAGGCGCGGATGAAGCCCTGCTTCCGCACGGTCTCGAACAGCTCGCGGAACTCGCCCTTGCGCCCCTGGATGAGCGGGGCGCGGACTTCGATCTTCGTGCCCTGCTGCCAGTCGAGGACGGAGGCGGAGATCTGCGCCGGGCTCTGGCGTTGCACCGGGCGACCGCAGTTGGGACAGTGTGGCGTTCCCGCGCGGGCATAGAGCAGGCGCAGGTAGTCGTAGATCTCCGTGACCGTGCCGACGGTCGAGCGCGGGTTGTGTCCCGCCGTCTTCTGCTCGATGGAGATGGCCGGTGAGAGCCCTTCGATCGCGTCGACGTCGGGCTTTTCCATCAGCCCGAGGAACTGGCGCGCGTACGCCGACAACGATTCGACGTAGCGGCGCTGCCCTTCGGCGTAGATGGTGTCGAAGGCAAGGGAGGACTTTCCCGAGCCGGACAACCCCGTGATGACCGTGAGCCGGTCGCGGGGGATGGTTACGTCCACGTTGCGGAGATTGTGCTCGCGAGCGCCGCGGACG
>JBBQFW010000188.1:0-7603 GCA_038322445.1 Gemmatimonadales bacterium
TGCTCGAGCGGCCACCGAACGAGAAGGCGTACCTCGTCATGCCGGTCGGATTTCCGGCGACGGATGCGCGGGTGCCGGACCTCGCACGCAAGCCCCTCGAGGAGATCTCGGCGTGGCGTTGAGCGTCAACGCACTGATCGAGCTCGGCCGAGATCAACGGAGGAGCTGCATGCCGGCGAGAGTGCCGTTCTTCAGCATGACTACCAAGCACGGAGCACAGGATGTGCATGCCTGGATTGCACGTGCCATTCGCGCCGGCCCTGCCCTTCGCTTCACGGCGTTCACAAATCCGCGCACCAAGCAGTCACGATCGCATACGAACCAAGAACCCAAGTCCAATGAGACCGTCGGCTTCGACAGATGAGCCGGTGTCGGCGGTGACCGCATGACGGGCGCGTCCCCCACTCATCAAGGCGCCCCGCCGTGATCCAGCGATTGCGCGCCAGATGGACCCGATGGCGCTCGAGTCTCTGGTTTGTGCCGGGGTTGATGGTGCTTGCGGCATTCCTGGCCGCCGTCGGCATGATCCAGCTGTCGGCATTCGTTCCGCGCGAGCTACTGATGCGTTTTCCGCGCCTCTTCGGTGCGGATGCACAGAGTTCGCGGAGCATGCTGTCGACGATCGCCGGCTCGATGGCAACGATCGTGGGCGTCACGTTCTCCATCACGGTCGTTGCCGTGGCGCAGGCGTCCAGTCAGTACACGTCGCGCATCCTGCGAAACTTCCTCAGCGACCGCCCGAGCCAGGTTGTGCTTGGAATGCTCGCCGGCACCTTCGTCTACTGCCTCGTGCTCATTCGCACGATTCGCGGAGATTCCGATGCCCTGTTCATCCCCGGCCTCGGCATCCTCGGCGCTTTCGTTCTCGCGATCGTGTCGATCGGCTTCCTGGTGTTCTTCATCCATCACATCGCCGAGTCGCTCCAGGCCTCGCAGGTGTTGGCGCGCGTGCGACGCGACACGATCGCCGCGATCGATCGGCTCTATTCCGACGTCCCGGAGGGCGCCACTGCGTCCGCGCCGCCCGCGCCCGGTGCGGACGAGTGGCAATGGCAGAACGCGCCGGAATCCGGATACCTGCAGCAGGTCGACAGCGATGCGCTCGTCGCGTGGGCCTGTCGCTGCGACGCGGTGGTCCGCCTCGCACCGATCATTGGTGACTTCGTGGTCGAAGGAACCCCTCTGCTGGCCATCAGCATGCGTGGCACTGCCACCGACCGCATCGCCGCGCCAGGTCGTGCAGATGCCGCGGGAGCCGACCTCGCGGACGCCTGCAGCATTGGAGCGTATCGCACCGTCGATCAGGATGCGTCATTCGGCATTCAGCAGGTTGTCGACATTGCGGCCAAGGCGCTTTCCCCGGGCATCAACGATTCGACGACCGCCGTGAACGCGATCGACACGCTCAGCGCGATCCTCATCCGCCTTGGACCTCGCGCCGTGCGCCCGCCGTCGCGGGTGATCGAGAACATCCAACGACTGATAGCGCCTGGTCATTCGTACGAAGAGCTCGTCGGGCTCAGCCTTGACCAGCTCCGGCGAAGTGCCAGCGCCGACGTCGGCGTCTCGGTTCACCTGATCCGGGTGATTGCGCGCGTCATCACCGAAACACCGCTCGCGACTCGACGCCAGATGCTTGCTGCGCGCGCGGACCTCGTCCGGGATGCCGCGAGCCGTCAGGTCACGCTGGATGCCGACCGTGTGGTGATCGCGGCCGCCTACGAGGACGTGACTGCGGCCTTGGCGAAGTAGACGACTCTTGCCGCGCCGGACAGATGGGTCACGGCGTGACGAACAGGAATGCGAGGGCAAGAATCACGTACACGCCGAGTAGTAGCACGCCCTCGAACCAGGTCGTCTCGCCGTCCTGTGCGATGGCATTGACCGTGAACGCCGACGCCGCGACGGCAACCAGCTCCAGCGGATTGTGGAAGACGAGGTTCATGGGGCGACCCATCGCGTACGAGACCAGCACGAGCAGTGGCGCCGTGAAGAGCGCCACCTGGATCGTCGAGCCGACCGTGATGCTCATGACCAGCCCCATGCGGTCCTGCCGGGCAAATGACACCGCGGCGAAGTATTCTGACGCGTTGCCGATGATCGCGAGTGGTACCATGCCGAGGAAGAAGGTCGTGACGCCGAGCGAGCCGGCGGCGGCTTCCAGCGCCTCCGAGACCAGCTCCGCTTCGAACGCGATGACGGCCGTTGCCGCCACGAGCACCGCAATAGCACGCCAGAGGGGCCAACTATCCCTGCCCGTTGCGTCGTCGCCGTCAGCGTCCTGCCGGAACGAGAAGACGTCGCGGTGCGTGACGAGCGTATAGACGAGATTTGCCGCGTAGACGGAGATGAGCACGATCGACGCGCCGATGCTCAGTCGTTCGTCGGGGCCCACTGGCTGTGCGTGGCCATACCCGCGCTCCGTCAGGTCGAACAGCGCGGGGACGAGGAGCCCGATCACCGCGAGGATGAGCAGGCTCGAGAGGAGGCTGGCTCGCTCGCGAGTGAATGTCTGGCGCTCTCGACCCCAGCTGCCAGCAATCACCGCGATGCCGAGACCGAGAAGAGCGTTGCCGGTGATGGACCCGGTGATCTGCGCCTTCACGACGTCCGGGTGTCCGGACTGGAGCACGAAGAGGGCGAGCACGAACTCCGCCGCATTCCCGAACGTGACGTTGAGCAGTCCGCCGATCGCGGGTCCGGCCGTTCGCGCGATCTGCTCCGTGGCGCGTCGTATCCACCCAGCCAGCGGAACGATCGCGAGGACGGCCGCCACGAACACCACGAGTGGGGGCGCATGTACTGCATACGCAAGCACCAGTGACGCCGGCACGAGCAGCAGCAGGACGGAGAAGAGCATGCGGCTACGTACCGCGGTCAGTGGGATGAAGCGGAATCGACATGCATCGTGGCCATCATGCCGGAGCCGAGGTGCTCAGCGATGTGGCAGTGCAGCATCCACGCGCCGGGATTCGACGCATCGATGAGGAGGTCCACCGTGGACCCGACGGGAATGAGGGCGGTGTCCTTCCACGCCATGTTCTTCGTCGGCACGCCATCGCGCGACACGACCAGCATCCGCTGGCCGTGCAGGTGGATGGGATGCTGCATGGGATGAAACGACTTCGGGTCGTTGACGATGCGCAGCTTCACGACGGCGCCCTGCTTCACGTGCCAGTCGATGTCCATGTTCTCCCTGCCCGTCGCATCATCGCGAAGGATCCAGCGCACCTGACGCGCGGTGGAGAGCCAGTTCATGTCTGGCATGCCGTCCATCCACTCGACGGGCGCGAAGTACGCCGTGTCCACGTTCATGAACTGCACCGTGGCAAGGGGCAGCGCGTTGGTGGCCACGGTGAGCGTGAGCGACTTGTCCGGCGGGCGGTTGAAATACGGGCGATAGCGGTCGATGTCGCGCGCGATGGCGGCGTTTGCACGCAGCGTAGCGAACTGCTTCGCATACGTCGGCGCCGCCGGTGTACGATCGACGGTGACGACGCCGAGTGTGTCGACCTGGGGCGCGAACTCGCCTTCGAAGTGGTTGATGGCCTGGATCGCGTTGACCACGGCTACGCGACCCGGCTTGTCGAAGCGCACTTCCACGACGTAGCGCTCGGCGGGCGCGATCACGACGCTCGGCACGCGCTCCTCGCGCTCGAAGCGGCTCTGGTCGGACGCGATCACCTTGATGGGCGCGCCGCCGAACGAGAGGTTCCAGGTGCGCGAGCTCGACGCATTGGTGACGAAGAACCGCACGACGTCGCCGGTGTGGACGCGCAGCGCATAGCGCGGCTCGCCGTTCACCAGCAGCACGTTGCCAACGCGGCCCATGAGCGCGAAATCGGGCGCTTCGCGACCGAACGGAATGAGCGTGTCGGCGTTGATGAGGATGTCGTCGAGCATGAGGGTCTGCTCGCGATTCACCGGCGAGTAGTAGTCCTTCTCGGGCGAATCGACGCGCATGGTGCCGAACAGGCCCATCGCCTGCTCGATGTCTTCACGAACGTGCGGGTGGTACCAGTAGATGCCGGCGTCGGGGAAGTGGACGGTATACGTGAAGTTGCCGCCCGGGATCACGGAATCCTGCGTCATGCCTGGAACGCCGTCGAAGCGGTTGTCGAGGCGGAGTCCGTGCCAGTGCACGGTGCTGGGCAGGTCGATGCGATTGTGAAAGCGGACGGTGACGGTCGCGTTCTGCGGTACGCGGATGAGCGGACCGGGCACCTGCCCGTTGAAGCCGTACATCGCGAACGTGTGGCCGTTGATCGTGCGCCGCACGAGCCTGGCGGTGAGGTCGAGCGTATCGCCGTCCGCGAGTCGCGCGACCTGGCTCGGCTTCGCGGTTGGAAGCGTGCGCACGTCCACGCCGCGGCCCGGCAGGAACTCGCCTACGTCTGGCGTGAGGCCCACGAGGCCGGGAATCATCGGCATGCCGGCGGGCATCGGCACGGGCATGCCCGCCATCGACATGCCGGGCGGCATGGGCATCGACATGGAGGTGCTGTCGCGCATCGGCGTCTTCGTCGGCGGTGTCGGCCTCGTTGGCTTTGTCGGCTTCGTTGCCGGTCGGGGCTTCGTGGTGTCGGGCTGCATACCGGGCATCCCGCTCATGCCGGGCATGGGTGCGGGCTTCTTCGGCGTTACGGCTGGCTTCTGCGCTGCGGCGAAAGCAGGCACGGCGAACGCCAGCAGCAGTGCGGCGAAGGCGTGTCGTTGGTCGATCACGGCGGTATCCCGCGAAACAGTGGATGCGAGAGAAAGGTCTGGAGCCACCCACTCGGCGACGTGCCGTGGAGCACCGTGGGTCCGGCATGCGTCGTGACCGATGTATCCCTCTCCGCCGTGATGACGAGGAGGAACTTGTTGAGCGTGGCGTGCCCGACCGTTGCGCGTCCGTTCGAGATGGTGCCGAGACGATCCCAGCGCGAGAGATCGGTGGTGGTCGCCCATGCGACGTATGCGCCGTATGCACCGAGCGTCGCGGGCGCAGGCAGGCCCGAGGCATCGACCTGCACGTCGTAAATGGCACGACCGTCTGCCGTGACGGCCACGCCGAAGGGCGACTCTGCGTAGACGAGTCGCGCATGTCCGGCGGCCGCCGGCGCCTTCGGCGTATTGAAGAGCGGGATGTCGAACGGCCCATCCGACGCGACGGCGAGTACCGCGGCGAGCGCGAGCCCGCCGAAGCGCACCGCGCTCGTCATCGCGTCTGGTGTGGTCTGCTCACGGTACGATCGGCGGCGACGAGCGCTCCGGGCCGTGGTCGAAATCCTGAACGCTGGAGATGTTCGGCATGCCGTAATCGTGACCGTTCCAGCTGTTGAAGCCATCCATCTTGAAGAGCCACAGGCCGCTGCGCATGTCGGACAGCACGATCAGCCCGTCGTAATTGCGGACGTCCACACCGAACGCGCCCTGCTCGACGCTCGTGGTGCTCTGCCATCCGTTGTTCGGCGTGCCGCCGAAGCCGTGCTCATGCTGGCACTCGCAGGTATACCACGCGCCGTCGGTCTTCGGATGCTTCGGGTCCTTGAGGTCGAAGACCTGGAGACCGTCCTCGTAGGCCGACACGAACACATACGGCCAGCGCACCTCGTGGTTGTGCGAGAGGTCGCGCCAGTCGGCGGTCCAGGCACTGATGGGCTGATCGATGTTCTGGGTCTTCCCCGACTGTCCCGCGGTGAGATCCCAGATGCGGAGGGGCGTGTACTGGTACTCCGTCTCGGTCACCGCATACTTGCCGTCGGGCGACGGGGTGAACGTGTGCGCGATGTCCATGCCGAGGCTCGTGATCGTGAATACCTGCTTCGCCGAGTCGGGGCGCGTGACGTCCCACACGGAATAGCCGCCGAGGCCGGCGCCGTAGAACTTGTCCTGCTTCGTGGCGGGATCGTAGCCGACGTAGAAGTCGTGATAACCGCCGCCGCCGATCTGCCGGAAGGGCGTGGGGTTCGGCACGTCACCGATGAGCCACGTGGACTCAGGGGCGCCACTGACCACCTTCGCCAGGTCGTAGATCAGCGCCTTCGATTGGTTGACCGTCGCAAAGTACAGCACGCGGCCATCGGAGTGCTTGTACGCGAAGGTGTTGTGGAACCCACCCGGCGACGCCGGATAGCGGATGCGCGCCACGACCTTGACCTTGCTCGTATCCGGCAGGCCCGTGACGTCGAAGATGACGGCGCCGAGGTCGGCGTCGGGGCCGCCCTGCATGAACTGGAAGGACTGCGCGTAGTAGTAGCGGTTGCCGATCTTGAAGTACTTGCCGTCCATCGCCCCAATGCCACGGTGCAGCTCGGGATTCTCGATGGTCCAGTCGTAGATCTTCTTCGGCGATGCGGTGTTGCTGATGTCGTAGATCTGCGCGTCGAAGTTCACGAAGCCGCTGATGTAGACATAGGGCCGGTTGCGGTCCTGCTCGATCTCGATGTCGGCCGCCTTCCACGCGCCGGGATGGCTCACCACATGGGCGACCATGTGCATCTTCTCGGTGCCAGCATGCTTCTGGTCGAAGTCCTTCACGGAAACACCGGGATCCTGCGCGCGCGCAACGGTCGCAAGCGCGAGCAGTCCGGGGATCATGAGAGAGCGGCGCATCACGGCTGCCTTGGCTGAGTTGAAGGTCCGCGCCTCCAGCGTCGAGATCGACGCGGGCGTGTTTCGCAGTATGGCCGCGCGGCGGAGGCCAAGCAAGTCGTGGGCGCTGCGTCAGCATGCCCGCGCCCTGCCGGAGCCTGGCGCCGCACCTCACGGGAGCCGTGCGCCTCGGGTTCCGCCCCGCACTGCGTCATGGTAGTGTTTTTGGTCATGCCAGCCTTCGAGATCCCCATCGTCGTCCGTGCCGACGACATCGACGACATGCATCACGTCAATAACGTGGTCTACCTGCGCTGGGTGCAGGACGTCGCGCTCGCGCACTGGTTGGCGAACGCCACCGAGGCGCTGCGCGCCGAATATGCCTGGGTGGCCACGAGGCACGAACTGGACTACAAGCAGGCGGCAGTGCTCGGCGACGCGATCACGGCCCGCACCTGGATCGGTACCGTGGATTCACGTCGTTTCGAGCGATTCACCGAGATCCTCCGCGCCGGTGACGGCGCGGTGCTCGCGCGGGGACGGACGCTCTGGTGCCTCATCAATCGGACGACGGGACGCATCGCGCGCATTCCCGACGCGCTGCGCGCCTGCTTCCCCGACGAAGGCGAAGCGAAAGCAGGCTAGCAGGCAGTGGCGGCGCCCGAATGGCGCGAGTGGATCAATGTGCGGCGACCGTGCCGAACGAATCCATGATGCCCTTCGCTGCGAGGTGGATCGCGTCCTGTGCCTTGTCCACGACGACGCCCATCCCGAAGAACTCATGCGTCACGCCCGGATAAGTGCGCTGCGTAGTGGGCACGCCCGCTTCCGACAGCGCGCGCGCAAGCGCCTCGCCCTCGCTGCGCAGCGGATCGAGCTCGGCGGAGATGATCGTCGCGGGCGGCAGACCGGCGAGGTTGCCATTCGTCAAGGTGATCATCGGCGACGCGCCGTCCGATGGCGACTTCAGATATTTGTCGAAGAACCAGCCCATCATCGCCGAGTTGAGCGGCTTCGCGTTCTTCAT
>JBBQFW010000189.1:0-7564 GCA_038322445.1 Gemmatimonadales bacterium
CCTTGGAGCAATTACCGAGCGTTGGGTCTACGACGCGAGCTTCGTGAAGCTGAGGGAAGCGCGTGCGACCTTCACTCTCCCGTTGCAGTTCATCAACTTGTTGCGCGTCCAGAGCCTCAGGGCTTCCGTCATCGGGCGCAATCTTGCACTCTGGACGAGCGCGCCGAACATCGATCCGGAAACAGTGCTCAGCGCGTCGACATTCCGTGGGGCCGAGATGGGGCAGCTGCCAACCGTGAAGAGCCTTGGATTTCAGTTTTCGCTGACGCCGTGATGGTGCGCGCGCCGTCGAGCGTGTGGCACGATAAATCCTTCTGGGGCTTCGAGACGACATATATGCGGGATACCCGCGACACCTGACGGGATTCCCTCCACCGCTTCTTCCGGGTGGGTTACTCATAACTCTTTTCACAACATGAACTTACAAGGATTCTTTTGTTGCGCGGCGTGGGGAATGGAAGATGCCCCGTGCTTTGTCGTGACGTGCATTCATTCCAGACCATCGTGACGACGAGCCCAGTCAAGTCCACCTATGAGACGACGCGCGACAGCCTTCGGGCGAATCCGCGCGTCTGGCTCGTCACAGGGGCGGCGGGATTCATCGGGTCGAATCTGGCCCAGGAGCTTCTGTCGCTTGGGCAGGAGGTCGTCGGGCTCGACAATTTTGCCACGGGCCATCAGGCGAATGTCGACGCCGTGATCGCTTCCAACACTGGGAGTGCGGAGCGGTTTCGGTTCATCGAGGGCGACATCCGTGATGCCGCAGCCTGTGCGAGCGCATGCAAGGGTGTCGACTACGTCCTTCACCAGGCCGCGCTCGCGTCGGTTCCCCGCTCCATCAAGGATCCCGTTTCCACCACGCAGGTGAATGTCGACGGCTTCCTGAACGTGTTGGTTGCCGCGCGTGACGCGGGCGCTACTCGCGTGGTATATGCGTCATCGAGCTCCGTCTACGGCGATGCGCGTACCATTCCGCAGGTCGAGCATGGCACGGGTCGTGTGCTGTCCCCGTATGCGGCCACGAAGGCAACGAACGAGATGTTTGCCAGCGTGTTTCAGCGCACGTACGGGCTGGAAGCTATTGGCCTTCGGTACTTCAACGTGTTCGGACGGCGCCAGGATCCCAATGGCGCCTACGCGGCAGTGATCCCGCGGTGGACTGCCCGCCTGCTGGGTGGCGAGGCGTGCGAGATTTTCGGCGACGGCTCCACGAGCCGGGATTTCTGCTACATCGCCAACGTGGTGCAGGCCAACCTGCTGGCGGCGACTGCACCATCGGGGGAAGCGACGGGCGAGGTTTATAATGTCGCGTGTGGTAACGAAACGTCACTGAACGAATTGTTTCACCTGATACGCGACAATCTCGCCAGTTACGTCCCCGCGGTCGCGGTGGCCGAGCCGCACTATGCGCCCGAGCGTGCGGGCGATATTCGGCGGTCATTGGCTGATGTGAGCAAAGCCGGCCGGTTGCTGGGATACGCGCCCGCGTATCGTGTGGATGCGGGTATGCAGGAAACATTGAGTTGGTATGCGGCCCAGTTCCTGCCGCATGAGCACGACGCCCATGCGGCATCGTAGTTCGCAGTCTTGATCCCTCCGCTGGCCCATACTTCTCCGCCTCCAGGCGAACGGCAATGGTAGAACTTCCGAAGCGTCCGATGCTCGTCCTGATTGCCAGCCATGGGGAGTGGGTTGGCCGATCCGTGGAGAGCGTGCTCGAACTGAACGGCTTCACGGTGCTTCGGGTGGCTGGCGGCCGACGTGCGCTCGACCTCGCGCGACGCGTGAATCCGGATGCCATCCTCCTCGACGATTCGCTCTCGGAAATGGGCGGGGTGGAGGTGTGCCGCGCCCTTCGCGACGATCCGCTCTTCGATCACTCGATTCCGGTCTTCGTCACGTCGCCCGCACCGGCGTCCAACCGCGTCCGGCTCTCCGCGTACGAGGCGGGCGCATGGGACTTCTGCAGTCAGCCGCTCGACGTCGAGACGCTGCTGCTCAAGATGACCACCTACGTCCGCGCACGCCGTCGTCTCGAGGACGTGCAGGCCACGTCCCTCATCGATCCACTGACGGGCCTCTACAGCGTCTATGGGTTGCAGCAGTGGGCCGAACAACTGGGAGCGCGTGCCGCGCGCAATCACGAGCCGTTTGCCTGCGTGGCGGTCACGTCGAGCGTGATCGATGGCTCCGCCAGTGGCAAGCCTGCGAGCGCGGACCTGACGTACATGGCCGACGTGTGCCGGTCGATGAGCCGTCGGTCCGATGTCGTCGGATATGTCGGTGAGAACCGCTTCGCGATCATTGCGCCCAACACCAACGAGAACGGTGCACGCCAGTTCGTCGACCGCTTGCAGCGCGCCGTCTCGAGAACCTCCTCGGCAACGGAGATGGATCAGCCGTACTCCGGGTTACATGCGGGCTTCTACGCGGTCCCTGACTTCAGCGCTGCCGGCGTCGACGCGCATGAAGTCGTTCGGCGGGCCAAGGCGGCGCTCCAGCACGCCCAGAAACAGATGGAAGGCAAGCGCACCAGTGGTGCCTTCAGCTTCAGCGAAGTGCCGGTGAGCTGACGCGTCTTATGTTGCGCGAGCGCAACATGATCGTCGTCGGGTTGTCGCGAAAGTCCGCGATCAGAAGGTATTGATCGCGGACTTTTCGTTGCCCGGCGGGCGTTGACTTGACAATGCCAGCGCGGATTCAGAAGTTCTGAGGCGCTGCACCGACTGCTGTTGTTGGAGTGAAGCAACACTCCACGGTCGGGCGGCCTCCTACCCCGACGCTGGGACCTGAGATGCCCCCCATGGACGACACCTCGACTTCCTTCGGCTCCCCCGGCCTCGATCCCGTATCGCGACTGACGGATTCGGCCATATCACTTCGCGCTCCCGCCGGCGACGTGCCGATTCCCGATTCCGCCATGGTGCCGATCGAAGCCCGTGCCTCGATCCGTGTCCTGGTCATCGACGACGATCGCATTCTCCGGGAGGGCTGCGCGAGCGTCCTTCAGGTGGAGGGCTATACCGTCGCGTCGAGCGGACGGGGCGATGAGGCCATCGAGCTGTTCCGCCGATCACGCTTCGATATCGTGCTCGTGGATCTCTACATGACGCCCGTCCCCGGGATCGAGATCCTCAAGGCCGTGCTCGAGGCACAGCCGAACACCATCGTCATCGTCATGACGGGGAACCCGAGCGTTGCGTCAAGCCTCGAGGCCATGCGCATCGGGGCGTGGGACTACCTGCCCAAGCCCTTTTCGGGTACGCACCTCCACCTGATGTTCGGTCGCGCCGCGCATGCCGTCCTCACGAATCGCGCGCGGACGGACGCAAGCAACGACCTCGCGCAGCAGCACGGCAACAGTGATCTGGTCACGCTGCTCGGCGTGTCCCCCGCGTTCCGGACGGCCGTGGAACTCGCGCGGAAGGTGGCGGCGACGAATGCGTCGGTGATGCTCGTAGGCGAGAGCGGCACTGGCAAGGAGATGTTCGCCCAGTTCATCCACAAGCACAGCCGGCGGTCTGGCGAGGCGCTCATCCCGATCAACTGCGCCGCCATGCCCGAGCACCTGCTCGAGTCCGAGCTGTTCGGACATCGCAAGGGTGCCTTCACGGGCGCGGATCGCGAGAAGACCGGTCTGCTCGAGGCCGCGCATGGGGGCTCGTTCTTCCTGGATGAGCTCACCGAGATGGCGCTTCCCCTTCAGGCGAAGCTGCTCCGGGTCGTGCAGGACGGCGTCGTGCGCCGAGTGGGCAGCGAGCAGCAGGACGCGCAGGTTGACATCCGGTTCATCTCGGCCACCAATCGGGATCCGCGTCTCGCCATCCAGAGCAAGCACCTTCGCGAGGATCTCTACTACCGCCTCAACGTCGTCTCGATTGCGCTGCCGCCGCTGCGTTCACGCGTCGAGGACATACCGATTCTCGCGAACCATTTCCTGGGCCATTTCTGGAAGCGCCACCACACGTCGCGCGATGCGATGCCGCAATTCAGCGAGGCGGCCCTGGAGTTCCTGCAGGGACGCGCGTGGCGAGGTAATGTGCGTGAGCTTCAGAATGTGGTGGAGCACCTGGTCGTCCTCGCAACGCCCGGCACCGTCATCGGTCCCGAGGACGTCCCGCTCCAAAGGCAGGACGACTCGTTTGCGGATCCGACCGTGACCCTCGGCGTACCCATGCACGACGCCTATCACGTTGCGAAGGAGCAGGTCCTCGCGTCCTTCGAGAAGGAGTACGTCACACGGCTGGTATCGCGGGCGTCGGGCAACATGTCGCGTGCCGCGCGCCTGGCCAGTGTGGATCGTACCACCCTGTACCGATTGCTGGAGCGCCACGGGTTTCGTCGAGACGCGAACGAGACGCTCACGCTCTAGCGCCGGCCGGTATAGGTTGTAGCGTTCAGAGGAGTCTGGGCCCCCTGCGCCCGCCAGGATTCGCTGCATTCCTGACGGGCGTTGCCATCGAGTTTCCTACCGTCCAGCAAGACAGAAGCGGTTGACCACTTCGCATGTCGCCCCCGACATTGTGAGTTCGCCGCTGCAAAACCTGCTTCATGTCGCAGCCGATCGTGCCGCGATGGAGCTGGCTCGCGGCGAGCGGATCGCAGAGTCCGAGATACGGGATCAACTCGGCCGCCTCGTGCGGCTTGGCCTCGGCACGCCTGACGCGGAATCGGGCACGTATCCCGAAACGCGGACGGAGTTGCTGTCGCCTGTCCCGCGCCATTACGCCACGGCGCTTCGTACATCGCTGCTGACGATAGTGGCGCAGGACAGCACGGGAATCTCCGCGGCGGATCTCGCGACGCTCCTCGCAGCGATGGACGGGGTCGACCTCGTGCTCGGCGTCGTGAGCGATAATGAATTCACCCGTCACCTTACCAACTCGGATGCGGTGAACGCGGTTGTGGAGATCGCGCATGACATGCGGTCCCCGCTCACGTCGATCCTGTTCCTGGTCGAGACTCTGCGCCGCGGTCGCAGTGGCCCCGTCACAACAGTACAGGAGCGCCAGCTGGGCCTGATCTACGGGGCGGCGCTGGGATTGAACACGCTTGCGTGCGATGTGATCGACGCGGTGCGTGGCGGGCAGCGGCTCGTCGATGGCCGCCCTGTTCCCTTCTCGATCGCGGAAGTGATCCTCGGCGTGTGCGACACGGTGCGGCCGATCAGCGAAGAGAAAGGACTGCCGATCACGTACGTGCTTCCGGCGGTGGACGGGCGCGTCGGGTATCCCGGGGCGCTTGGGCGCGTGCTGCTCAACCTGATGACCAATGCCCTGAAGTACACGCAGGAGGGGTCTGTCACCATCGGGGCCACTGAGCTGACGGAAAGTCGCCTGTGCTTCTGGGTCTCCGACACCGGCCAGGGAATCCCGGCGCACGTCATGGCGATGCTGTTTGACGGCTTCCGTCCGAGCGCCTCAGGCATCCGGTTCTCCAATGCAGGCCTGGGTCTGGCGATCTGCCAGGATTTCCTTCGCTCGATGGGCTCGACGCTTCAGGTCGAATCGAGCCCCGACGACGGGACACGTTTTTCATTCGAAATTCAGCTGCTGCGGGCGTGAGCCCGTTGTCGGCATTCCATCACCTCCTGCTTTCAGCATGAACAACTCTCGCCAGCTCGCGCCTGCCGCGTATCTCGTTGCCGCAGCGCTCGTGATCTTTCCGCTGTACGATTCCACGGTGTCACTCCTGCCCTGGAACGTGATGAGTGCGCAGTGGCGCTTCGGGGCCATCGGACTGCTGAGCAACACGCTCATGATCGTCTGCCTCGGAGCCCTGCTTGCCGCGGCCGTGAGCATCTTCGCGAACCAGCCGCGCAGTCGGCGGGTGCTCTGGGTGATTTCATGGACGGTCTCGGTCCTGCTGCTCCTCGGCATCGTGGCGTTTGCGCTGGACGCGGTGCAGGCGCGCCGCCAGATCCGCGCCGATCTCCTTGCGTCGTACCAGATCGCGAGCATCACGGCCGAGCTGAAGATGCTGTTGGGTGTTCTGACGTTTGCGATGCTGGGTCGGGCATCGCGGCAAGAAGGTACCATCCGTCAGGATTCTGTCGGCTCGCCTATGCTCGTCGGTAAAACGAGGATTCAGACCTGACGTCCC
This sequence comes from Gemmatimonadales bacterium, assembly GCA_038322445.1. Classification (GTDB taxonomy): domain Bacteria; phylum Gemmatimonadota; class Gemmatimonadetes; order Gemmatimonadales; family Gemmatimonadaceae; genus AG11. The sequence continues at coordinate 6,103 of JBBQFW010000189.1, forward strand.
CATCGCGGTGGGTGTATCGGTAGGAATGCCCCTGTTGCACTCCCGCAACACACTGTGGCGCCTTCCGGCACCTTTCTCCCGATCCGGCAATCGTGCTTGACTCGGGAATTATTGCGCAAAGTGTTGGTACTCCAATGCTTCAATGTTTTCTGGCGACAAGGAGTTATCGGCATCTCGCCGGAACGATTCCTGCTTTGATGTTCCCTGTCACCGACTCGGCCCCTTCTGTCGTCGGATCCGCCTTTCCATAGTCTCACCCCAAGGTTACCATGCGTTTACGTATTGCCGCCCTCGCACTGCTAGCGACGACGCTCAGCGCGGCTCCCGCTCAAGCTTCGACTCAGTTCACGTTCGTGAACGGTGGGACGTCCATCGCGTTCGGCTTCTACGTTGGCCCGTACAATGGTCGTGAGGGTTCACCTCCCGGTGTCCCGGTGACCTTGAATTGCGTCGACTTCTTCCACGAAGTGACGAACGGACAGACCTGGATGGCCAATATCTCCAGTCTCCAGACGGGCTCTGGCGTCGGTACGGCCACCCGGTTTGCGAGTCTGAGCGCCTATCGTGAGGCTGCCTGGCTCACCACGAAGTACGCATCAAATCCGAGCCAGATCGCGGACATCCAGGCGACCATCTGGAACCTGTTCTCCGGCTCCCCCACGCCACCGGCTGCGAGCTCGCCGTATTGGGCAACGCAGGCCTCGACGCACGGCAGCGATGCGTCGGCGGGATTCTACGTCGTCACGGATGTCAACAAGAACGATCCGCGGAGTGTTCAGGAATTCATCATCTATGACAACTCGGGTAGCCTTTCGGTTACCGCCACTCCCGAGCCTGCTTCACTCGTGTTGCTTGGTACGGGCCTCATCGGACTCGTCGGTGTGACCGTCCGCCGCAAGAAGTAATCAGCCATCTCAAGCTGGTGAAGAAGGGTCCCGGGCAATGCCCGGGACCCTTCTTTGTTTCCGGCAGTTGTTTTCGGGCGGCGCGCTACCTAGCTCATAGCCATCCTGAAACGAGGCTTTGACGATCGTTCGTCATTCCCGCGCACGCGGGAATCCATGTGCACAGGGCCCCAAAGAAGTTCCCACTTTCGCGGGAATGACGAGTTACAGGATGGACACCAGCAAGGCACGGGAAGAGCGTTGCTCCGGAAAGTTGTTCCAGTACTGGGCGCTGAGGGTGCAGGACCGCGCTCGGCCCTGCGTTGATGGCCGTACCGAAGCTTTCCTTCAGCAAGCCACTCCCTGCCTTGCCCCCCTTTCGACGGCCGGTCCAATCCGCGGCGCCTGGCCTGACGATCGTGCGAGCGGCTGAGTGGCTATCGCTCAGCGTCCTTGGTGAACGCGCTGGTCGCCGGATTGAGCGGATCCGCTTCGACATTCGCGAGGCCGCTCCTCCGCACAAAAACGATCACAGCGGCGAGGAGGAGCGCCCAGAGGCAGATCAGCACCTCGCTCTG
>JBBQFW010000190.1:0-7540 GCA_038322445.1 Gemmatimonadales bacterium
CAGCCTCGCGCTCGTTCCGGCGTCCGTCCACTGCCTCTGCCTCTGGTGTCGTGGGTTCTACCGCCATCCGGGCCCTTTCCGATGGATATCGGTAGAACTCACGACGCCAGAAGCGGAATACAGACAGCAGATCACGGAACCGTCAGCGGCGTGCTCGTTCCGCCATCCGCCCACTGACTCTGCCTCTGGTGTCGTGGGTTCTACCGCCACCCGGGCCCGTTCCGACTGACATCGGTAGAACTCACGACACCAGAAGCGGAATACAGGCAGCAGATGACAGAACTGACCGCATGAGGGCGGGGCAAGTTGGGTTGAGCATCCGGTTGTTACGGCGTGACGCGCTTCAACACGCGACCCGCCATGGCGCCCGTGAACACACCAGCGTCGATCGCCACGGTGCCGTTCACCAGCACATACCGCATTCCTGTCGCCAACAGCGTCGGCGCTTCGTACGTCGAGCGATCCGTCACCGTCGCGGGATCGAACACGATCACATCGGCCAGGCGGCCAGGCGCGATCTCGCCACGATCGGCAAGTCCCAGTATACGCGCCGATGCGAGACTGCTGCGATGAATCGCCTGGGGCAGCGTGAGGACGTGCCGCTCGTTCACGTACTCACGAATGAGCTTCGGGAAGGTGCCATACTTGCGCGGATGTCCATCGCTGCCGTCGGAGTCGGTCGTGATGAAGTCCTGCCGCATGAAGGTCGCGATGTCCTTCTCGTCCATGTTGAACGAGGCGACGGACGCATCGCCCGCCAGAATGATGCGCATCGCGGCCTCGATCGGCGTGGTGCTCCACATCCGCGCGACCTCATCGAGCCGCTTGCCCCGGATGCTCGCGTCGCGCCCGCCCGTGATGAGCAGCGTGTTCGCGCCACCGCGCCGACGCATGTTCTCCGTCATCTCCTTCGCAAGACGTTCGTGAATGCCCAGATCATGAATGCGCGCGGCCAGCGAGTCGCGTCCGCCCACCTCGGCCCAGCGCGGCAGCAGCGCCGCGCCCACGGCAGTGCCCGATGCCGTGTACGGATACTGGCTGGCGGTGATGTCCACGCCGGACGCGCGCGCCGATTTCATCAACGCCACAATGCTGTCCGCCATCCCCCAGACGTCGGCGCCAAGTGCCTTGATGTGCGAGATGTGCACCGGTATCCGCGCCTCTCGGCCAATCCGGATGACTTCATTCACCGCGGCGACGAGGCCGATGGTGTACGAGCTCTCGTCACGGATGTGCGAATCATAGAGTCCACCGTGCGTCGCGGCCACGCGCGCGAGCGCGATCACTTCCTCCGTGGTGGAGTAGCTGCCGGGTGCGTAGTACAGGCCGGTGGACAGGCCGATCGCACCATCCTCCATGCCACGCGCGACGAGCCGCCGCATGGAGTCGAGCTGCATCGCGCTGGGGGTGGCGTCGCTCATACCCATCACCGCGCCGCGCACGGAGCCCTGCGGTACGTAGACGGCGGCATTGGTGCCGATGCCATTCGTCTTCCATCCGCCGAGCAGCTTGCCGATGTCGATTGGTCCGCTGCCGTCGTTGTTCGTGACGACCGTCGTCACGCCCTGCATGAGGTACGGGAGGTTTGCCTTGCGCTGCGCGTTGGAGAGGTCACTGGCGGTATGCGTGTGCGGATCGATGAAGCCCGGCGCGACGATCAATCCTGCTGCGTCGATGGTGCGTGCGATCGAGAGGCGCGCGATGCGTGCGTCGCCGAGGAAGGTGATCCGGTCGCCGGTGATGCCGACGTCGGCTAACCGCGCGGGGCTACCGGTGCCGTCGATAACCGAGCCATTGCGGATGAGGATGTCCACGCGGACCTGCGCGTGGGCACGCAGTGGAGCGAGGAGTACCACACCGGCGATTACGCCGCGGCGGAGTAAGGAAGCCATGCGCCCAATATACGAGCGGCCCCGCGGCTCGTTCTGCTATCCGCTTTCTGTACGCTGCTTCTGGCGTCGTGCGTTCTACCGATATCAGTCGGAAGGGCCCGGACGGCAGTAGAACTCACGACACCAGAGGCAGAGGCAGTGGGCGGTGTTCAGCCCAGCCTGCAGCTGTTTGTTCTGTGATCTGCCGTCCGTATTCCGCCTCTGGCGTCGTGAGTTCTACTGATATCGTTCGGAAAGGTCCCGGACGGCAGTAGAAGTCACGACACCAGAGGCAGAGGCAGTGGGCGGTGTTCAGCCCAACCTGCGGCTCGTCTGCCGACGCGACGCCGCAGTGATGCCCTCCTGAATCCACTTCCCGCTTCGCCGTCAGAGCGCCGGGGCAGCGACTCGCGGAGTGATGAGGTCTTCATCCTTCGCTCCCGCGGGCAGGTGGGGTCATCGGCGCGACCGGCTCGTCCAGCTCGATTCCGCGCCTCAAACGCTGCGAATATCCCTGCATTCCGCAATGCCGGGTCGATCTCCTCGAGCACCGCGACGCCGGGTTGCGCACGGAAGCATTCCTCATTGCCTTACGTCGTTGCACGGCGGCATATTCGCTCGTTCGGACGACAACTCCGAATCTTCCCTGTCCCGGGGAATGCCCGAAGTCATTTGACGCCGTGGAGGGTGTGTGCAGTCTCAGGATTATGACGCAATCGTGGTGGGCTCCGGCATTTCCGGTGGCTGGGCCGCCAAGGAGCTGACCGAGAAGGGGCTTCGCGTGCTGCTCCTCGAGCGCGGCCGCAACGTCGAGCACATCAAGGACTACGTCAACGCCACGAAGGGCCCCTGGGAGTACGCTCACCGCGGCGGACGCACCGTCGCCATGGAAGAGGCCTACCCCGTCCTCAAGCGCGACTACCCGCTCAACGAGAAGAACCTGCAGTTCTGGGTGAACGAGAAGGAATCGCCCTATACGGAGAAGCGCCGCTTCGACTGGTTCCGCGGCTACCAGGTGGGCGGCAAATCCCTCACGTGGGGACGCCAGAGCTACCGCTGGAGCGACACCGACTTCACCGCCAACGCGCGCGAAGGCATCGCCGTGGACTGGCCGCTCCGCTACGCGGACCTGGCGCCCTGGTACGACCACGTCGAGAAGCACGCGGGCATCTCGGGCTCGCACGAAGGCATCGACATCCTGCCCGACGGACAGTTCCAGCCCGCCATGCCGCTCAACTGCGGCGAGCAGAAGGTCTCGGACAAGATGAAGACCCTGTTCGGCGGCAAGCGGAAGATGATTCCCGGCCGCGTCGCCAACGCCACGAAGCAGCTCGAGGGCCGCAACGCCTGTCAGTACCGCAATGCCTGCTGGCTGGGCTGCCCGTACGGCGCGTACTTCAGCACCCAGTCGTCCACGCTGCCGGCCGCCGCAAAGACGGGCAAGCTCACGCTGAAGCCGTTCTCCATTGTCAGCGAAGTCCTTTACGACAAGGACAAGAAGCGCGCGACCGGCGTGCGCGTCATGGACGCCGTCACCGACGCGGTCACCGTCTACAACGCGAAGGTCATCTTCCTCTGCGCGTCCACGCTGAACTCCACCTGGCTCCTCCTCCGCTCCGCCACCGATGTCTGGCCCGGTGGACTCGGCAGCAGCTCTGGTGAGCTCGGCCACAACCTGATGGACCATCACTTCCGCGCGGGCGCCGAGGGCGTGCTCGAGGACCTCGACGACAAGACGACGTTCGGTCGCAAGCCGAACGGCTTCTACATCCCGCGCTACCGCAACCTCGGCGGTGAGAAGCGCGACTACCTGCGCGGCTTCGGCTACCAGGGCAGCGCGGGCCGACAGGGATGGTCGCGCGCGGTCGCGGAGCTTGGCGTCGGCGGACAGTTCAAGGACGACATGGCGCTGCCGGGTCAGTGGACCATCGGCGGCACCGGTTTCGGCGAGATGCTGCCGAACCACACGAACATGGTCACGCTCGACGAGTCGACGAAGGACAAGTGGGGCATGCCGGTGCTGAAGATCGACTGCGCCTATGGCGAGAACGAGCGCCTCATGCGCCGCGACATGATTGCCGACATGGCCGAGACGCTCGAGGCGAGTGGCGCGAAGAAGGTGAAGACGAACGACGACGTCTGCTTCCCCGGCATGGGCATCCACGAGATGGGCACGGCGCGCATGGGCCGCGACGCGAAGACGTCGGTGCTCAACATGCACAACCAGGTGTGGGATGCACCGAATGTGTTCGTCACCGATGGGTCGGGGATGGTGTCGTCGAACTGCGTGAACCCGTCGCTGACCTACATGGCGATGACGGCGCGCGCAGCGGACTTCGCTGTCGCCGAGTTGAAGCGTCAGAACCTGTGACCGGAGCGATCATGTCGACGGACATCAAGGACAAAGGGCAGAACCTGATCAACCGGCGTGAGGCCATCTGGCGTGTGACGGCGCTCATGGGCGGCGTTGCGCTCATTGGCGGCACGGCAATGCTGACGGGCTGCAAGGACAGCGGCAGTTCGAACACGGTCGACACGGCGGGGTCGGCGGCGGCGCCATTCACGACGGAGGACGTCGCCTTCCTCGACGAGGTGGCGGACACCATCCTGCCGACGACGAAGACGCCGGGCGCCAAGGCCGCGAAGACGGGCGCCTTCATGGCGCTGATGGTGACCGACAGCTACCACGCTGAGGACGCGAAGATCTTTCGTGCTGGCATGAAGGCGCTCGACGAGGCCAGCAAGAAGGCGAACAACGTGGGCTTCATGGCCGCGACACCGGCGCAGCGCCTTGCGTTGCTCCAGGTGCTCGACCAGGAGCAGAAGACGTTGTCGGACAAGATCGACGCCGACCAGCGCGCGGATGCACAGCGTCGCCGGGATGTCACCGCACCGGCGGTCCCCGATTCGGTGAAGGCCGGCCAGCCGAACAAGAGCGACGCGTTCCTGCCCGACCAGCGCAAGCAGAACGCGCCGGAGACGAACACCGATACGTACAACGCCGCTGGCCTGTTCCGGTCGCCGCCGCACCACTACTTCCGCATGATGAAGGAGCTCGCGCTCCTCGGCTACTTCAGCTCGGAGATCGGCTGCAAGCAGGCGCAGCACTATGCGGAGACACCGGGTCGCTACGATCCGTGCATTCCGTACACGAAGGGCGATCCGGCCTGGGCCGGTCACGCCTAGTCGTGACGCCGACGTACGCGAACGGAAAGATCTGCTATCTCGAGATGCCGGCGTCGGATGTTGCGACGTCGGCGTCGTTCGATCGGGAGGCGTTCGGTTGGGATATCAGCGAGCGTGGTGACGGCACGACGTCGTTCACGGATACGGTGGGCCAGGTGAGCGGATCGTTTGTTGTGGGAGTTCCGCCCAACCAGCCCGGCCTCGTGGTTTCGATCATGGTGGCCGACATGACCGCGTCGATGGAAGCGAATGGTGGTGTGATCACCCAGCCAGTTTGCAAGGATCACCCCGAGATCACGGCGCGCTTTCGCGATCAGGCGGGCAACATCATGGGGCTGTACCGGGAGCGCAGCCTCTCGGCATCGTAATGCCGTTGGGCGATTCATCGAACGAGGGCAGGATAGGCTGACGGCGCGGGCCGGATGCGTCGTCAGCCTGTCATCACCCGCGGAGTGCCGTCACCTTCGCTGCCAGCTCGCGTCGCCGAACGTATGCGACGATGCCAAGTCCGATCAGCAGCCCGATCGGTAGAACCGGTGCATCGTGAAGAATGGCGACGTGCGTGATGATTGCGCCCACCATGATGCACATCAACCACGGGGCGGCAAGCGCTGAAAGCCGAGGCGTCAACAGTGCAATCGCGCCGCCGATCTCGAATATGCCGGTGACATAGCGGAACCACTGGCCGACCCCGATTGTCTCGTACACCGCGACCAACGGTGCGGCGCCGGCCAGCTTGGCACCGCCGGCGGCCAGGAACGCGGCCGCGAGCACCACCTGCAGCATCCACAGTGCGATCGTGGCAGGACGGCTGCGGACGAACGATGGCGACGGCAGCAATGCGGATATCGACATGACGCACACCGGCAAGGGGGATCGCTGCTTCGTATGCGGACGGGAATACGACAGCTCGCCGATGCGTTCCTCGATGCGATGGATCAGCGCAGCGTCTGAATCACCGACATTTTCGAAGCCTGCCGAGCGTGACAAAAGTTACCAGACGTCTGCATCAGTTTGTGAACCAAGGCAGAGACAACAGTTATCAGACATCTGCATCAGCTTTGCAGTCACTGCGGTACTGAAGCGGATGCTCTATGAACATGGAGTCCCGCGTGTGCGGGAATGACGAGCGCATTTCGAAAGCACGGTTTCGCACTGTACGTTTTTCCGCTCGTTCTGAAATCTGCAAACCGCCTCCGCCTCTGGTGTCGTGAGTTCTACTGATATCCGATGTTCTTTCCGAACGGACGGCAGTAGAACTCACGACGCCAGAAGCAGAACACTGACGGCCGATAACAGGAGGAGCCGCTGAATCGCCAGCCCACGACTACTTCGGTGCCCGCGTATGCCGCCGAATCCATGCCTCGCACAGCGTCGTCCATGCGCCGAGCGTGGGGTCTTTGGGCGCGAGGCCAAAGCCGTGACCGCCATACTCGAAGATGTGCATCTCAGCCGGTACGCCCTTCGCCCTGAGCGCCTGGTAGAACATGATCGAGTTCTCCACTGGCACGGTCTTGTCGTCGGTGCTGTGCACGAGGAACGTCGGCGGCGTGTCGCGCGTGACCTGCGTCTCGTTCGACAGCAGTTCCACGAGCGCAGGGTCCGGCGTGGTGCCGATGAGGTTCACGCGTGAGCCGCGATGCATCAGCACCGTGTCGCGAAACGTGATCACCGGATAGAGCAGCAGCATGAAGTCCGGACGCGAGCTCACGCGTTCGATCGGATCGCCACTCGCGCTGTTGCCCGCGTCGTAGTGCGTGCCCGCTGTTGCGGCGAGGTGACCACCCGCCGAGAAGCCGATGACGCCGAGTCGGCGGGGGTCGATGTTCCACTCGGTGGCGCGAGAGCGGACGATGCGGATCGCGCGCTGCGCGTCGCCAAGCTCGATGGGATGATGATAGGTGGGACCGAGCCGATAGCGAACGACGAACGCGGTGACGCCCGTTCCGGCGAGCCAGTTGGCGACATCGCTGCCCTCCTTCTCCATTGACAGGTGCTGGTAGCCGCCACCTGGAAAGATCACGACGGCCGTGCCGTTCGCCGTGCCCTCGGGCGGCAGGTAGGGCGTGATGATCGGACGGTCGACGTCGGCAGCGCCGAGTGCGCCGGGGGCGCCGTTGGCCCAGAGTGGAATGGCGGGTTGGGCGCGCGCCACGAGTGGTCGTGGCTGCACGATGGCCGGCAAGCCTGTGGTGCCTGGGGCGGACTGCGTGCCTGCGCAGCCGAGTAGAGCTGTGAAGGCCGCGAGGGTGAGGCTGCGAATCTGGCGAGCGTTCATCATTGAATACGGTCTGGTGTGAAGTGCCCTTTACGCATCGTCGCAGGTCGAGCAAGGCAACAGCAATTTTACCGCAGAGAACGCGGACGACTGCTCCAACAACCTGAGTCGACCTGCGATCACAGCGCCAATGTCACTACGATCAGCTTCTTCTGATGCGCCATAGTTGTTGAAGTGCGTGTCGTCCTTCAACTCGGCGGCCTGG
>JBBQFW010000191.1:0-7480 GCA_038322445.1 Gemmatimonadales bacterium
GGGTGATCCGCACGCCATCCTCTCATTTTCTGGCGAGGGCCCAATCGTGTGGAGGTTCGGATCGTCAAGCACTTCGATGATCATGCAGTGCCGGCCGACGTCCGCCCGCGGATTGCCGGGTTGGAGCCCGCGGGCTACACACGCGCTGGTGCGGCCATTCGGCCCGCGACCGCCGGCTTGATGCGGCACCGCGCGCGCCACCGTCTCCTGTTGTTGCTGTCCGCCGGCCGGCCCAATGACGTGGATCAGTGCGAGGGGCGTACGGCGTCGAGGACACTCGGGTGGCTGTCGCCGAGGCGCGGCTGCAAGGCCTTCACTGTTTTTGTTTGACTATGGATCGAGAGGCGCCACGATACGCCACGCGGATTTTCGGTCGAGACTTCGCTGTGCTGTCTCGCGCCGAGCGATTGCCGACGGTGCTGACGACGCTGGTGCGTGGCTGACCGACACGTACGAGACTTTGGCAATCCGGCACCGAACGTACCGACGGGCTCCTCGAGGCCTCCTTTCAGGCCGTCAGCAATACGCTCGTCGAGATAGCCTTACGCGCAGCAAAGGACGCTGTCGGGCGGCGCGACGACGCGGGGAGCCGCGCGACTACTGCGCGATGTCCCCCGAACACGCCGCGCCGGCGAAGAAGCCCTTCCGCAACACGGTCGCCGCCGGCCCGTTATCGATCTGCACGACGATCTTCGCGCCCTGTCCGCCAGGCAGTGTCACGCGTTGCCCTCGCGTTGCGAGCTCCCAGCCCACGCGGTAGCCGGTTGGCGCCTGCCGCCATTCGTCCGCGGCATTGAAGAGCTGGAAGACCGCCCACGGACCGTTGTACGGGCCGACCATGGTGAGGTCAGGCCCGCCGTTGCCGGCCGACAGCTTCGCTTCGTGGCCCGCCGCCGGCCAGTCGATGCGCGCCGACGACGAATTGCCGTTCACGGTGGAGCGGATCACTTCACCGTCGAGGCTGATGCTGACGCTCGAGAAGGGCTCGGACGGTGCCGGCTGCACCGTGAACGAGAGGTGCGGTTCGGGGCTGTCGTCCTTGAACATGACGGACGAGAATGCCGCCGCGCGACTCAGGAACGTGATGAAGCCCTGACTCACGTGCACGCTTCCGCCGGGCGTTGGCGTGAACTGCGTGCCCTGCCGCTGCACCGAACTCGCGAGCGAGTTGTCGTAGAACTTCCAGAGCTTGCCCGTGCCCGGCCGCAGCACGTCGGCCACCTCGGCGAGCGACGCCTGTTGCGTGGCCGCCGGCGCGAAGGGGAACTTGGCAAGCAGCGGCCGCACGGCGGAGCAGAAGGCCCGCGCGCGGACGTTGATCTCTGCCGCGCCGAAATTCCGGAGCAGGGGTTCCGCATACGCAATCGGTGCTTCCATCAACGTCTGTACGATGACGTGCACCTGACCCTGCTGGTCGATGTTGAAGGTGGATGCGACCTGGCGCGCCGCCGTATGCGCCGCCGTCGCATTGCCCGCCGCCTGTCCCGCGGCCTGCTCGGCAGCCGGCCCCTGCGCGTTCGCCGTCTGGTCCAGCGACGATTGCAGCGTGAGCAACGCGTTCACGTACGCCGAATTGCCGGGCCCGATCAGCTTGTCCTTGGCGGCGGGTGGCGTGACGAGTTGCACGGGCTGGAAGACGGCCGTGACCTCGGGGATACCGATGTCGGTATTCTGCGAGGCGATCGCGAACAGGGCGAGCAGTGGCGACTGGTTGCCGCTGAAGGCGCGCAGCTTCTGCGCGGCGTCCTTGATGCCCGAGTAGCGCGAGACGGTCGCCGAAGCGAGGAACTTGCGCCACTGCGCCATGAAGTCCGTCACGTACCGCGTGCGGAGTTCCGCGACGAGCTTGGCCTTGTCCACGGTTGCGGCGTTGTCGCCCACCACCCAGCCTTCACCGGTGAGGTACTTGTCGACCGTCTTGAACGCGTTGAGCATGAACGCGGCGCCGCTCTTCGTGAATGCACCGGGCACCTCGTATGTGTCGATGACATACGGTGCGGAGCCCGCCACGTTGCGGTTGAACTGGATGCCCGGATTCGCCTTGCTGGCCTCGGCCAGCATGAACTGGTAGATGCGCTCGGAGCCGGCAAACTGGCGCAGGAACGTGCGCGCCTTCGCCACGGCGGCGGCATCAGCCGTGTCGGGAAGTGGATTGCCGTACTGCAGCTCGGTCGCGTACGTCTCGAACTGGCGGCGGGCAAGCACCGCGCGCGCGCTGTCCACGGGACGGTTGGCGAGCCACTGCGTCATGAGCGCTGGCGCAAGAAAGGCCGCCGTGCTCTTCTCCGGATGGGACGTCGTGATGACGTATGTCTTGAGCAGGGTATAAGTCGCGCCGTAGTCGTCGGTGGGCCGCGGCGCGTCAGGGAGACCACGCAGCGTGGCCAGCATCGAGGCGCGCGTACCGCCGAACATCAGCTTGTTGAACGCCGCGAAGTACGCGTTGCGCACGTCCTGGTAGAGAGCGGATCCCGTGTAGAGTCCCCAGCGCAGGTGCAGCGGCGCGCCCTCGTGCGCATAGCTGCTGAGGGTGTCCAGCTGCATGCGGAGGGCGTCGAGCCTCGTCAGCGCGTCGGCAGGCGGAAGGTCGACCGGATTCGGTGCGAGTGCCGCGATGCCCCTGGTTGCATCGAGCGCATCGCCCTCGAGTGCCTTGTTGCCGCGATAGGAGACGACGAACGCGGTCGCGAGAAGGAGCGACAGCGCCATGACGGCGCCAAGGCCAAGCCGACGCCAGAAACCCACGCGCGCGCCCGTCGACGTCAGCCGCACCGCCGCCTCATCGCCGAACACCACCTCACGCATCACGCGCGGCAGGAAGTCCCAGCGCGGCACCTTGCGCGTGCTCCCGGCCGCCGCGCGTGGCGCGGCACTCACGACCGGCGCGGTGAACACGGCCGTGGCGTTGCGCACGGCGGCCTGTGCGGGTGCGGCGGCGCCTTCCGCCGCGGCGGTGTCGGTGACGAATACCGCCTGCACGCCGGTGAAGTAGAATCCTCGCAGCACGGGACTCACGGCCAGCTCACTCGGCCGACCAATCTCGCGCAGGAAATCCACCGCGAGCGCGCGCACCTTGTTGAATTCGCGCGCGAATTCATAGGCGGCGGGCTTCATCTCCGCGGCGCTCTCGCGCCCGAGTACCTGCAGCCGTCGCTCGGCCAACGATGTATAGAGCTCCCCGAACGCGTGATCCAGCGCCGGCGTGACGCGATCCGCGTACGTCCCTGCGCCGCCAGCATCGGGCGACACCGCCGCGCCGAGTGCCTCCTTCGCCTCGTCTGCGGTCAGGTTGCGCGTGAAGGCATCGAACCCCGGGATGGCATCGAGCCGCGTGAACACCACATAGGTGGGAAGGCGGACGCCGAACGCCGCGGCCGCTTCGCCGAGTCGTGCGCGGAGGAGGCGGGCGGCGGCAGGGACGGCTTCGCCGCTGCCGGCCTTGTAGAACTCGTCGCAGCCGAAGCACACGAGCGCGAGGCGCGGCGACTGCGCGCGCCCTGTGAGCGCGGAGCGCAGGCTGCGCGGACGCAACGCGCGCACGAGCTGGCGCCAACCGGATGCGTCCTCGACCAGCGGTCCACCCGCTTCCACGACGACCGTTCCCTGCGCGAACCAGAGGTTCGCACCCTCGGTGGGCGCTACCGTCTCGCCGCGGAAGACGTCGCCCGCCAGCAACTCGGGATCGAGACCGGAGCGAACGATGGTCGTCGTCTTCGCGCTGCCGGTGGGCCCGAGCACCACGAGCACGGGCAGGGCGCCAAGGTTCGGCTTGCTCATGCGCTGCGCGGCGGCGAGCTGCGCGCGGGCCGCCGCGATGGTGGCGTCGATGCTTCCCGCGGGAGAACCGGCGACGGGTTTCCGCAGGTCGTGCCGGAAGTAGTAGAGCAGCACGCCAGCGCTGATCAGTCCCAGCAGGGCGAGCGACCCGCTCACCTGCCAGACCTTGCCGCCGTGCAGCTTCAGCGCGAACACGAGGATCAGCGCCACGACGACGTACGCGGCGAATACGCCGAGTGCGAGAAGCAGGGTCTTCGACTGTCGCGTCATGGTGGCGGGTTTAGTGACGGTGCGGCGTTCAGTGCGAGAGGCGTGCAGTTTCCGTCCTGATGTCCGCACTGCCGGAATGCAACGAGACGGTGAACCAGGCGAACAACATCGCGGCGACGAGCGCGGTCGCGCCGGCGGCGACGGCGAGCCGCGGTATCCAGTGATCACGCTTCGTCCCGATGTCGCCGGGCGACGGACGCCACCGCGGCGAGAGGCTTCGACCGCCCTCACGTACACGGCCGATCTTCTCGTTGAGCTGCTGGACGAGCGCGGGGATCTCGCTGCCTTGCGTGGCAGCATAGCGTCCCTTGAAGCCAAGCAGCAGGCAGAGCAGGTAGACCTCGAGGATGTCCGCCAGGTCGGGCGAATCCGGCCGCGTCATGAGCTGCTGCAGATACTGATAGAAGAGCTCACCGGCCATGTGCACGCCGAAGACTTCCTCCTGCAGGGTGCGGCTGGGCCACTGCGCGAACATCGGTTGCCCCGAGTTGAGCACGCTCTCGTCGAGGAAGGCGATGACGGCAAACAGCGCGAACCGCACGTCGTCCGCGACGTACCCCTGGCCGCGCGCCTCCGCCTCCGCGGCAGACAGCACCTGCTTGATGCGATGGCGAAACGATTCCGCGTCGGCAGCCACCTGCTTGTTGGCGCGCAGACGCACGGTTGCCGTGAACGGTTCCTGCAGGTCGAGGGCGAGGCGGCCCCGCCGCGCGCCGAGATCGGGGGGGGCGGCGGGCATCGCGCCGGGAGCGGTCATGCGTCCACCATGATGTTGAGCTCCACGTGCGCGCTGGGTATCGCGTCAGGGATGTACACGCCGACCTCCTGCGTGGAGACGATCGTATCCCAGCACGGGCCACTGCGTTCGATCGCGAAGTACTGCGTATCGGCGCGCGGCGTGATCTGCGTGGGCGGGAAGGGCAGGTGGTCGAGCCGCAGGCCGGGAAATGCGCGCCGCACCAGCTCGAGCACGAACCTGGACGAGCAGACTTTCGCCAGCTCGGGCACGCGGGCGATGATCTCGTTCGTCGTGAGCGACGCGCGGACGCCGAGGATCCAGCGCGCCGGAAGGAATGCGCGTGGATCGACGATGGCGCCGGTATGCACCCCCTGCGCGTTCGGAACGAGCGGAATCGCGGCCGGACCGGTGGGCGCCGCCACGTCGAGATGCGAACGGATGTGCCGATCCAGCGCGTCGAAGCAGGCTTGCGGCTGGTCGTGGTCGTAGTCGGCGATGCCGCGCGGGTGTGCGTCGAGCGAGAACGTGCACAGCGCGCCGGCGAGCCGCGCAAGCTCCACGTACAGTCGCTCCGGGTGAATGCGCTTCGCTTGCAGATGCTGCCGCAGTGCGGGGGCGCTCGCGTTGATCGCGTGCAGGAGCCAGAAGCTCGCCACTTCACGCTGCGCAAACTCGTCCGACGAGCCACGCCGGCCGCGCGCGATGGAATCCGCCTTCGCGTCCAGGGTCTCGAGGAGGCGGTGCACCATCGACATCAGTCGCGGACTGGCGCCGATGTGCAACGAAGGGGCGATATAGTCCGCGTCGAGCATGTAATGTCCGGCGCCGTCGCGCCTGATGCGCGCGATGGGCAGGGTGACCAGGCCCGCGGCATCGTCGCGTACGTCGCTCTCGAGCAGCAGCCGGAAGTTCTTGCGACCCACCGTGACGGCGCGCTCGTCGCGTCCGGTGATGTCATCGCGCACGAGGGCCGGCACGCCCGTGTACCGGGCGGTCGCGTCGCCTCGCGCTGCCCCGGTGGTGCTGAAGTTCGCCTGCTCGGCGCGATAGGCCGGGATGGCGAGCAGCACCAGCTGGCTGTCGGCCGTTGGGGAGAACCGCTCGCCGATCTGCACGGGCGCCACGGGCGCATCGCTGGCCGGGATGTCGAATGACAGCCCATCGGGCATGACACCGCGTGCCTGGATGAGGGCGACGGTATCGTTCTGGAGCGCATTGGTATCGAGCTCGCAGGCAATGAGCCCGTATGGCTTGAAGAACAGGCTCGACAGCGCGAACTGGACGGTGTCCTCGAAGAACCGGCTCTGCGCCTGGAAGTGGTGCTGCGCCAGGTGCATCCCCTCGTTCCACACGATGTGCGATAACTGCTTCATTTGCACCGGTTCAGCGTGGCGTGGCGCGTGCGGGGGACGCGGAGTGGAGGCGCGTGCATTTCGTGTTGCGACAGCTGCTCGCCAATCGCTATATACTGGCTGGTCGGGCGAACGCGAGCGAAGGGCGCGTCTCGCCGATAACGTACCCGTTGGCCCCACGTGATGACAAGCGCTGAATTTGCTGCAACATACCGCGTCCTGAAGACGCTGACGGAGCAGGGGGCGCGAAGCCGGATTGCGCAGGAAGTCGCGCTGGGCCGCATGGTCATGGTGCACACCCTCGACGTCGGCTCCGCCATCGATCGGCAGCGGCTTCGCGCGGCGGTCGGTGCCCTCCAGCCCGCTGCCGCCGAGCAAGTGCTCGGCGTCCATGATGTCGACGGCACCACCATGGTGGTGACGCGCTTCCTCACGACCTTCACGGACCTGCCGTCGTGGGTGCGCGACAACGCAACCGTGGACGATGCCAAGACGCTGGTGATTGCCGCGGTGCCGACGGCGCCGACTGTGCCGAGTCCGCCCGCGGCACCCGCGCAAGCAGTGCCGTCCGCGACTGTTCCACCCAGGACGACGGATGCCGGCTTCACCGCGATCTTTGCGCCGGCTGCGGTCGCGACGCCGGATACGACCGCCCCGAAGCCGCCGGCACCTTCGTTCACGGAGATGTTCGGCGCGGTGAAGGATTCATCGACGCCGCCACCGCCACCGCCACCGCCACCGCCTTCGTCCGGCTCCGCGCCGACTGTTGTTCCGGGCACGTCGCAGGCAGGCGACTTCACGCGACAATTCGCGGCGAAGTCGCCACTCAGGCCGGTAGCACCACCGCCTGCGGCCACACTGGGGACACCTTCCGTGGCGCCAGGGGCGCCAGCAGCGCCTGCGGCGAAGGCCGGAGCGAGCTTTACCCAGATGTTCGGCGGAGTGACGTCGACACCTGCGCCAACGCCGGCCGCGGTCACACCACCTGCGCCCACGCCGCCGACGACGAGCACACCCGCGACGCAGCAGAGCGCGGCAACACCGCCGGCCGCCCCGCGGAACGCCGCGCCTTCCCCAACGCCTCCAGCATCGGCAGCGAAAGGCGGAGAAAGCTTCACGCAGGTGTTCGGAAGCATGGCCGCATCGCCACCGCCCCCTGCGCCCCTGCCAGCAGCGCCGCAGTTCGACTCGGTCATTCCGCCACAGGCACCCGAAGCGCCACGGCTGCAACCCGCCACGCCACCACCGCCGAAGAAGTCCAGCGGCGAATTCACGCAGTTGTTCGACCGACTCACGCCGGGCATGTCCGCGCCGGCGCAGCCGCGCCCCCAGGCGCCCCCGG
>JBBQFW010000192.1:0-7455 GCA_038322445.1 Gemmatimonadales bacterium
CTTAACCGCGGCATCCACGCCGGATACATTTTTCCGATGGTTCGCGCGAACTCTTCATGACCCCGAAACGCTGGATCGTCACGGCGCTGTCCTTTGCCGCCATGATCGGGGTCTCGATCTACATGGTATTGGGCTGGTCGCAGCAGCAGGGCAACTCGCTTCGGTTGCCCCTCCGCGCGCACCTCCTGGCCATTCTCGCTGTCGGCGTCGAGGTGCTCGCACGCTCGCTGAAGATCCGCTGGAGCGCGCGCGCCGCCGGTATCCGCCTCAAGCTCACCACCGCGTGCCGCACATGTCTCGGCGGCGACTTTGCCGCCGCCATCACCCCCGCGCGTAGCGGGGCCGAGCCAGCGCGATTCTTCATCCTCGCGGAGGCTGGGCTGCCCTCGTCGAGCGTGCTCGTCATCATCTACGCCGAGCTCTTCCTCGAGGTGTTCTCACTCGCGGCCGTGGTCCTCGTCGTGTCGCAGGTATTTCGCGGCGCCGGGGTGGTGCTTGTCACGCTGGTCGGCGTCGTGGGAACCTATGCCGCGACAATCATCGGCATCGGCGCACTCGCACTCTATCTCTCGCGACGCAATACCAACGGCCCGCCGCCGGCGTGGGCACGTCGGCTTCGGCTCGGTGGAGGGCGATGGCGCACCATCCAGAGTGCGCTCCGCAAGCTGAACGCCACCGTGCGCTCGGTTGATCGCATTCACAAGAAGGCGGCCGTCGCGGCATTTCTGGCCTCATTCGTCCACGTCGCGATCAAGCTCACCGTGCTGCCGGCGCTCGTGCTCACCAGCCTGCCGTCCGTCCCGGTTGCCCCGTTGGCACTCTGGCCGCTCGGCTTTCTCTACGGTGCAGCGGTGGTTCCCGCGCCGGGTGGCGGCGGTGCGGTGGAAATGGCGTTCCGCGCGGCACTCGGACATGCCATTCCGGTGCAACTCTTCGCGGCGTCGCTCGTGTGGTGGCGGTTCTACACCTTCTACATCTACATCCTGCTCGGCGCCATCGCGGCAGGCAGCGCGGTGCTTCGCGCGGTGCGGAAGACGGAAGACTACCAGGCCGAAGTCGGTACCGGGGAATTCACCGCAGCTCCTGCTACAGCGAGTCCACGACCCGCGCCTTGATCGACTCGTACTCGGTGTCGCTGATCAAGCCATCGTTTAGCATCTCCTTCGCGCGCCGCAGTCGTTCGCCCGGATCGCCCGCGACCGGACCAGTCGCGCCACTCATTGCACCTGGTTGCGCGCCGATCTGGATGCCGCCCGACTGCGCCCGCAACTCGTCGAGGTCGCGCACGCGCCGCTTCTCCCGCCAGCTCTGCTCCTGCGCCTGGCAGATGGTGTAGACCTGCTGCGCCTCGTGCTTGCGGAGCCCGCGAAAGATGGTACGCGCCGCCGGACGCTCCTGTGAGCCAAGATCGTCGCTCGACATCGACGTCACCGTGAGGTCCGCACCGAAGATGCCCGCACGGATCGAGACGTCGCTCAGGTCCTGCCAGCGCACGTCATAGGGCGTATAGCCGCCGAAGAACCCGCGGAAGAGCGCGATGAACCGGCCGCTCGTCGCACCCACGATGGTCCGGCGGTGCAGCAGTGCAAAGAGCCGCCGCTGCACGGCGTACGCCGTGAGCTTCTCACCCGGCACGAGCAGCGAGCGAAACTCCGCCAGCCCCGCACCGATGCGCGCGTCGTCCATGGCGAGCACCGGCGCCGGGGCGGCCGACGTCGCGCCGGATGCGCCCTGTTGCCGCGATTTTTCACGACGTCCGCGCTCGGACTCCACGGCCATCCATTCGTCGATCGGCAGATTGCGATCCTGCTCGAGCGCGTGCAGCTCCTCGTCCGACTTGGAAGCAAAGCGTGAATCGTTCTGGTCAGCCATGGCAATCCCGAAGCGAGCGTGACTCGCGGCGCTACAGCAGCGCCGTTTCCTCGATGCGGACATCCGTCGGCAGGTTGTCCGGGAAGTACGAGTTGTGCACGTACTGCCGCACCATCCGCTGCGTGTTGAAGAAGCTCGCATTCAACGCAATGGCGGAGCGCATCACCTCCGCATAGGCGAATGGCAGTCCGTAGAAGAGCGGAAGGATCACGCGCTCGAGCTTGATGTAGAGATCCAGTGCATCCCGCGCCGGGTCGCCTTCAGCGTCCGGCGTACCGATGGACCAGCCGGTCACGCCCTCGACGTGCCCCTCCACCCACCATCCATCAAGCACACTGAACGACGGCACGCCGTTCAGCGCCGCCTTCATGCCACTCGTGCCCGACGCCTCGAGCGGCTTCATGGGGTTGTTGAGCCACAGGTCCACGCCCGACACCATCTTGAGCGCCAGCGCCATCTCGTAGTTCTCCAGGTACACCACCTCGACGAGCCCCTGCAGCCGCTCGTCCGCCGCGAAGATGCGCCGAATCAGCTCCTTGCCGCCGCCGTCGTTCGGGTGCGCCTTGCCGCCGAAGATGATCTGGAGCTTGCCGACGTTCTTCGCGATGGCCGCGAGGCGTGCGACGTCGGAGAAGATGAGGTCCGCGCGCTTGTAGGGCGTGGCGCGGCGCGCGAAGCCGATCGTCATCACATTCGGGTCGAGTGTCACCCCCGTGCGCTTCGCCACTTCCTCCAGCAGCACCGCCTTGCTCTCCATATGGGCGTCGCGGATCTCCTGGAGCGGGATGCTCACCGCGTAGCGCAGGTAGAGGTTGTCCCGGCGCCACTCCGGGATGCGCTTGTCGAACAACTCCGTGAACGCCGGACCGGTCCACGTGGTGGCGTGCACCCCGTTCGTGATGGAATTGATCGGATAATCCGGGAACATGCTGCGCGATACTTCCCGGTGCCGCATGGCGACGCCATTCACGAAGCGCGTGAGGTGCAGCGCGAGATGCGTCATGTTGAGCATCCCTTCGTACACGCCGCCACAGCCCTCGAGGAGTGCCACGCGCTCGTCGCCGAGCACGTTGCGCACGAGCGGGAGCGCGAACTTGTCGTGGCCGGCAGGCACCGGCGTATGGGTCGTGAACACGCAGCGCTGCCGCACGGCCTCCAGATCCGCGTCGTCGAGCTCGAAGTGCTTCCGTCCATCGAGTTGCCGCTCGAGGAGCTGCAGCGTGAGCAGCGCGGAATGCCCTTCGTTCAAGTGGTAGATCACGCCCTGGTCGTAGCCGAGCTGCTGTAGCAGTGCGGCGCCTCCCATGCCCAGCACGATCTCCTGGCAGAGACGGTAGTGCTCATCGCCGCCGTACAACGAATCGGTCAGCGTGCGGTCCCACTCGCTGTTCTCGGCGAGGTTGGTATCGAGGAGGAACACGGGAACCACGTGCCCGCGCACGCCGTGCACCGAATACTTCCACGCGGCCACCTGGACGTCGCGGTTCTCGATCGTGACCGTCACGCGCGCGGCGACCGGCTCGAGGACCTCTTCGGGGCTCCAGTGAACCGGCGTCTCGGTCTGCTGGCCGCTCGCGTCGAGGTGCTGCACGAAGTAGCCCTTGCGATACAGCAGCGTGACCGCCACGAGCGGCACGCCGAGATCGGCCGCCGAGCGCAGGGTGTCGCCTGCCAGTACTCCAAGTCCACCGCTGTAGGTGGGAATGGCCTGCTCCAGGCAGACCTCCATGGAGAAGTAGGCCACTGTCGTCCGTGCGGTGCCTAGCGTCATGTATTTCCTCGAACTGTATGGCAGCGCGGAGCGGGGCGCGCCCGCACGGGGGCCACCGATCCCAAGCATTTGGAATGAACACGAATTGTACCCGCAGACAGTCGAGTCTGACAGTTGCCAGTACGCTGACAGCCGAGTGGTCCGCGGCGACCGATCAGCCTCGATTGCCAGTCAACGCCGCTACAGGAAGTATCGACAACACTTCCGCCATCCACAGCTTGCCGTCTGTGGCGCGCATGACGTGCCATGGATGAGTCCTCGCCAGCCCGCCGGACTTTCGTTCGGCAGAATGACGTGGGTGTCACCCCATGCCTCGTCCACCGGCATTTCTCCGAGCCGCCGGGTGAGCCTCGCCACTAGGATGACGAGGCGTCGATGGGCGGAGCGCCGCCGAAACGCGACAACCGAGTCAGAGCGTCGTCCAGTCAGTTGCGGTAATATTGTAATAATATGCGCACGCATTACCGACATTCTCGTGACACAATGCCGCCATATGAGAAACGATCAGCACTTTCAATCAATCGAATCATGCGGTGACGCCTAAGACGTCACGCTTCGTCATGATCCGGTTTGAGATGGCGTGGCAACGGTAGTGGAGGATTCTGACGTCGCATCGCAGGAGTGAGGAAGCGTCCAACAGTCAGTTATGGTCTTCCCGATTGTGCTGTGCAATCCTTCACGCGTCCACCCCTCACCCTCCGAGCGACCTCACCGTCCTCGGCGCCGCAAAGATCTCCTCGAGCGTCTCGCGCATGCGCCGCGACCACGACGCATACCGATCCTGCCACACACCGGGGATGTTCACCGGCGTCGACTCATGCGCCAGGTCATCGAGCGACAGCCCTACCAGCGCCGACGGCGTCCGGCGGATGAACGCATGCACCGCCGGGATGAGCGTATCCGATGTCACGTGACTGTGCGCATCGTGCGGCAGCAGCCCCGCGTCGATGAGCGACGTCACCAGCGCACCGAGATCATTCATCCGCGACTGACGCATCGACGACGCCACGTCAGGATCGGAGAGGTCACCCACCTCCGAGCGCAGCATGATATCGCGCGCCTCCGCCCAGCCTACCAGCGGCGGAAGGTCATGCGTATTCACCGTCGCCAGCGCCATGCGCGGATAGTCGTGTGCATCGCGGAATCGACCCGTATGGAAGTCGCGCTCGAACACCTGCACCTTCGAGCTCAATACACCCCACTTCGCGAGCACACCCGGGACGTCCGCCGGCACCGTGCCCAGATCCTCGCCGACCACCAGTGCATTGTGGCGCACGGACTCCAGCGCAAGGATCCCGAACAGGTCCGCGCTGAACGAGCGCATGTACGCGCCCTGCTTTGCCGACTCGCCGAGCGGCACCCAGAACATGCGGAACATGCCAAGCGCGTGGTCGATGCGCAGGGCGCCCGTATGACGAAATCCGGCGCGCAGCAATCGCGTCCAGTGATCGTAGCCCGTTGCGCGCAACGCGTGCGGGTTGATCGCCGGCAGTCCCCAGTTCTGCCCTTCATCCGAATACATGTCCGGCGGCGCACCAACCGTTGCCCCCTGGATGAACAGTTCGGGATGCGCCCACACGTCACTCCCCGACGACGACGACCCCACCGCGAGATCCTGGTACATCCCGAGCGACAGGCCCGCGATCAGCGCATCCGAGGCCGCAACGCCCAACTGCCGATCGATCTCGAACTGCAGCCACCGGTGGTAATCCACACGCTCGGCCAACTCCTCCCTGAGCGCCGCGACGGCGGGCCCATTGGAATCGCGCAGGGCCTCGGGCCAGTTCCGCGCATCCGGACCCTCACGCTCCGAGATCGCCAGGTAGGTCGCGAATCGCGTGAGCGGCGGATCTTCGCGCTTCAGGTACGTGTCATAGGCGCGGCCGATTGGCGTGTCCGCGCGTTCCTCGTGCTCCACGAAGGTGCGATGCAGCGACTCCATCACGGGCTTGCGCAGGCACATCACGCGCTCGTAGTCGAGCATGGGGGCGGCGCGCAACTCGGCCAGCTCCGCCTGGAAATCCGGCGCGGCGATCATGGCGCGCGCTGCGACATCATGCGCGAGCTGCGGGACATCCTCCACGCGGAGGTAGAGCGGATTGCGGAAGAGGCGCGTGATCGGGCTGTAGGGGCTGACGTCGTAACCGCAGTTGCGCAGCGAATGCAACGGATTCATCCCGACGAACGCGCCGCCGTACTGTCCGAGCCACTCCGCGATCGTCCTCACGTCGCCGATGTCGCCAGCGCCCCAGTTCTTCTCGCTGCGCACCGTGTAGAGGTTCGTCGTGATCCCGAACCCCCGTTTCCCATGGAGCCGCAGCTCCGGCGGCGTACACCGGGGCGGCACCACGATGAGACGCTGCTTCGCATGCCACTCGCGGCCATCAGCAGTGTAGCGGATCTCGAGGTCGTGGTAGCCGAGCGGGGGGCGCACCGGCAGGTCGAGCGTCATGCGTCGACGTGGCCCGCCGTGCGTCACACCACTCCACTGCCAGCGCACCTCTTCTTCGGTCGTCAGCGTGAGGTGCCACGCCATCTCGTTCGCGTGCGTTGCCGGCACGCGCACCTTCACACCAGCCAGTGACCTGCTCCGCTGGCGCACCACGCGTACCGGTGCGATCCACTCGCGCCGCTGCTGGCGACGCAGCCGCTGCAGCGCCTTCCCCGCCGCCGCCTCGGAGCTGACGTCGAATCCCATGGCGGAGAGCAGACGCTCGCGCGTCTGGTCCGAGGTCTGGCGGAGGGACACGCCCGTCTGGTCGAGATACGCGTCGACAATCCCCAACCTGGCGGAGAGACGACGCAGCAGCGGACGTTCCACGTGCTCGTCCATGGTCAGAGATCCTGCTGCGCCCGCGGCGCCAGCACGACCGCGGACAGCGGCGGCAACGCAATCTCGATCGAGTACCGCCGGCCGTGGTAGGGAACGTCGTCCGCCTGGACCGCGTCGAACTCCCCATACCCACTCCCACCCCACGCCCGCGCATCCGTCGACAGGAGGCACGCGTACTCGCCCGCCTCCGGCACGCCGATGCGATACGCCCCGTGCGGTGTGGGCGTGAGGTTCAGCACGACGACCGCATGCGCCTCATTGCTCCGGCGGATGAACGACAGCACCGAGTTCTCGCGATCGTTCACGTCGATCCACTCGAACCCCCGGGGCTCGCTGTCGAGCTGCCAGAACGCCGAGTGGTGCTTGTACACGTGGCCCAGCCGTTCCATGAAGTGCATGAATCCCGCGCGATCCGGCTGCTCCCCAAGATGCCAGTCAAGCGACTGGTCGTGGTTCCACTCGCGTGGCTCCGCGATCTCGCTGCCCATGAAGAGCAGCGACTTGCCGGGACGCGTCACCATGTAGGCGAACAGCGTCCGCAGGTTGGCGAGCTTCTGCCAGTGGTCGCCGGGCATCTTCTCGTACAGCGATCCCTTCAGGTGCACCATCTCATCGTGCGACAGCGGCATCACGAAGTTTTCGCTGTGCTCGTAGATCATCGCGAACGTGAGCAGATCCTGATGATACCGCCGGTAGATCGGATCCTTCTCGAAGTACTCCAGCGTGTCGTGCATCCAGCCCATGTTCCACTTGAACGTGAACCCCAATCCACCCTCCACAATAGGATGGGTGACACGTGGCCACGTCGTGCTCTCCTCGGCAATCATGGATACGCCGCGATGCAGCTGACTCACCGTGTAATTGAGTTGCTTCAGAAACGACACCGCATCAAGGTTTTCGCGGCCGCCAAACTTGTTGCGCATCCACTGCCCGGCCTCGCGTCCGTAGTCGAGATACAGCATGGACGCGACGGCATCGA
>JBBQFW010000193.1:0-7418 GCA_038322445.1 Gemmatimonadales bacterium
CGATCGCGGCGATTCGCATCCTCTTCCAGCTGCGGTTGTTCGCGGTCGAAGTGGAGGTAGACGGCGTGCGCAGGATCTATCGCACGCCGGTCGTCTTCATCGGCGTCGGTGAGCGGGAGCTGCAGGTGCCGGCACTCGGAAAGCGCGTGCCTGGCGGGCGGCGTGGCCTGCACGTGATGGTTGTGAACGGGCGGTCCGCTGGGCGAGTGCTCGCATTGGCGTTGCATGCCGTTGCGCGCGGCGTGAAGACCGTCTCGCGGTCGCCGTCGCTCGACAGCTTCATGGTCGACCACTGCACCATCACGGTTCGAAAGAACAGCACGATTGCTGTCGACGGCGAACTCGTGCGACTCGGCACACCGCTGGAGTACACGCTGGAACGGGACGCCATCCGAGTGGTATGCCCCTGACACACCCCCTCGCCGCACGGCTTGCGTCTATCGTCGGTGCGCGACGGGTGCTGGAGCGTCCTGCAGAACTGCGGTCGTATGAATCCGATGGCCTGCCGGGCTATCAGTGCACGCCATCGCTCGCAGTGTTTCCAGGAACGCGCGAGGAAACCATCCAGGTGGTGCGCGCGCTCGCTGAAACGCATACCGCGTTCGTGGCGCGTGGCGCGGGGACGGGTCTCTCTGGCGGCGCGCTTGCGGACGACGTCGTGCTGCTCGGCCTGCATCGACTCAAGCGCATCATCTCCCTCGATGGCGACAATGCGCGTGCGCTGGTCGAGCCGGGTGTCGTCAACTCGACGCTGACCGCGGCGGCCTCTGTGTACGGGCTGCACTACGCGCCCGACCCGTCCAGCCAGAGTGCCTGCACGATCGGTGGCAACGTGGCGGAGAACGCGGGCGGACCGCACTGCCTGAAGTACGGGGTCACGCTGAATCACGTGCTCGCGCTCACCGTGCTGCTGCCGAGTGGCGAGGTCGTTCACCTTGGCAACCCGGAAGGAGAGGCGGACGGGTTGGACCTCCTCGGCGCCTTCATTGGATCGGAAGGGTGCTTCGGTGTCGTCCTCGACGCGACCATCAAGCTCGAGCGCAACCCGATATCCGTTCGTACACTCCTGGCCGACTTCTCATCGGTGGATGCGGCGGCGCACGCCGTCTCGGCAATCATCGCGGCGGGTATCGTCCCTGCGGCGCTGGAGATGATGGACCATGCGGTCATCCAGATCGTGGAGGCCTCGATCTATGCCGCCGGCTATCCCACCGATGCCGCTGCCATCCTGCTCATCGAGGTCGATGGTCCTGGCGCGGGCCTCGACGATGACGTGGCGCGTGTTTCCAACCTCTGCACCGCGGCTGGGGCGCGCGGCGTTCGCGTCGCGACCGAACCTGCGGACCGCGCGCGGCTCTGGCAGGGGCGCAAGAAGGCAGCGGGCGCGCTCGGTCGCATCTCGGCGAATCTCGTGGTGCAGGATGCGGTCGTCCCCCGGACGAAGTTGCCCGCCGTGCTCGCGGACATCCATCGCATCTGCGCCGCCTATCGCGTGAATGTGTGCAACGTGTTCCACGCCGGCGACGGCAACCTGCATCCCAACATCGGGTACGACGCGAGCGATGCCGACGAGTCCGCACGCGTTCACGCGGCGATGAGTGACATCATGCACGCCTGCATCGAGGCGGGCGGTACCATCACCGGCGAGCATGGCGTGGGACTCGACAAGCTGCCTTACATGGATGCGCTCTTCAACGAGAACACGCTGACCGCGATGTGCACGCTACGCGCCGCCTTCGACCCGGAACGCCGGGCGAATCCCGCCAAGGTGGTCCCGGTGCATAGCTGCCGCGAATGGCTGGCGTCGCCCGTGGCGCGGGCGAGCCGCGCATGACAGCAACGGTCGTGGCCGCTGACGTCGCATCCATCGCTGAACGCGTGCGAGAAGCGCGCGCGACCGCCGTGCCACTTCGGATTGGGGCTGGTGCACACTGGCTCGACGCCGGCCGGCCCTGCACAGCGGAGACTCGCCTCGATCTCGGCGGCCTCACAGGGATCGTATCGTACGAGCCCGGTGATCTTACCCTGACGGCGCGCGCCGCCACGCCGCTGAGCGAGATCGAGCGCGTGACCGCTGGCGAAGGGCAGTGGCTGACGCTCGATCCTCATGGCAGCGCCGACGGCACCATCGGCGCGACCATCGCGACCGCCTCGGCGGGTCCACTGGCCTCGGCCTACGGGACGCCACGCGACCATGTGCTTGGGTGCGAGTTCGTCACTGGAGCTGGTGACGTCGTCCGTGCTGGAGGTCGCGTCGTGAAGAATGTCGCCGGCTTCGACCTCGTACGTCTCGTGACCGGGTCCTGGGGCGCGCTCGGCGCACTCACCGAGATGACCGTTCGCCTTCGCGCGCGTCCCGAGGTCGATCGCACGCTCTTCGTGCGCGTCGGAGGCAAGAGCCAGGACGCGATCGCGACCGCCGCGTGGCGCTGGGTTCGCGAGGGTGACTACCGGCCACTGGCCGCCGAGTTGCTCTCGCCGTCGCTCGCGCGGCGGCTTGGGGGAGATGGCGACGCGCAACTCCTCGTGCGACTCGGCGGCAATGCCGCGTTCGTTCGCGCCGCTGCCGATTCGGTGGCGTCGGTTGGTGAAATGCAGGACGGCGCGGTCGACGCGTGGCGGAACCTGGGCGTTTCGGAGCGTTCGGGATCCATGGTGTTCCGAGCCAGTGCGCTGCCCGCGCAATGCGGGGCGCTCTTCGCGCACGTGGCTTCGTTCGCTGATGCGCACGGCGGCTACGCGCATGCCACCCTCGCGCGCGGCATCGTCCGGTGCGTCATCCCGCCATCAGACGACGCGCGCGCCATCAGTGAGATGCAGGCATGGCTCACGTCCCTTGTGTCGACGGCAACGGTCATCGGCGAGCGTCTGCCCCACGCGCTCTGGCCGAGCGTGTCGCGTGCGTCGGACTCGCAAGCGCTCGCTGAGACGGTGCGGCGGTCATTCGATCCGGATCGCGTGATGAACCCCGGCATACTCGGAGCACCATGAACGACGTCGTCGCCATGAGCGCCTGCGCCATTCCCGGGACGCCCCTCGCGGATGCGAGTGCCGGACTGGATGCCTGCGTGCACTGCGGCTTCTGCCTGCAGGCGTGCCCCACGTACCTCGAACTGGAGGACGAGAACGACAGTCCGCGTGGCAGGCTGGTGTTGATGCGGGCGATCGTTGACGGCAGCCTGGCAGTCGATGATACGGACGTGCGCACGCACATCGATCGCTGCCTCGGCTGCCGTGCCTGTGAAACGGCGTGTCCCTCCGGTGTGCCGTATGGTCACCTCCTGGAGGCGACGCGGGCGACGCTGACCGCTGTTCACCCGAATGCGCCCATTGCGCGCGTCATCCTCTTCGTCTTCGCGCGCAAGTCGCTGATGCGCGTGGCCATGCTTGGTGGTCGGGTGACGCGCGCGCTCGGACTCTCGCGCGTCCTGGCGAGGCTTCCGGGGCGACTTGGCTTCGCGATGGCGATGCTGGAATCCACCCGCGCTTCGTGGCGTGCACCCACCTATGCGCCAGTGTCGGACGCATCGCGCGGCACGGTCGCGTTGCTCACGGGCTGCGTGATGGAGGGGGTATTCGCGGCGACGAACCGCGCGACTGAACGAACACTGTCGGTCAATGACTACGCCATCGTCGAGGCACCGGCGCAAGGGTGCTGCGGAGCGCTGCATGCCCATGCCGGCGACGCGGAGACGGCGCGGGCGCTCGCGCGCGCAAACATTGCCGCGTTCGAGGCGAGCGGTGCGGACTTCATCGCGGTGAACGCCGCCGGGTGCGGCGCCATCATGAAGGAGTACGGCGACCTGCTCGCGCAGGACGACGCCTGGCATGATCGCGCGGTTGCGATGTCATCTTGCGTGCGAGACGTGAGTGAGCTGCTGGCCATGGCCGGGCCTCGGCCCGGTGGTGCGCTTCCACTGAAGGTCACGTATGACGCGCCCTGCCACCTCCTGCATGCACAGCGTGTGGTGACGCCGCCGCTTCAGGTGCTCGCCGCCATACCGGAGCTTGCGCTCGTCCCACTCGCGGGAAGTGAGCACTGCTGCGGAAGTGCGGGCATCTACAATCTCGTCGAGCCCGAGACGTCTGATCGTGTGCTGGCGCCCAAGCTCCGCAACATCGCGGAGACAGGTGCTGCGTACGTCGCCACCGGGAATCCTGGCTGCATGATGCAGATCGGCGGAGGCATGTTGCAGGCGGGAATGCGCGCGCGCTCCATTCATCCCGTGGACCTGCTGGATGCATCGTACGCGGTGCTGGCGAAACAGGGAGCGCTTGGAGGCACCAGAGGCTCATCGCGGTAAGTGCGCGCGAAGGAGCGGCAGGACGTTGATCGTTGGGGACCCAGGCGTCACCGCGGCTGATCAAGTTCGGTCCGCCAGGCACGACAGACGTAGCGCCTCACCGGCCATCCGACTTACTTCATCGGCATGCCAGACGCGCTTCTGCTCGATTGGGAGGGCTGCATCGTTGACACCTCCGCGATGCGGCATGTTGCACGTCAGCGTGCGCTTCAGGAAGAAGGACTCGCGCCGGATGTTGTGCCGGTGGTGGATCCGGTGGTCGCAGGGCTTGTCGCTGCCCGTGCGTCACGCGCCTTCGCGGAGCGTCTGGGCAACGGATTTCTGCTGCGGGACGGTACCCGCGAGCTGCTCGAGAGCGCGCAAGTCGGTTCGCGCATCGCGATCGTCACGCGCGCGTCGCGTTCGGAGACGGAATTCGTGCTTCGTCTTGCGGGCCTCGACAGCGCGGTGTCGACCATCGTGAGCGGCGACGATGCGTTGGATGCACCGCCTTCGCTGGCGCCATTCCTTACCGCGATTGCGCGACTCTCGCAGCGCCGCCCGGTGCGGGTGGAGCAGTGCCTCCTCCTCGCCACTTCGATCGGTGAGTTGCGCGCCGCCCGGACCGCAGGACTTCGCACGATCGCGCTCGGCGCGCCCGCACACATCGCGCTCGAGGCCGACGCTGCCGTTGATTCGCTCACAGGACTGACGCTTGCCACCCTCGCTCGTCTTGTCGGCCTGGCAGCCGTGGAGCACGGGGCGTGAAGGGCGGGGGGATGGCCAACGCGACGCGCGCCGATGTGGGAGGACAGAACGTTGTGCTCGCGTACGGCAGCGTGGCAGTGGAGTACGAGGCGCTTCAGTCCAATGCCGCGCTGTTCGACCGGAGCCATCGCGGCCGAGTGCGCGTGAAGGGCGACAGGGCGGCGGAGATGGTGGCGGGGCTGGTGACGAATGACGTGGCGGGATTGGTGCCCGGTCAGGGATGCTATGCCGCCGCGCTCACGGCGAAGGGCAAGATCGTCGCCGACGTCCGTGTCTTCATCGAGGAAGGCAGCGTACTGGTTGACGCACCGCCGCGGGCGGCGGCGGCATGGGCGGGCATGGTACGAAAGTTCATCAACCCGCGACTCGCGCCGCACGTCGACGAAACGTCGAACCTCCGTGACCTCGGTGTCTTCGGGATCAATGCGCGCCATGTCGTGGCGGCGCTGACGAACGTGCAGTCACCCGCGCTCAGCGCGCTGGCGCCGTACGCGCACGTGACCGTTGACGTTGGTGGACAGACCGTGCTCGTCATCAGCTCGCCGGAGCTTGGCATGGAGGGCTTCGAGCTGATCGCCCCAGCGAGCGTGTTTGACGACCTGTGGGAACGCGCGGTGCACGCCGGTGCGGTTCCCGCCGGGCTCGAGGCGTGGGAGATCGCACGGATCGAGGCGGGTCGGCCCGAGTGGGGCATCGACATGGACGACACCACGATTCCCCAGGAAGCCAACTTCGACGAGCTGCATGCGATCTCGTACACGAAGGGGTGTTACGTCGGTCAGGAAACGGTGGCGCGCCTTCATTTCCGCGGCCACGTGAACAAGCACCTGCGCGGCATTCGCAGCACCACGCTCGACGCGCCGCCATCCGGTGCAACGCTGCATGATGCGGCGGGCCTTCAGGTCGGCGATGTCCGGTCGTCCGTGCGATCACCGCGCCTGGGCGGAATCGCGCTCGCCATGATCCGAAGGGAAGTGGAGCCCGGCACATCACTCATCGCGCGGTGGCCGTCGGCAGACGCGCCGGCCGAGGCAATGACTGAGGGCGCCGTCGAGCTCTGTGCGCTGCCCTTCGTGGCACCCTGACCTTGCCGACGGCGCTCGTGACCGGCGCCACCGGGCAGGTCGGTCGCCACGTGGTGGAGCGGCTGCGTCGCGATGGCTGGACCGTGCGGGCGCTCGTGCGCGACATGAACGCCGCGGCGTCTCTTCGCGAGCTCGGGGTCGAGCTCGCGCATGGCGATGTACTCGACACCGCCTCGTTCATCGCCGCGGCCACCAATCGCGAAGTCATCTTCCACACGGCAGCGGCCGTGACGCCCAGTGGAGGATGGGAAGCGTTCAGGCGACCGAACGTGGAGGGAACGGAGAACGCGGTGCGCGCGGCAACCAGTGCGGGCGCACGACTGGTCCATGTGAGCAGCGTGGCCGTGTACGGCGGTACCGCGCGTTATCGCGACGGTCTGCTAACAGACGAGACGGCACCGCTCGCACCACTCCGCGAATCCGATTTTTACGCGCGATCCAAGCGCGAGAGCGAAGCCATCGTCACGCAGGCTTGCGCGAGCGGAGCCATCTGGGCGACCGCGGTACGCCCCGACGTCATCTACGGCCGCCATGATCGTCAGTTCGTCCCGCGCGTGGCGCGGTTGCTCCGGCGAGGATTCGCACCGCTGATCGGCACCGGCAGCACGACGCTCGCGATCGTGCATGTCGAGAATGTCGTGGATGGAATGGTGCGTGCCGCGAGGAGCGATGCCGCACGCGGCCGGGTGTACAATCTCGCGAACGACTTTGACGTTTCCGCCGCGGAGTTCTTCCAGTATGCGGCGACGGGACTTGGCGTCCGCCTTCGCACGGTGCGCGTTCCCTTCGCGCTCGCGAAAGGCGCCGAGCGCGCGTTGCTGGGCATGGCGAGGATCATTCCGGGGAGTCGCGTGCAGGCGGTTTCGTTCTCGGCCGTCGACTTCCTGGGAAAAAACAATCCGTTCAGCTCACAGCGTGCGCGCGACGAGCTCGGATGGGATCCGCAGGTGCGTCCGGAATTTGGAGTGTCAGATGCGTTTGCCTGGAGCGCCGCGCACGCATCCGGATGAATGAAGAACGGGGCGGTACACCGAAGTGTGCCGCCCCGCCATTCCTTCAGGAAGAACAAGCCTTACGGCTTCTTCATCTTCTTGCCGGCGTCCTTCATGGCGCCCTTGGCATCTTCCATCTTCTTGATGCTGGTGTCCATCTTCGCCTTGGCGGTGTCCATCTTCATGGCAGCGCTGGCCGAATCGGCCATCTTCGCGCTGCTGTCCATCGCCATTGCGGGCGCGGGTGCCGGTGCCATCGCCGGAGCGGTGGTATCAGCCTTGGGGGTTTC